>CAKZHE010000064.1 GCA_936920195.1 uncultured cyanobacterium | reverse complement strand
AAGAGAGGGAAGAGAGGGAATAGGAATAGGGAACAGGGAATAGGGAACAGGGAACAGGGAAGAGAGGGAAGAGAGGGAAGAGAGGGAATAGGGAAGAAAGGGAATAGGGAAGAAAGGGAAGAGAGAATAGAGAATTTAATTAAATCGAGTCACTTGTTCAGTTTGGCTGAGATGGGAAGTATCGCCATTTAGTTCCATCACCCATTTTTTTTGGTGTCGTACCATTTTAAATAAACTACACAGCGCCACATGAATGTTTGGCTCGACGGTAACATCTGACAATCCCATTACTGCACCTAAAACTGATTGTCCGTGACCAACTAGCAAAATATCTGTGGGAAACTCATCGGCAAGAAGTTTGGCAGTTTTGCCAGATCTCTGCAATGCCTGGGTGCCATTTTCAGGATACTGGGCGATCATGCGGGATGTATAGTTGAGGTCAATTCTGGGGAATTGCTGGTGCAACTCTGCCAAAGTCAGTTTTTCTGGTGCAACTGTCATCCATTCGGGATTGAGCCATTCACTTAAACCTGCTTCCACTTTAATGGGTAAGTCTAAGGCTTCTGCGACTTGATTGGCGGTTTGGACTGTTCGCAAAAAAGGGGAAGCGAAAATATGGACGATTTTTTCTGATTTCAGGCGCTGTCCTAATTGCTGTGCTTGGATTGTACCATCTTCAGAAAGGGGCGGATCGTAACGCCGCTCGGCAGTCACAAACCAATTGGGGTTAACAAAGTCGATGCGGTTGCCGTGGCGAGCAATCCAAACAGTTTGAGTCATGGGCTGGATAAGTAGATTTACTCGGTTGATTGGCAACCTGGGCAGGTATCAACTTTTATTTTAGGACAGCGATCGCCCTGGTTTTTCCGTAAATCTACGGTGTTTTTGAAATTTAAATAAAATGCTTTTATATCGCTTGACGCAAATGACATATAAGATATCATATTTATATCTTAATTTCTAGGCCAAGAGCTTAGGGTGTATATGAGTCTATTGAACTTCTTTACCAAAAAGCGTCCCGCACCCAAAGGTTTCCAAGGGCAAATTCCTTGCGTTTCCTCGCCTTTAAAAGCCTTTATCCTCGAACCAATCCTGACCCCCAGCGGTTTAGTTGATATAGAAATACCAGATCCCACTGTAATTGATGACTTGGATGTTAACTGGTATGACAACATAAATTTTGCCTTTGATGCCGCTGAAACCGTACCTGATGCTAACAACTGGGAATTTGAATCGGGATACTTTACTGTGGGGGCAAATGGTGAAGTCAGCATTGACTTTCTATTCGATGGTGGCGGCTACCAAGGGGAACTAGCCATTTTTAATCTAGAAGGGATTGATGCCCAACCTGGCTCCCCTGAATTCATCCAAATCGCTGCTACCAGAGCTTTAAGCAACTCCCCAGACGGCTATGTGGTGATTGCTGACCCCAGCGAAGGGGCTAAATTCTCTGCTGCTTTAGGCGAACAAGACTGGAACTATGGCGAATATCAAGGGGTAAAAACCTTTGAAATGACTGCGGGAACTCGCTTTGGAGTGATGCTGATTCCCAATGGCACAGTTGAGCAAGTTGCCAATGGTATTCTCGATCCTGACAAGCTGCCTCTGTTTTCCATGGCAAGCGCTAACCCAGAATATGGTCTGCACATTGGTCAAATTGCCGATGTTACCGGGGATGGCAGTACCTTTGTGATGGAAGACTTGCGGGTAGACACAGGTACAGACCGCGACTACAACGACATTATTTTTCAAGTACGGGGTGCAACTGGAAATGCGGCATTGATGGACGATCTAATCGATCCCGCCCATGATTGGCGCGATACCGATGCCGGACGAGAGTTACTAGCTCATATTACACCAGCCGATCCCATTGACTATCCTCCTGATTGCTCAGAGATTGGGGAACCTCTACCAGTTGACCCCCTAACTGGGCAAGAATACAAACCTGGGGAAATTCTGGTCAAATTTAAGCCTGATGCTGACATTAACAGTATTATTCAATCCCACGGAGCGATCGCCTCTGAATCAATCCAAGAATCAGGAGAGTGGCAGCTTTTAACGTTTTCCCCTGATACCGACCTCCAGCAAATCCGTGCCAATCTTGCCCAGGACTCCAATATTGATAGTCTAGAACTGAACTATAAATTATCAGTTGAATCTGCCGATCCCCTATATAGCCGACTTTGGGGATTGAATAATACTGGTCAAACAGGCGGTCGTTTTGATGCGGATATTGATGCCCCAGAAGCCTGGAGAATTCAGTCTGGGAGCAGATCTGTCACAGTGGCCGTAATTGATAGTGGAGTGGACTACAGACATCCGGACTTAGCCGCTAATATCTGGCGCAATGTCAGAGAAATTGCTGGAGATGGCATTGATAACGACCGTAACGGGTTTGTTGATGACATTGTAGGTTATGACTTTGCCAACCGCGACAACAACCCCATGGATGACAACGGACATGGAACCCACGTTGCCGGAACAATTGGAGCAGTGGGGAATAATTCTCTGGGGGTGATTGGAGTTAGCCCTAATGTTAGCATCATGCCCTTAAAGTTCCTAGCTAGAGATGGTTCAGGCTTTACGATGGATGGGGTAAGAGCAGTTGACTATGCTACTCGGATGGGAGCCGATGTAATTAATGCCAGTTTTGGTGGCGGCGGCTATTCCCAAGCTATGTACGATGCTATTAGTCGGGCGAATTCAGCAGGAGTGCTGTTTGTGGCAGCAGCAGGCAATGCGGCTAACAATAATGATTGGCGGCCTTCATTCCCCGCCAACTACGATTTACCCAATGTGATTTCTGTGGCGGCAACTGACCATAATGACCGCTTGGCTAATTTTTCTAACTACGGTCGCAATACAGTAGATTTAGCTGCTCCTGGGGTGAATATCCTTAGCACTCTTCCTGGTAGTCGTTATGGCTTCCTTAGTGGTACATCGATGGCGGCTCCTCATGTGGCTGGAGCCGCAGCACTGTTGTTTGCCCAAAATCCCAATCAGTCGGTGGCACAAGTAAAAAGTAAGTTATTAAATAGTGTCGATCGAGTGGCAGCGCTGGGAAGCACAACCCTTACCGGGGGACGGTTGAATGTTTACAATGCTCTGGCAATGGGAAATCCTCCGCCTCCAGCTATTAATTGGGTTAACTTTAATGGTTGGGTGGGACCAAGACAGGGGATTAACCTGCGCTACAGTCGTCAGTTTAGCGATCGCAGTCCGTTTAATGAACCTTATGGCAAAACTCTCCAGTTTGACGCTTGGGCTTATGGGGAAGTCGGCACTGATATGTGGTTAGGGACACCAGATGCTCGTTGGTTCAAGATTAAAGGACGAAACTTGTGGGTTCCTAGCGCTTGGATTTATGGGAACCCGCCTAATTCTAGACCAATGCCCTAGACCATTGCTTTTGGCAACCTTTGATTTATCCTAAGACAGATTGTAAATGAAAGTGGTTGATTTTATCTTTATTATTGGATGAAATCAGCCACTTTTGCTGTACAAGTTGATCGGGTAAAGTTGTACTCAAGAGCGATCGCCTTTCTCTAAAATGGTGGTTTGAGGAAAACCGCCACAGCCAGGATAGGATAGGACCAAACACTCATGGAGATGACAGTTTCGGCTAAGGTGGGATTTGGTTTGGGCAAGCGATAGGCAACTAACCAACCTTTCGCCACTAGGTTGAAAACAAACCCGTTGAGAATAATACTAGCAGTGCCAATCCAAGCGGGGATAGAGGCGATCGCATATTGGGCGGTTGGGGTAGAAACTACTATTCCGGCTAGCCAAAAATTCAGAATATTCCATCCCCAAAAGGTTATTCCGGCAATTAAAGGAATATGTTGATAAAAATGCCAATTCCTCAAGATTACTAAACAACCCGTTTGTTGGCAAAAATTCCGCAACATTAACCAAAAACAAACTGCAATTATTCCACTGGCATTCATTAATCCCGAAGAAATAACTGATTTTCCAAGATCTTTGTCTGCAAACAGATATATCACCGTCCAAATTCCCCCGGAAATTAAAGCAAATGTATTGGCGTAAATTGCAGTAAGCAGTGCATCAACGGATGGCACTTGCTCTCGCTTATATAGAAATAGAGATTCCACAAAAACTAAAGTCCAAAAAGGCAGGGTACTTAAGGAAAAAACTAGCAGCCAATTGATCGAGATAGGATAGAGCCATAAATTCAAGGCATTGTTGAATATTGGGGTTGGGATAGAATTTGAACTTGATTCCTTACAAGCTAATACTGAAATTGGTACTAAAACAGCTAGCAATATGGTTGCAAGGTAAACCAAGTTAGTTTTTTTAATTTGCGAGAAAATGAATTGCATTTGATTTTTCCATCCAAATGAAATGAGTGAAGCTGCCACTTCTAAAATGGCGGGGCGAGGAAAACTGCTACAGCCAGGATAGGATATGACCAAACATTCATCGAGATCGCAGTTTCGGCTAAAGTTGGGTTGTGCTGAGGTAATTGAGCGGCGACTATCCAACCTTTTGCTACTAGGTTGAAAATAAACCCGTTGAGAATAATGCTAGCCGTGCCAATCCAAGCGGGGATAGCAGCGATCGCATATAGCCGATCTGGTGTAGTGACAACTATTTGTACTAGCCAAAGATTTAAAATACTCCATCCCCAAAAGATTGCTGTAGCTATTAATGGAATTTGGGGCTGAAACTTCCAATTTCTAAAAATGGCTAGATAACCCGTTCGTTGACAAAAACTGTTCAGCATCAACCCGAAACAAACAGCAAATATATTAGCGGCAGGAATTAAGGAGATAAAAAAATCATATTTTGAGAAGAATAACAAATAAAAAAATCTATAGACGAATAATATAAAAACTCCGGCAATTAAAGCAAATACATTAGCTGTAAATGCTGCAAATATGGCATTGAAAGGTTTTAGTTGCTCTAGTCGATAAAGAAAGCCCGATTCGACAATTACTAATGTCCAAAAAGGTAAGCCATAAGGAGCCGCCACTGCTGCTGTATTTACGAAAGCATGATAATTCAAGAAATTTAAGGATTTTGGTGCAATCGCGCACGAGCTTAAAAGGGTTAAAAATAGCATTGCCGCCACAATTCCCAGTGATATCCCTGGAATGTGGAATGATATAGAATTCATTTTTCGGATCGCACCTTTCAATGAAGCATAAGCGGCTAAAGCACGTTGCACCTGATTTTCTCCTTCAAGACTACGTTTGAGTCGCGGTTGAAATCTTGCTCTCTCTCCGATGGGTGAGGACGAAGCTAAAATCTACCCTTACGATCCCAGTAAGGTAAAAAAATTTTCCGATCTGTATTCTCGCTTGTGACTAATCTAATTTGGTGCGATCGCGATCTCATCCCATTCGCGATCGCACTATTGGCAATTGGTTTTTCTTATCCTGATGGCAGAACTTTGTGGCGAATCTATGTTAAGATCCAAAACTTGGCTTTAATTGCTCTCATGGCTAGAATTTAACCCGATGGGGTCTTACACTCCATACCCCATAACTAGATCGGCAGCATCGCCAATTGTAAAGACTCTGTGATTTTGTTGTCCAGGATGCACTTTTTCCATTAATTCCTGGGTATGCTCAGAACAAGCTCTAACTAAGCTTAGGCACTAAATGATGCACTTAGGCAAGAGAATGGAGATAAAATTAAAAAAAAGTTAAAAAAATTAACAAAAAGTGGGTAATATATAAGAAGTTTTATGATAACGGTTTTGTAAAATCCGCAGTTACTTCTAACCAAGTAATCTGGCTAAAACTCATCCTGACTCAAGAATCAGCGCTATGAAAACTGCTCAAACCTCCACAGACCTAGTTCGTACCTATCTGCGAGAAATCGGACGAGTGCCTTTGCTCACCCACGAACAAGAAATTTTGTTTGGCAAGCAGGTACAGCGCTTAACCATATTGCAGGATGTCAAAAACGCTCTGATAGACAAACTAGGCAGCGAACCAACCATTTCCGAATGGGCGCAAGCAGCCGCCATCGAAGAAAAAGATTTGCACCGAGCGATCGCCGAAGGGGAAATGGCGAAGCGCAAAATGGTAGAAGCTAACCTGCGGCTAGTGGTGTCCGTCGCCAAGAAATACATTAAGCGCAATGTTGACCTGTTGGACTTAATCCAAGAAGGTACAATTGGAATGCAGCGGGGAGTAGAAAAATTTGACCCTTCCAAAGGTTATCGCTTTTCCACCTATGCCTATTGGTGGATTCGGCAAGCAATTACTCGCGCGATCGCCGAAAAAGGTCGTACCATTCGTTTACCAATTCATATCACCGAAAAACTGAATAAAATTAAGAAAGCCCAGCGCCAACTAGCCCAAGAACTAGGGCGAGCCGCTACCGTAGGAGAACTAGCCCAAGAACTAGATCTAACTACCAAGCAAGTGCGGGAATATTTAGAAAGGGCGCGTCAGCCACTTTCATTGGATTTGCGCGTCGGAGATAATCAGGATACCGAATTAGGAGATCTCTTGGAAGATAGCGGGACTTCTCCCGAAGAGTTTACCGCTCAATCCTCCCTGCAAATGGATCTAGAACAATTGATGGCAGAACTCACCCCCCAACAGCGGGAAGTGCTGGCATTGCGGTTCGGATTAGCAGATGGACAAGCCTTAACTCTGGCGAAAATAGGCGATCGCCTCAATATTAGCCGAGAACGGGTGCGACAAATCGAACGGGAAGCCCTTTCCAAACTTCGCAAGCGTAAAGCTGATATGCGGGAATATCTGGCTAGTTAATTCGCCCCGGACTAGACTACCGGACTCTCGGCGAATGGGAGGAGCATCCCCCCCTTGAGAGTTCGGTTCTTTTCACTGGACTACCAAAGACAGAATGTTAAATTAGTTATACAGATTTTAACAATTCTCGGATTGAGCTTCTCAGTCAACTAGCAAAAGTCATTGCTCTGACGGTGGCTCTCTGAGAATCCAACCGAGAGCAGCTAAGGGTAGAAAATAGGGAGGTATAAGGTGAACAACTCATCAAATCGCGTCTCAGAATTTTTTGAAAGCGATGCTGAAGGTGGCAACCTACTCTGGCAATATGTCCAGTCCATGAGTCCAGAAACCATCGCCCAACTGTCTAAACCATCCTCAACTGAAGTTTTTCAGGTTATGGAACGTAATATTGTGGGCTTGTTAGGAAATTTGCCTTCAGAACATTTTGGCATTAGTGTCAGTACCAGTCGGGAGAATCTGGGCAGATTGTTAGCTTCTGCCATGATTAGCGGCTACTTTCTCCACAACGCTGAACAAAGAATGGCTTTTGAGAAATCTTTGCAAATCCAAAGTTCGGAACACAACTCTTAAGGCATAGGGAATAGGGCAAAATCCGAATCGATTTATCCCTATATTTACAACCATCGAAACTTTCAATTGCCTATTCCCCAAGCCCTATTCCGTTTAAACAAAAATTAATTTCTGAAAATAACTTTAGTTGGTAGTCGAGTTTACAGTCAGCGGGGATCGCGAGATGTTAAGTTTTATATGTAGTCCTCTAGTGCGGCTTGAAGCTCCTTAGCAGTTATGGCTCAAATCCTCGATCCCCTACCATCCAACGAATCTACCAGCATTCTTTGCTGCTATGTCAATGCTACCAGCCAGATGCAAATTGCTCGGATCACCAATATTCCAAATTGGTACTTTGAGCGAGTAGTTTTTCCTGGTCAACGCTTAGTATTTGAAGCCTTACCAGAGGCGCAATTAGAAATTCATACTGGGATGATGGCCAGCGCGATTATTTCTGATACAATTCCTTGCGATCGCCTGTCAGTTGTTGAAAGCGATCCCGCCCCGGTGCTTTTTGTTCCCGAACCAGAAAAAATTGATAGCAAGTCAAAAAAAATTGAAAACTCCCGCCATAAACACCGAGAATTTGCGGAAACCTTAGCCACGGCATAACAGCTAAATTATTGGCTGGATGATAAAATTCTTTTAATGGCAAGTTGACAACACCTAATTAAATAACTTTGGATCTTCCTTCCTTCCTTTGGCTGTGGAAAATCGCCGCTTGGTCGATGGGTTTTACCCTCTTGTCCTACTTCATCCTAGGAGTAACGGGGATAGGGATGCTCTCTCTGCGAAGACTGGGGCATCCCCGTCCGCAGTGGTTAAAGCCGTTGCACTATATTATCGGCGGGATTTTAGTCACCTTAGTGCTACTACTGCTAGGAGTGGGCATTGTTGGCACATTGGGACATTACGGCTCCCTAGGTCATTCGATCCACCTGGTGGCTGGAGTAACTGTGGTAGGCTTAGTGTTATTCTCTGCCGTGATCGCTCTCCAAATCAGCCCCCAGCGTCCTTGGGCGCGTCCAGTCCACGTTGGCACAAATATTTTACTTTTGGTCGGATGCCTGTGGGTGTTACTGACCGGGTGGGATGTGGTGCAGAAATATTTACCAACCTGATTAAAACCTTTTTTAGAACAGCAGGGGGAGCGATCGCTCCCCCATTGTTTTATATAGTGCGAGGGGCAATCCCCCCGTGTTTGCCCCGATTTAATGAAGTAGTTATTTTAGCGCTACCCCTAAAGATTTGTACAAATGATTCACACCCACTATGCAGTACTATTAGAATGAACTCAATTTTTTAGTGTGAACTATGGTCAGAAAATACTTGGTCATTTTCTTGCTTGTCTTGATGATTTTATTTTCAGCCGAATCTGCTAGTGCGGAAAATATGTCGAAAGCTGAAATCATCAAAACATTGGAAAAAAACCAGCTTACAGGACTGGTCGAATTGGTCAACAAGGGCGCTCTTGTGCTGGACGAGAAAAACACCACGAATAAACAGATGAAGCTAACTAGAAACGGCTTAGTCACCCATGACGAGTGGGCAGAAAACGCTCGCTACTGGTATCGGGGGATGCAGATTCAAGAAGCCCAGGCTCTGATCCGAAACAATTACACGACCCTAGACTGGAACCAAAATACATTTCTGGGCATTGCGCCCGAGTTCTCCTATTCCCAACAATATCTCACAGCCAAGAACCCCGGCGTTATCGTCGAATTCGGCACTGACAGCAATGGTTGGCTGTATGGTAAATGGAGCAAAGACAATACTTGTAAAACCAAGGCCGAAGGCGGTGGAACCTATGGTCTGGGACTGACGGGGACAATTGCCTCCTGCAAAAAATTCAACCCTCCGGTTCAAGCACTGGGCAGTATCTTCAGCGATTGGATGAGATCGTTTGTGGTGACCACCAGAATCGTTTGGGTTCTCCTGCCGCGCTGAACTTGCGTTAACATAGTGTCTGATTAACCTTAATGTCGAGGTAGGGGGCAGGTTCACCCAGATATGAACTATGCCAAAATTCTAGCGAACCTGCCCCTATTTATAAAATAAAATGCTAGGAAACAAACTAATTTCCGGGATTTTGATGGGACTTGGGATCATCATCTTGGCAGTAACATTACTGCACCCTAATTCTTTTGGCAGTCAGCAGATTAACCTCAAAAACAGTTCCAGCGCCTTGAAAAATTCCTCTTCCCCTCAAGGTGTTGCCAGGAGTCAACCATATAACTCATCAACACCCACTGCGACAAACACCCCTTCTCCCAGCGCTAGCAATCCCACCCCTACAACTACTCAGTCTCCCCCTTCAGCCCGGTGGTAAGCCGCAAAGCCTTTTTTTGATGAACGCAGCAAGTGATATTTTGATTATCGGTGGCGGTATAATTGGCCTCTCCCTAGCCCTAGAGTTACGGTTGCGGGGAGCATCTGTCACCATTTTATCGAGGGAAAACAAAGCAGCAGCAGCCTTTGCCGCCGCTGGAATGTTAGCCCCCCAAGCCGAAGGTATCCCTCCCGGCGCAATGCGAGATTTATGCTTGTACAGTCGCTCCCTTTATCCAGACTGGACTCGCAAATTAGAAGAAATTACTGGGATTGATGTGGGCTATTGGCCTTGTGGAATTTTAGCCCCAGTCTTTGAGAAAACTGAAGTGGGGGAAGAATGGTTAGAGAAAACAACCCTCAACCTGTTGCAACCAGGATTAAACCCAGAAATTGCTGGAGCGCATTGGTTTCCCGAAGATGCCCAAGTAGATAATCGGGCATTAATGCAGGCATTGCGGGTGGCAGTGCAAGATTTGGGGGTAAATCTCCGAGATGGCGTGGCGGTGCAGGCAATTCAGCAACGACAGGGGAAAGTTACCAGCCTGCAAACTACGGTGGGAGATTGGCAAGCCGAACATTATGTTTTAGCCACTGGTGCTTGGGCAAAAGACTTATTGCTGATTCCGGTTTATCCCATTAAAGGGCAAATGGCAGCAGTGCAGATGTCCGGCTGGCAGGAAGAATTGCCTTTACAAAGAGTTTTATTTGGCGATCGCACTTATCTCGTTCCCCGCCGCGATGGTCGTCTAATTATTGGCGCTACTAGCGAAAATGTCGGCTTTACTTCCCAGAATACCCCATTAGGAGTCCGAGATCTATTGGAGCGAGCCATTCGCTTATTTCCCGCCGTCCAAAATTGGCCTATCCAAGAATTTTGGTGGGGATTTCGTCCCGCTACTCCAGATGAACTACCGATTTTGGGAACTAGCCCCTGCGATAATTTAACTTTAGCCACAGGTCATTACCGCAATGGTATTTTACTAGCTCCTGCCACGGCAACCCTGCTCGCCGATCTAATTTGGCAGCAAAAAACTCATCCGCTCCTAGATAGCTTTCACTATGCCAGATTTTTTCATCCCGCCCCAACTAATCAGGAGAATGGTCAAAAAATGAGCGATCGCCCTAATGCTACCCTAGTTTGGCAAACTCCTTCTGAGATTCAACCTACTCCGGCCTCAGATTTGTTAACCATTGCAGGCAAAACCTTCCATTCCCGTTTAATGACTGGTACAGGCAAATACCGCGATATGGCAGCCATGCGCCAAAGTATTGCGGCGAGCGGTTGCCAAATCGTCACTGTAGCCGTGCGCCGGATGCAAGCCAATGCTCCAGGGCATGAAGGATTGGCAGAAGCCTTAGATTGGACAAAGTTGTGGATGTTGCCTAATACTGCTGGCTGTCAAACTGCTGATGAAGTAATTCGAGTAGCTCGTTTAGGGCGGGAAATGGCAAAATTGTTGGGGCAAGAAGATAATAATTTTGTCAAGTTGGAAGCGATTCCCGATGCTAAATATTTGTTACCCGATCCAATTGAAACCTTAATTGCCGCCGAACAGTTAGTTAAAGAAGGGTTTGCCGTCCTACCCTATATTAATGCCGATCCGGTGTTAGCGAAAAGGTTAGAAAATGTTGGTTGTGCCACAGTGATGCCCTTGGGTTCCCCCATTGGTTCGGGACAAGGCATCAAAAATACAGCTAATATTCAAATTATCATTGAGAATGCGGGTATTCCGGTGGTGGTGGATGCGGGGATTGGTGCGCCCAGCGAAGCAGCCCAAGCAATGGAATTAGGGGCAGCGGCAGTGTTGATTAATACTGCCATCGCCCAAGCCGAAAATCCAGTTGCTATGGGCAGGGCAATGGGTTTAGCGGTGGAAGCAGGACGACTCGCCTATCATGCTGGTCGTATTCCAATTAAAGCCTATGCTAGTGCCAGTTCTCCCACTCTAGGAGTCATTAATTCAGCCAACCCTAATTAAGGCGATCGCTCTCCATTCATAACCGTAAATTATAGTATTTTTCCCCCAGTTCGGTAAATCCTGATTAAGTTATGTGTATCGCCGCATAAAAATGGAGAAATTTCCCAGATAAATTAAAGTAGAGGTTTGTCGGGGAAATTTATGGATTCGCTTGCCTATCTTCATTTGGCCTTAGTTTACGAGGGAGTAGATACCAGTAGCGATCGCCCACTATCGGGGGTAAACTGGTCAAAGCTTTCTACCAGCGCCTTTGTCCATTTCTTATCTATCGCATTAAGTTTGGGAATTTTGAGCATTGCCGTCCAAGCTTCAGCCGCCATCCAGCGTGGCGAGAGTGGCTCAGATGTGACGAAAGTTCAAGAACGCTTGCGGCAATTAGGGTATTTTGAGACTACGCCTACTGGCTATTTTGGAAGTGTTACCGAGAAGTCTGTAAAGCGCTTTCAACGTGCTGAGGGGCTAAAAGCGGATGGAATTGTCGGAACAAGCACTTATAATCGTTTGTTTGGTCGCAGCATCTATTACAATCCCGGACAACCTCAGCCCTATAACTACTACCCCATTTTACAGCGGGGAGACAACAGCCAAGCTGTCCTTCAGCTAAAACAGTGGCTAGCAGTGAATGGTTACACTCAACCAACATTAAACGAGGACTTCGATATAGTTACTGAAGCAGAACTGAGAAGGTTTCAACGGGAGCATCGCTTAGTAGTGACTGGAGTCGCCGATAAAACAACTTGGATTGCTTTGGTTAACTATGGCTACCCAGCATCAACTGTTGATGTTAGCAGTATTGTATTGCCACAACTTCCTATTCACCCCCCTTTTGGAGAAAACAATCGCATTTCGAGAAGTCGCTTTTACGAACCCTACCCTTCACCACCCAATAATTGTTCTTTGCCAGTTGGCGATCGCGGTTTAGACGTGGTAACTTTGCAAGGATATTTAATCTCGCTGAATTACTTGCAAGGTTCTCCCACAGGCTGCTATGACCGAGCCACCCAGATGGCGATTCGGCAATTCCAACGCGACAATAATCTCTATGCTACTGGCATTGCCGATTTTCAAACCCAAAGAATCCTATCTCAACAAGTTAGTCTTTGTACAGGGCAAGGGGTAATACCAATTTCAGGAGCAGGTGGTTTGCCTATACTGCGAAAGGGCAGCCGAGGAGATCAAGTTAGCTACTTGCAGCGATTGTTAACAGCCAAAGGCTACTATGTTCCCAATACTGGATTTTTTGGGGACAGCACTAGAAAGGCAGTGATGGATTTACAGGAGTATTACAATCTAGATCCCACGGGAGTTGTTGATTTAACTACTTGGAGAGCCTTAAACTCTGCCCCGAATATCAGCTAGTTTGCGGAAAGTTGATATTTTGGTGTTCCCCCACCAACGAGAGGAGATTACCAAACATCACAAGCTAAACTTGGTGTATCCTAGAATTTTAAACGTGGTCGTGGAATGGTGGAATCTCTTGCTTATCTACATCTAGCCTTATCCTATGAGGCTCCCGCAAATATCGATCCATTCCTGGGTGCAAATACTTACGATCCATTTGCGGGAATTGACCAGAAAAGATTTTATACTACGGCGGGCAGTTGTTTGTTGTCTGTAACTCTGGGATTGGGCGCTTTGAATATTGCCAATCCAGCGGCAGCCGCACTCCGGGAAGGAGATAGCGGTGCAGAAGTGACGGCGTTGCAACAACGATTGCGGCAAATGGGCTATTTTTCGGCGAAGGTGACAGGCTATTTTGGGACTTTGACGACAACGGCGGTAACTCGCTTTCAGGCAGCAAAGGGATTAACTGCCGATGGGATAGTGGGAGCGCAAACCGAGTCAGCTTTGCGCCTTCCCAGTAGTAAACCTAAACAGCAGAATTTATCCGCCGCCAATCCCCAAAAAACGGCTAATTTGGTAGGCAATGCTAATGGGATTAATGTATTTTTGCAGGAAGGCGATCGCAGTCCCAAAGTCCAAGAACTGCAAACCCAGTTAAAACAACTTGGTTATTTCAAAGGTACTATCAATGGGTTGTTTGGCTCTGATACCACGGCGGCTCTGCTGAATTTCCAGCGCAGCAAAGGGTTAACGGCAGATGGCATTGCCGGACCGCGAACATTAGCCGCAGTGATGAATCGGGGCAATAGGGCGATCGCATCTGCTAAAAATAATTCTACCCTACCTACGTTGCCTGCCTTGCCATCCCAGTCATCTATCAATACTGCCAATCAATCCAGTGTATTAGCTTTGCAGAAACGTTTGCAAGCCAAGGGTTTTTATAAGGGTCCCTTAGATGGCATTTTAGGAATAGAAACTAAAGCTGCTTTGGAAGCGGCTCAAAAAGCCTATGGTGTTGGCAGTAATAACTTCAACAACAATGGCTTTATCACCCCTTAAAAACTTTAAACTGGTTCCTAGGCTCTGCCTAGGCTGTTGACTTTGGGAGTTTTTGAGCAACTTTATTCATGCAACAACCGTGTTCGATCCCCCCTAACCCCCCTTCAAAAGGGGGGAACCGGAAAATCCCCCTAAATCCCCCTTTTTAAGGGGGATTTAGGGGGATCGAAACTTAGAACGGTAGTCATAACAGCCCATCGACCGATCAGAAACTGCATGAACAGAAAACCCCTAAAAAGGCACAAAGTCAACAGCCTAAGCTCTGCCTGGGAACGAGTAAAAACCTGCTGGCGGTGGCGCTCCTGACATGGGCGGTATGTCATTGCCATCAGATCTGTCGATTACTTAAGCAAAGATTCAATTTCCTCATTTGACTCTTGCGACTCTACTGTTAAAAACTCGTGCAATTCTTGAATAGGAACCGCAGCGCTATAAATATTAGGTTCGAGACTGCGAATAGATTGCCAAGAATCAATGGCATCTTTAAGTTTATTAATGGCTTCTTCTTGATTAGAGCCTTGACCTACCATCCCATTCTCTAAACACAAAGCTACCCAATAATCACCACTTTGCCTTAAAACTACTGCATAGAATTCCATTGATGTTCATCCTATCATCTCAAGTCTGGTTGATTGCTTGCGATCTGTACCACGTCTAGTCTAAACAGGACTTACGCATTTTGACGAGATCCTGTCATTCTGAACGGAGCGACAGCGAAGTGAAGAATCTCCGAGATCCTTCGCTACACTGCGTTTCGCTCAGGATGACAACAAGTGCTTGCGTAAGTCCTGTAAAATGTTGGGTTATCCCAGTTCGTAGAGACGTTCCGGTGGAACGTCTCCTTCAGTCCTGAAAAAGCTGGCAAATGTTAGTTTAAGTTCTGCCAAGATTTTACACTAGGACGCGAGACTACTCGCCCCGTAACTCCTCGCCATCCACTGCTCCCAATGCCTTGAGCGCCTTTTTTTCCGCCGCATTTACCCCTCTAGTTCTTGTAATATTCATACCTTCATAAAGCCTATTAGTTAGTGTTTTGATGCATTTACCTGTGTTAATATCCCATATTTTTATTGTCTCATCGAAGCTGCCAGTAGCAAAAGTTCTATTATCTGGACTAAATCTAACAGAGCTTACCCAATCAGTATGCCCTCGTAAAGTATTCAATAATGTTCCCTTATTAGTTGTCCACAGTTTGATTGTCTTATCATCACTGACGCTAGCCAATATTTTGCCGTTATAACTAATTGCCACCGAATTTACTGCACCTTGATGATCATGTAAAACATTGACGCATTCCCCTGTATCTACATCCCAAACCCTTATTGTTCTATCATTACTACTGCTAAAGATAATCTTATTGTCAAGACTAATAGCTACTGAACTTATCCAACTACTGTGACCTTGCAGACTACGAATACATCCTCCTGTATTCAGATCCCAAATTTTGATTGTAAGATCGTCACTACAACTCACTATTAATTTACTGTCTTTGCTAAAGACAACCGACCATATCCAGTTATCATGTCCATAAAGAGTCCGCAAACATTTGCCATTAGAAATATTCCAAATTTTTATTGTTGCGTCTGCGCTACCGCTAGCTAAAATTAAACCTTCAGTATCAATTGCGACTGACGATACTCCTCCAGTATGTCCTTCTAATGTCTTACAGCAGTGTCCTGTATACATATCCCAAATCTTAATAGTCTGATCGTAACTGCCACTTGCTAATAGTTTATTGTCGGGATTAATGGCAACAGTCTGAACTCGACTAGCATGATTGTATAAAATTTTTAAGCACTTCTCACTATCAATATCCCATATTTTAATTGTTTGGTCTTCGCTAGCAGTAGCCAATAATGTTCCAGTAGAATTATAGGCTAGGTCTCTTATTATACTAATATGCCCGTGAATGATATTTAGAAGATTTCCAGTGTTGATATCCCAAAATCTAATGGTTTGATCGTCACCGCCACTGGCTACCATTTTTCCATCTGCACTAATTGCCACAGACCTTACCCAATTAGTGTGTCCTTCTAAAGTTCGTATACATTTTTTACTATATATATCCCAAATTTTTACTGTATTGTCCTCACTTCCACTAATTATTTTTTCTTCATCAGGGCTGAAACATAAGGAACGCACAGAACTATTATGTCCTTCCAAGATGGCCATACATTGTCCGCTATCAATATCCCAAATAAGAATTTTTTTGTCATCACTACAACTGGCTAAAAGTTTACTATTCCCACTAAAAGATAATGAACGCACTGTATCAGTGTGTTTTTGCAAATTTTTTAAGCATTCTCCTGTATCAATATTCCATATTTTTATTGTGCTATCGCTGCTACCACTAGCTAAAATTGTTCCCTGATAATTAATTGCTAGTGAATAAACACGGTTAGTATGGCCTTGAAAAGTTTTAATCAGTTTATCATCATAGGTATCCCATAGCCTAATTATGTAATCAAAACTACCACCAGCTAGGATTTTGCCATTTGGACTAAAAATTACTGAAGTGACTCGACTGGTATATCCTTGAATAGTTTTAAAGCATTTTCCTGTTTGAATATCCCATAGTTTAATCGTTTGATCGTAACTACCACTAACCAAAGTCTTACCATCAGGGCTGAATGCTACGGAACGGACCCAATCCGTATGACCTTTACAGCATAGAATTTGTTTACCGCTTTCGATGTCCCACAAACTGATATCACAATCAGCATGGCCTACAGCTAATAGTTTGTCATTGGGGCTAAATGCTACTGAAAAAACAGTGGCAAAGACTTTAGGAAAAATACAATTAGTTATATTTGCCTCACTAAAATTGCTGCGACGCAGGCTGGCGCTAGTCAAGTCAGCACCTTGAATAATGGCACGGCTGAGATCTTGATTTTCCAAAGCTGTTTTATCAACTTTGACTAACAAAGTTGCTGCATTGCCGCCGAGATAGCCAACTTCTGCCGCTGTCTTGCCCCTAGTCTCTTGCAAAATTGCTAATAGCGATGGGAGAGTAGAGGCATCTATCATCGGTAAAATCAAATCCAACACCGCTTTAGATAAGATGCCAGTGCCAACACTTTGCCGCGACTGACTAACAGGCTCGCTGATAAACGCTCGCAATGGCGCTATGGGCAAAATATTCCCTTTTCCATCCGCTTGCCGTTGAAAATAAGCTGACCAAGTATAACTTTGCGCGGCGGTATGCCCTTCTAAATGCCCCTGCGCTTGTGCCATTGCGGTAAAATCTGGCGCTAATACTCCCAATTCTGCTGCCAACTTGTAGGCCACAAAAAACTCTAACAAGGAACGATGAGCGGGAGTGTAATCGCCATCAGCATTGCGGATGAGCATGGTTTGTCCCATCATGTCATAGTGCCAATGGTCTAAATCTTTTTCTTCTTGAACTGCGGCACTAAATAAGCGGCGAATGCGGTCAGGAAATTGGCGATAATTAAGGCTCATTTGGTCGGTAGAAAGCATTTCCCAAGCTAGCTCACACAAAAAATATAGCTTGTCTGCCAAGGATGTAAATGTGCGTTCGGCGGTGATGTCTCGCTCCATTTTCCGCTGGGTGGCATAGAGGTAAACGCGGGACATATCTACAGGTTTACCTGCTTCAATTTCTGGCAAAGCTTCTAAAATTAACTCTGCCATGACAGGACGGCGAGCTAAGTCTAACAGTTGGGGGTTGGCAATGATTTTTTCGACAGTGGCGGATTGAGCTTGGAATGATAAAACTTGCCGGATTTGGTCATCGGTAAATTTCTCTAATTCCAAGACTTCAAATTGGGGTTTTTCTCCGGTGAGGCTGGCGGTAGAAGCTTGCAATTCCGAGTTGAGTAAAGCTCGCCCTTCTTTGGCTTCGGGAAAATGCTCGGTGCGGCAGGTAAGGATAATTTTGGCTCCGGGAACTACCACTTTAGCCAGTTCCCAAAAGTTGTTAATCATCTGTTGGCGGTCTACTCTGGCTGCCATTTCGTCAAACCCGTCAAAGATTAATAGCAGTTTGCCAGCGCGATTGAGTTGCTCGAAAGCAGAATAATGAGGGATAGGAATTTGATGTTTGCGAAAGAAGAATTCTGAAAATAGAGATTCAACGCTGACGGCTTTGGCATAGTCTCGCAATGGGATAACAATGGGCAGGCGAGGACGCAACGTGCCACGTTTTTTTGCTTGGTGATATTTCTGCAATTGCGTCCAAGCGTAGTGGAGAGCAAACCAAGTTTTTCCCGTGCCAAATTCCCCCAAAATGGAAATATGTTCTTTGGTGGGGTCATCTAACCATTGGTCGATGTAGCCTTCAATCCAACCTTCATGTTCTCCATAATAACTGGTGGCGATCGCCTTCCGACTTCCTGGGGCAATTTCTTCTTTTCGACAAGCGAGCGGAACATATTTTTGATCGATTTCTCGCCGCTTAACTTCGGTTTCCAACCAATCCAAATAGCTGCTCAAATCGGCTTCTTGGTCTAAAAGTTCATCAAAGGTCAAACATTCTAAATTATCAAAATTTTTAACTTTTTGACGGGCAGCAGGACTAACTCGCCGCGCCGTCACTAACCAACCTTCATCAGCGTGATGCTGCTTGACTGACTCCTGCAATGATGCTATATCTGGAACTTCAGCAGTCCCTTCAATACCTCGTAATAAAATGCGATCGCTTCTTTTCCGACGCACAGGAATATTAATAATTAACTCAAAATAATCTTCTGCCCAAATTTCATGTTTTTCAAACTGGTAATTCAGGGTTTCAAACCAACCTTTAATTTGTTGAGATAAGGCAAAGGCGCGACACTTGGCAGCCATTGGCGTATCCGGAGTCATTTCCAGCCGCGCTAATTCGGTGCGAATACCTTCTAAAGTAGGCAAACGATTGAACCTTTCGTTAATTTCGCTTAAAATATCCCGCAACGATTCTAGTTGTTGACTAAATAGAGTATCAGCCGGAGAGCGCGATCGCTTGACTACTTGCAAAAACACCGCTGCAAAAGCCGCTAATTCCCGCTTAAAGTCAATTCCTAGAGCTTTAATTTCATCTCCAATAGCATAACCTTCAATAAACTCATCTCCCGCTTGCAATAAAATCCCCGGATTGTTATCGGCAAAAGCTTGGCGAAAAGCGGTTTTAATTTCTGGTTGGCGAAACAATTCTAGAATTGGTTGCGGTTTGCCAACGCCATATTCCACTAAGGTGTAGCCATAAACGCCACTAAAATCAGCCGGGGGATGTTCGGGATCGAGTTTAAATTGCTTTAATAGTTTAATGACAGCTTCATTCCGCTCGGCTTTCCCCTTTAACCAAGGTACGGCAAAGCCAGCAGTTTTATTAATTGCCGCAATCAGTAAATCTAAGTCGAGCATTACTGTACTAACCTCGCTCTCCTGAGAACAATACCCGTTGGCACTTAAATCGAGTATAGCGCATCTCAATGAATCAAATAATTTTTGTAGGGGCAATCCCCCCGTGGTTGCCCAAATTTAAAAGGATAGGCACGGGGGCGCTACCCATACTCCATTCTTTGTGTCTTTGTGCCTTTGTGGTGTCATAATATTTTCATAACTCGTTCCCAGGCTCTGCCTGGAAATGCCCATTGAGAGGCTCTGCCTAGACTGTTGACTCTGTGAGTTTTTGGGAGATTTTATTCATACAACAACTATATCAAAAGTTGAGCCGGAGCGCCCCCTAAATCCCCCAATTCTGGGGGACTTTGAGCCTTTGGTATTATCCTGTTCCCCCCAAAGTTGGGGGGTTAGGGGGGCGTTTGTCACCCCGAAAATCAGCCAGTAGTGGACTGTCTCAGCTAAAATAGTGCATTAAGAAAATCCCCACAAGCTCTGATTATCTGATTTGCTGCGGTTTTCTATTGCATCAAATTAGCTGAAACAGTTCACTACTAAAAGCTAAAAGCAAGTTTCTACTATCTTACCGCAACAGGAATGCCTAAAATATCCTCAATTTTTGGCATTTGCTCTAAAGGAATCACTCGCCCCTCATCTTCAAAATTGGGAATTAAATTGAAGTTGAGATAGCGGTATAAATCCCCGGCAAAGGGATTAATTTTCTTGCCCACAATCTCTAGATATTCCGGCACTGTGGGAATTTTTCCTAAGAGGGAACAAACTGCGGCTAACTCTGCTGAACCAAGATACACTCGCGCATCTTTGCCCATACGATTGTTGAAGTTGCGCGTGGAAGTGGAAAACACTGTTGCACCATCGGCAACGCGAGCTTGATTGCCCATACACAAACTACAACCGGGCATTTCGGTACGCGCTCCCGCCGCCCCAAAAATCCCATAAACTCCCTCTTCTTTTAATTGTTGTTCATCCATGCGGGTAGGGGGACAAATCCACAACCGGGTATTAACCGCGCTTTCTCCTTCCAATACCTTAGCCGTGGCACGATAATGTCCAATATTGGTCATGCAGGAACCAATGAAGACTTCATCAATGCGATCGCCTGCTACTTCCGAAAGTAATTTTACCTTATCAGGATCGTTGGGAGCTGCCACAATCGGTTCGGTAATGTCGTTCAAATCAATTTCGATGATGGCGGCATATTCCGCATCCGCATCGGCTGCCATCAACACCGGATTGGCTAACCATTCCTCCATTTTCGCCACCCGCCGCATAATGGTGCGAGCATCTTGATAGCCCCGCGCCGCCATGTTTTTCAACAGTGCCACATTGGAACGCAAATACTCTGCCACTGTCTCAATACTGAGTTTAATTGTACAACCCGCACAGGAACGTTCCGCCGTGGCATCGGTTAATTCAAAGGCTTGCTCAACTTTCAAATCGGGCAACCCTTCAATTTCCATAATCCGCCCAGAGAAGATATTTTTTTTGTTTTGCTTCTCGACTGTCAGCAAACCTTTTTGAATGGCAACGTAGGGAATAGCGTTGACAACATCTCGCAGGGTAACGCCGGGTTGCAATTCCCCTGTAAACCGAACTAAAACCGATTCTGGCATATCTAAGGGCATGGCTCCCAAAGCCGCACCAAAGGCAACTAAACCAGAGCCAGCCGGGAAGGAAATCCCCAAGGGGAAACGGGTATGGGAATCGCCCCCAGTGCCGACGGTATCCGGCAACAGCATTCGATTCAACCAGGAATGAATGATACCATCGCCGGGACGGAGGGCAACACCGCCGCGAGAGGAGAAAAAGTCCGGTAGATTTTTGTGGGTTTTGATGTCTACGGGTTTGGGATAGGCGGCAGTGTGGCAGAAACTTTGCATGACTAAATCCGCACTGAAGCCGAGACAGGCAAGTTCTTTCAGTTCATCGCGAGTCATCGGACCAGTGGTATCCTGGGAACCAACGGTAGTCATAATTGGTTCGCAGGAAGTTCCAGGGCGCACTCCCGGCAAACCGCAGGCTTTGCCCACCATTTTCTGAGCGAGGGTGAACCCTTTGCCTGTATCAGCAGGGGTATGGGGGCGAATAAATAAGTCGCTGGGAGCTAAACCGAGGGCAGCACGGGTTTTATCGGTGAGGGTGCGCCCAATCAGCAGGGGAATTCGCCCTCCGGCGCGAACTTCATCGAAAATGGTTTCGGGTTTGAGGCTGAAGGTGGAGAGAACTTCGCCTGCTTGGTTGGTAATTTCACCTTTGTAGGGATGGATGGTAATTACCATCCCTGTTTCCAGTTGGCTGACATCGCATTGGATGGGTAATGCGCCAGCATCTTCGGCAGTGTTAAAGAAAATTGGGGCGATCGCCTGTCCTAAAATATATCCACCAGCTTTTTTGTTGGGTACAAAGGGAATCTCTTGCCCAATGTGCCACAGCACTGAGTTAATGGCAGATTTCCGGGAAGAACCAGTTCCCACTACATCCCCCACATAAGCCAGGGGATAACCTTTTTTTTGCAATTCCACAATCGTAGATAAACTTCCCGGCTGGCGAGTTTCCAGCATTACCAAAGCATGGAGGGGAATATCTGGGCGAGTGGTAGCATGGGGAGCCGGAGAAAGATCGTCAGTGTTGGTTTCGCCGGGAACTTTGAACACCGTTACTGTTATCGCTTCGGGCAAGGGCGAGCGAGAAGTAAACCATTCCGCATTTGCCCATGCCTCAATTACCTGCTGGGCAGATGAATTAGTCTTGGATAATTCTAATACGTCGTGGAAAGCATCGTAAACCAGGACAATTTTGCTTAAAGCTTTGGTGGCGGCGGCAGCGATTTGGCTGTCGGCAACTTGCAACAAGTCAATTAAGGATTGGACATTGTAGCCGCCGATGGTAGTGCCAAGCAGTTCAATGGCATCTAGGGGAGAAACTAGGGGACTGGTAATTTCGCCTTTGGCAATGGCAGTCAGAAACCCCACTTTAACATAGGCGGCGGGATCGACTCCGGGAGGAATGCGATCGCGCAATAAATGTAGCAGAGTAGCTTCTTCCCCCGCTGGTGGCTGTTTGAGCAATTCGCACAAGATTGATGTTTGTTCGGCGCTTAGGGGTAGGGGAGGAATTCCCAAAGCTGCCCGTTCAGCAACGTGGTGGCGGTAAGATTCAAGCACAGTCGCGAAGTCTCCCAAAACAAGTGAGCAAATTTATCGGCTTGCCATTGGACAAAGCCATTTCTTCAAGGCTAGCGCTGATTGTTTCTCCTTGAAGCATAAATCTCTCCGCCGTCCCTAACCGTTAGCCGCGAACAGAAAGGAATGGTGGCGATCTTAGTCGGCAACTTGCAAAGCTTGTTTAAACTGAGCCGCCGTTTTAAAATGAATTGCCGGATTGTCAACTGTGGAAAACATATTTCATTGCCCAATAATTCGTCTTACCTCTGTCAAGGCTTCTTCGCCTGAAATCCCTTGCACAGAACCACTACGGATTTCATCTCGCCGCTGCTTTGCTTCAGTATTCCAAGCTGTTTGAATTACTGAGTCTATATCA
The DNA here is from genome assembly GCA_936920195.1 of uncultured cyanobacterium. Classification (GTDB taxonomy): domain Bacteria; phylum Cyanobacteriota; class Cyanobacteriia; order Cyanobacteriales; family FACHB-T130; genus CAKZHE01. The sequence goes on along the minus strand of CAKZHE010000064.1, from coordinate 19,539 downwards.
AATTCAAGGCTTTCTACCAACTTTTCTGCTAGTAGCGCCCTTGATGCACTAGGCAAAGATAATGCTTCTTGTGTCAATTGTTCGATGGATAGCATAGTTACACAACTGTCTTGAAAAAATTATACCACGCGAACCTCATTTGATTTATTGTCCCCGTTCTGGTTGGCAATCTACAAAACCCAATGCTTCCGCATCGAGGAAACTAGCGATCGCCATTTCAATCACTGCTTCAACCGGATACTCAATTTCAGTTGCATGATTAATTAGGGCAGTGCGAATCCTTTCCGGTAGGAGTTTTAAAATAACTTCGGCATCACTGGAGGAAAGTTGCTCCAAAACTTTTGCTTGCATAACTTTACTGTTCAGTTGGGATCTGGACGTTGTAAGGCGGTTCGGTGTTTTACCAATGTAAAGCAATCCATGGATTTTGTGTCTGATTGCATAGATACCAGGACGAGCAGGAATGTTGTTAAACTCACGGTTTAATGGTTGACATTCCTCAAAGGAAGTAAAGGCGATCGCATCTAAGATTCTCTGAGCTTGGTTTTGCAGTTCATAATTGTTCGTTGGCATGAAAACAAGCAGGGTAATTGCAGATAAATTATGTTAGGACAGTGACTTTTTAAATGATAGCTGTTGCCTAGCGATCGCTCCTTTATCTTACATTGAGCAAATACAGAAAATTTTGGTTTTGTAGGGGCGGGTTTAGGGATGAATTTTGATATTTACAAATAATCTGAATAAACCCGCACCAGGTAAGGGAAACAGGAAAAGGGGATTCTAGCGCCATCCAAGAGGTCTTAAGAAATTGTAACAATTTTCTGTAACGCTTATATGTTACAGTTTGCAAGTCTTGACGCGAGAGAAGAGAAACCACCAATAAACCTCTAAATGTCCCTGACCACCTCAGTCAACGGGAGATGCCCGGAGGGGGCATTTGTGCTGAAGGTAAGTTTATCGTAATTTAGCCAGTTGTTATTCACGCGCCAGCCTATGCGATCGCCGAACTTTTGATAATCTTTGCCGACTTCGTGATAAATCTTTCTCTGGACGCTCAAGCCAAAGCGCCCATCAGAGTATTGTACCCAAAGTTGGTCAATGGTGCGGAGGTCTTCGCGAGGAAATTTTTCAATTGATTCAGAATCTAGCCAGCCTTCCTTTTCCCGCTTCGCCACTGCCAGCATGACTCTACCAGTCTCTTGGTCTGCTGCTTGCCATTCCTTTGCCGCTAGGAGCTTTTGCAGGGGGCGGTAGTCCATGCCCACGGCTGAGACTAGCTTGATGTCAGGCACAGTTGGTTTGAGTACGGCTACTGGTGGAGGTATCCTGATAATGGGAACATTTTGCTTTTGTGAAATCAACAAATTCAACCATTCTTGAACTGACTGGGGACGATCTTTTGGCTCCAGAGCCATACCCTTAAGAATTGCATTATTTACCCTGTCAGTAATTCGAGAATTATGTTGCTTTGGTGGTACTAAAGGAACGTTCGATGCTCTGATATGGGCGGGAAATGGCAATTCCTTAGTTAGCAAAAAATAGAGCGTTGCTGCCAAAGCATAGACATCAGTATAATCGCCAAACACGCCCCGTCTTTGGTACTGCTCAATCGGTGCATAATGGGGCGTTATGGCATTAGTAAGACTTTGAACTTCGCCAAAATTAAACTCGCGAGCCAGTCCAAAGTCAATTAAAACAGGTTTCAAAGTATCGCGACGCAGGATAATATTATCTGGCTTGACATCTCGATGTAAAAATCCCTGCTGGTGAACAAAAGTCAGCGCCTCACCAACTTGCTGAATAATCGGTAATGCTTGCCCCTCTGTCATCACCCCATGACTCATAATATAAGCAGCTAAATTCTCTCCCTCAATATATTCCATCACCATCCCCCACAAACCTTGATGTTCAATTAATTCATAGACTTGAACAATATGGGGATGGTTGAATTTGGTTAAACGCATCGCCTCTTTGACAAATTTCACCTGCTGCTGGGGAAAATCTGCTTGATTTTGGGCTATGGGATTGAGGGTTTTGATGGCAACTAATTTACCGGATGGTTGCTGTCTGGCAATATAGGTAATACCAAAGCCACCTCGCCCTAGATATTGCTCAATAATATACTTGCCGTTTTCTAGCTGCTGATTGGGTTGCCAAACTTGCATAGCCACAATTTGGGATTGAAGGGGGGGGATTTTTCAAAGAAGATAGATCCAGACTAACATCATTGGGATTTTAGGTAAGTCCTGCTGATGATTTAGATTCCGGCTGTTGGAGAGCTAGACGTTCGGCTCGCCGACGATGTAAAATCCCTAGAGAACTCTTGTGATAATCTTCCTCCAATTTAGCGTTTAGCTTGTCTAAATCAGCAATCAGCACATCCCATCGCTGGCAAATTTCCTTCAATTTGGCAATGTGACGCGCTCTCGTTTGGGAATCGGGAATTCTAGGTTGGCTACTCATGGTAGATTCAAGTCTCTCCTAACTATCGCACTTAGTCATTATTTTTCCGTTCTTCTAACCATCGCTGGAATGATTTTTGACTCTCAGCTGAAGACTGACCAAGAATGATATTTTTGACGCTAATATCTTCATCAAGATCTGACCAGTGGATTCCCTGATTGTCAGCAATAAATCGCCAATTATTTCGCTCATTTGGCGTACTATGTAACAATCGAGGATACCAAGCTAACGGAACAGAAATAGTCCGACCGTCAGATAGATCGACAGTAAGAGTATCCTCGGTAATTACTACTTGCTGTGCTTTGGGAATTTCGAGCAATTCAACCATTAAAGAAGTCATGCCAACCTGCTAACAATTGTTCTTGATGTTCTTCGACAATTTTTTGAATCTGATTAATTTCGTTGCGATTGAAGCCTTTATTATATTGCAGTCGAACTGGATTAAGCCAAAACTTAGCTTCCTCTCGATCTCGCTCAACATGAATGTGGGGTGGTTCATCTCGATCTCCTGCATAGCAGAAGAAACGGTATGGACCAAATCTTAGTAATGTGGGCATTCCGACCGATTTTCCAAGAAATACCTCTTTATTTTAGCAGACGCGATCGCACTCCAAAACGACTACTAAGTAGATAGTCATAATTAAAGTAAAAAATAAAGGGAAGTTTGTAGTTGGGCTTTAGCCCTAATCCGGAGGGCTGAAGCCCCAACTACAAACTTTTGCTTATAATCTTTTATTTATGACCACCTACTGTCTTTGGCTACTAATTGTGATTGAGTTGGGTGGTGCTTTTCCTCCACCCAACTATCAATTTGCCAACTTTAAATTAAAATCGCTCGCGCTTCACTTGTTCTACTGCCGCTGCCGAATTAACTAAACCGCTGCCAAAATAGTATTGCTCAATGGTAACTGGTTGGGGCAAGGGAAAAATCCCAGATGGACGCAAAACTTGGAAATTGAGCGCCGTGCCAAAACCAACTTCCTTTTGCAAGCGATATTTATAGTTATCGGCGGTGGAAATATTCAGAGGTTCGTAACTAGAAGTTTGCTTGAGGATGTTAACTAGGCGATCGCGTCCTAAACTTCTTTTAGGATCTTCCCCAATCATTAGTGCCATTACTCCGGATACCGTGGGAGCAGAGAACGATGTTCCCTGTACTTGGACATATTTGCCCTTATTATCCAATGCCACCCCCCAACCCTCAGCACCTTCCGTCACTCCTTCCCAGAAGCCGTCTACCCAGGTTCCCCCGGTAGTCAGGATACCCCCCTTATTGACTTCAGCAGTATCGCCTCCAGGGGCAACAACGGCTAGCTGTCCGCCATAATTGCTATAAACTGTTCGTTTCCCAGCTAAATTAGTTGCTCCCACCGATAATACTCCCGGAACTGCCGAGGGAAAAGCTACTCCGTCTAAACTTTCATTCCCCGCCGAAGCAATAATGACTAAATTGGGGTGAGCATCCAAGACTTCAAAAATCGCTTCTACTTCTTCTTGCCCCGGCATAAAGCCACCCAAACTCATGTTAATTACGTTGGCTCCCCGCGCCGCTGCATACCGGATGCTATCGGCTAAAGCGGCGGGAGTGATGGAGCCACCTAAACCAAAAACGCGCACGGGTAAAATTTTGGCATTGGGAGCTACTCCCATCACCCCTTTACCATCGGCAGCATGGGCAGCAATTACGCCAGAAGACCAAGTACCATGAAATTCAGCGGCAATGGTGTTGCGAATATAATTGCGAATGAAGGTGGCAACTTGCCCTTTAGAAAAGTCGGGAAAATAGGATGCTACTCCCGCAGCTAAGTCGGGATATTTTTCCAGCAACTCGTCATTAGAAAGAGTAAACATCTCTTTGAAAATCGGTGCTGCCTGTTCTAGTTCTTCTTCACTAATTCTAGTATCAGCATCGTCTTGGGCAAAGTCCCAACCGTGAACTTCGTCGGGTAATTTGTCTTCGGTATCTTCCGGCACGGTATAGACGTTGTTAATTAAATCGGGATGATCCCATTCAATTAAACTGTCAATAACTGCCACTATGACTCCACTGCCAGCATTGCTATTTTTCCAAGCATCAATGGCATGAACATCAGTTCTAGGCAAGTATTTTCCTCTTTGGGGAGTGCTGTCTAAATGCCATTGCAGGGGAAGTAAGTCGCTTCGATAGGGAGAATCAGGATTGTTGTCTCGCGCTGCCAACTCTGTCAGGAGTTTTTTCAGTTGTTCTTGATTTTGGGGAACGCCAGCGACGGCAGCATTTTGTAAACTTTGTTCTTTTAAACCGTAGGAAACGGATTGCAGGAAATTGGGTGTGGAATATTTTACGCCTTCGGCATTATTGAGGGTGTTGGCAGTGTTGAGAATATTTATACCACCAGACCGCGATCGCACCACATATTTATCCTTGGTAAAGCGCAGGGAACGAATAACTTCTAAATTGTTATTCAGTAAGATTAGTTGTTTCTGAGCTTCTGATGTTCCTGGTTGAAAGCTAATAATAATTTCGTTAGGCAAAACTATTTTTTCATCTCGGTCTGTGCGGCTAAGAACTGGTAAAGTTCCTTGAATGTAGGATTTCTGTTCCAGGACTTGTTTCAGTCCTTCGGGATTACCCCTAGTGCTGCCTTTGGGAATGCTGACCACAGCATAGCGATCGCCCAAAGCATTCACTTCCACGTTAAACTTGATTGGCTCACCTCCTCCCCGCGTGTCACCGCTCCCCCGTTGTAATTCTCGCTGCAACTGACTGGCGTTTGACAAGGAACTCCCCCGCGTCTTGCCAGAACCAGTTTTAAATTCAACGGCAATGGTATCTTGTCGGAGGTTCAGGGGAATTTGTTGACCGTAGAAATTATAATGCAAGTTGCCAAAAGTTTGGGCTTGGACATTCGCCGACAAATTCCACAACGGCAAAAAAGACAGTTCCGCCACCCCCCACAGACAACCTGACAGTGCAATGCTTGAAAACAGCCGCTTCATATAAATTCACTCCTTAAATAGCTGGCGAAAGGCGATCGCTTCTGCACGATCCTAATCGCTGGCGGATAAAATAGGAAGAGTCCCCAGTGGGACTAGCTTGCTATACTGCCATCCCTTCATTTATAGCCTTTCGGGAGGGGTAAGCGCTGCAAATGTTGTCAGAAATGCAACCAAGTCCGAATTTATCTCAATAAAAAATGCACGGATTGGGCATTCCCAATCTAAAAAAATATAAATAATTGTTATCCACCTCTCCAACTTCTACATTTATTCTGTGTTAGACGACTTATTAGACTCAATACAATTTCTTAATATTCCTAAAAGCTTGCCCACGTTATTCAGAAAATACTCATTCAAATCTATCGAAATAACTTGTCCTTCTAGTTTCATAAATTTCCAGTTAGTGCCTGTGGTAATAACTCCATAAATTGTTTTTACCTGATTTTCTTGGCGATCGTTAAACAACTGTGCCCCAATCATTTCTGCCATACATTGCCCTAAACCTGACTGGATGTTATCATTTTTGGCTTCTACGATAGCGATAACTGGGGCTTCAATGACTAACTGTTCCGAGGATTGGCTAATCAGAAAATCGCAAAAGCCATTTAATCCCTTCGGAATTTCTACATTAAACTCTCGACCTGAAAATAGACTGATTTGATTGTGAAACTGTTTGCGAAGTTCAAATAAAATTGGTGCAACAATAAATTCAGAACGTGCTTTTTCGGTGGCAATAGCCAGGGCTAAAGGAACATATTCTCGTAAGCTTTGGGCTAGAAAATCGCTGTAATCTAATTCAGGGATGTCGGCAAAAATTCCGAAGCTTTCAAAAACGGTAATTCCAAAGGTTGTTTTGATGGTTTCTATACTAAATTGACTGTATGACATTGATGAAAACTGCTCCAATATTAAAATAGAGGGCGCTCAATACAGCGTATCACGGGTTTATGAGGTACACTAGGCCGATGCACTGCCCAAATGTCTTTGAGTTGTGCAATCCCGTAGGGGCAATCCCCCCGTGGTTGCCCCTATTTAACGGGGTAGGTACGGGGGCGCTACCCCTACACATTTACAATTATGATTCAGACGCGCTATATATCGCTTAAAATGATAGGATGTTGATTAGACACCCATTTTTTGACAAAAATGATTGCTGATATTAACGAAACCATCAGTAAGTTGGAGCAAAATTTTAATGCTCTGGCTGGGAAATGGCAAAGCGAAACTTGCGGATTTTCATCAATTACTAAGAAAATCACTAATCTTAATTATTACAAAATAATTGCTATGGGTAAGCCAGCAATTCCCTTTATTTTGCGTTCCTTGAAAAATCAACCAGATCATTGGTTTGTTGCTCTTAAAGCGTTAACAGATCGAGATCCTACTAATCCTAATGATAGTTTCGAGCAGGCTGTGGAAGCTTGGCTTAATTGGGGCAGAAGTGAAGGATTAATTGATTAATATTATTTTGACATGGGAGACTCTATTTCGCTAGAGCTTCGCTACCAGAGTTTAAGAAGTAGCGATTACTCAATTACCAGTCCGAGAACTCCAAATTATAATTGTGTTGCCTGGGCAGCAGGAGAAGATCGTCGTCCTTGGTGGCCTATTCCTTACGATACCGCACCTTACTATTGGCCTTTAGGCGAACAAGAAGATGAATCTTTAGATGTTTTCATCGAATGTTTTCAAAGCCTTGGATATGAGGTTTGCGATGATGAAAATTTTGAGCCTGGTTTTGAAAAAGTAGCAATTTATGTTGATGAAGATGGGATGCCAAGCCACATGGCACGACAGCTTGCCTCTGGGGTATGGACGAGCAAGTGTGGCGATTTGGAGGATATTAGCCATCAAACTTTGTCTGCATTAGAAGGCGATCGCAGTTATGGCTATGGAACAGTTGTGTGTATAATGAAACGTCAAATGGGTGAAATTTGACAGTAATTATTGCTCCCTATTCTTGTTGACACGCTTTAAGTTTGGTTAAGGTATCTTGGTTGTAGTACCAAGTTTTCAGTGGTAATGGATATGCAACACCTTCATAACCAGCAGTATTAGCAACAGTAAATGGATCTGGATTGGTTGGATCTTGGGATAGCATTAAAGAAAATGTTTGGGTGGGAGTTTTAATCTGTCTGCCACTAACTTTGCCTACCTCAAAAACTTGTTTGCGGGTTGACCACGCAACTACACAAATAGTATTTTGACGAGTCGAAGGAAAAAACGAAAGAGTCATAATTTCTTCAGATCCGGCAGAAGCTGTCCATCTACCTAAAAAATTGATACTATCATGGTACTGACGCGACCATGATAGGCGAAATTTTTGCAATTCTTCTGCGCTATTACGGAATTGTTGGTCAAGCTGATTTTTTAGCTGAATAGCGGTATCCTTCGGAACACCTTGTCGTGATGAATCATTTTCAGGTGAATAATTCCAGTCATCAGATATTATTTTCCAGCGATTGTTCTTTTTGTTAAAGAGAACGCGAGAGCCGTTGTTTCCCAGATTATACGAAACAAGTGCATAGCTATCAACAACAACTATATAATCAATAATGAAATTATTATCTCTGGAATACTTTGCCACAGATTGAGGTAGTAATTTCAGAATTTCGTTGATATCAGAGGAATTTTGATCTTGCTTTTGGAAATTTTGCTTGAGGAAATTTGAATCAAGTATTGGCTGAGTTGAGCCAGGAATTGCAGCAACCAGAAAAGCTGTGCCTAATCCTAAACTGAGCAACCAAAATAATTTTTGACCGATACTTTGACGATAGTGTTGATGACTCATAAACTTCTCCTTGGAAATCTCCTTACTAGGGTAAAACTTTAATGAAAAAATTAGGGTTATAGGAATAGGCTTGGTTGCCCATTCCTACTTTGAGGGCATAATTTTTAACCACCAATCAACTGTTTCAGACGCTTCTGAATAGCGGCGTGTTTTTCCACTCCTTCAAAGGCATAACGATTATAGCCATTTTGCTGGATTAGTCCTTGTAGGTAGCTAACTCTTTCTGTTGGTACAGGATGACTTGAAAGATAAGGCGGAAGGCTTTCCTGTTGTTGCTTGCTGAGAGTATCCATCAGATTGTAAACTCCATCAGCAGCATAACCAGAAGCGGCGATCGCTCTCGTTCCTAAAATGTCTGATTGCCGCTCATTCTGGCGACTGAATTCTAGAAATACCAAACTTGCAATCAGATTGCCAAAGGGAATAACGTTCTTTAAATCAGCTAGCAAGTTAGCGCTAACAATCTTTTGAAAACCGTGGGAAAGAACGGCGTGGGAAACTTCGTGACCTAACAAACCCGCTAATTCAGCTTCAGATCTGGTTGCCATAATCGCTCCTGTATTGACAAAGACTTTACCACCAGGGAGAGCAAAGGCATTGATAGAACTATCTTGGACAACATAAAACTCGTATTGAAAATCTCTGCCCATCAATTTAGCCATGTCTTGTCCAATGCCATTAACATAATCAAGCACAACCTTGTCTTGAATTAGCCGTTGATGTTGTTTTTCTAAATTTGCTAATTCCGAGCCAAAAGCAGATTCACCTTGGAGCATTAATGGAGCTAACAACAACCCTTTATTTGGGTTGATGACTGCATTTAAGATACCTAAGATTATTATCTGTGTGTTTAACTCATCGTGAAATCGACCAAAGTTTTCATCAGCAAGGCGAGTAAATTCAGGGGTTTCTGGATGTTTGGGGTTAACTATGGCAAATTGGCGAGCGGCAATAGAAGCTTCTAACCACTGTTTGTCTATCTGTAAGGCGTTAACTTGAGCTTTGACTAACTCAACAGAATCAGGAAACATCGACGCGCCTTTTTCCAAAATTTCCAGCGCTTCATTGTTTTTATTCCGCTCTTGCAAGGCTTGAGTCATCAGCACATAAGCGGGTACGAATTCTGGTTGTTCTTTTAGCAACAACTCCAATGGTGCAAAAATCTTAGTTTCCAGATTTTCTTTGATCCCCTCTTGGGCAATCCGCCAATAAACTCGACCAGCAGGGGATAATTTTTCGGGATCTGTAATCGGTTGAGGAAAGTTATTGAGGGATTCTTTAGAAAAGGCTGGTTTAACTTGGCGATACAGTCTTTCTGCCTCTGGTCTTTTACCTAGCAGATACAGTTTATCAGCTTCAGCTAGAATCTGATAGCGGGTAGCTGCTTGAGAATTTTGGTCAGGGAATACCAAGGGTGAGAGTAGGCTAAGGCAGAGGAATAAAACTGCACCCAAGATTGCTAAAATTAAGTTATTGCGTAATACTGGTTTCATTGTTATCTAGACTCCTTATTAAATCGCATCAATACTATTTTTTGATTTTTAAAGTGCCATGAATTTCTTTTTCGACAATTATTTCATTAACAAACGGTTTAGCTGAACCTTGATGCTGTAAAAACCACTGAGCAATCATACCCTTATAGCCTTTTTGTAAATCTGAAGAAATAAGTCTTGCCGGAGGTCTTGGCCACGTTTCTGGCTTGGATAGATTAAATTTTTGGTTTTTAATATCAGTAGAATCGACTCCATAATCATCGTACAGAACAAAACGTAATGTTGCTGTGTAATTATTTTTTTCTACTTTAAAATTGTCGATAAATACAGCCCTCCCTTGAATTCCACCGATAGTATATTGTAAACGATCATCATTGTGTGGCCAACTAAAATCTGGCGCAGGAAAATCGTCCGTGGAATTAATACTAATCTTTTCAATCGGGGTTCCATTATTAATTTGTTCTTGAATCGCGGTTTGAGCTTCATGGAAAACACCAAATATAATACCTTTATTATTAACCAGATTCGATAAAACGCTTCCGTTACTATGCCGAAGAGTCCGAGTTTTCATTCCAGTTAAGGTTTCACTTTCTTGAGTAATGTTTATTAGGTTTTCTGTTGACGGATCAATTTTCGTACCATCCCAATTCATAAACAAAGCGTTGAAAAGTTTGCTTATTGAGCCTCCAGGTGATGTCCCTGTTTCAAGACAAGTAAAAAAAGACTGCTCTATCTTTTCTATCATCTTTTTTATCGTTTCATCTGTTTCTAGATTTGGTTGGTATTTGTATTCAATATATTTTTTAAGATCATCTTTTGTTATATTTAATTCAGAGAGAAGGTCATCTATATCCTTTTTAACACCGCTATGATTAGTTAATGCCTCTAAACTCTCATTACCCCCCTCTTGTTTAGAGCCAAAATCATAATCCTTTCCCCCTTTATGAGGTCCATACCCTGATCCTTTTGCATTTCCTTTCATTGGATCTCGTGGTACTGATAAAGCTATATGAGGTTTTGGTGAATCTACACCAAGAGGACAAGATACCTTATACCACCATTCAGTTGGTTGGCTTGGATTTCCTGTTACTGTTACTCCTACTTGCTCTGCTGTATCTGGAATAGTAAACTTCTGACTACCATGACCAGAAGCAGGACCAGCCCGAAAAATTTGTTTCCCGTCATAAAACATCTCTAAACTGTCGGGAACTGAAAAAAACTCATATTCGAGCGTGACTTCTTTGCGACTACCCGCAGCCATTTGGAACAAGTCAGTCCTAACTTCACTGCCTCCGCTAATAGTTTGCTGGTCGCATTGTACGGGAGGTCTGCAAATCGTCTCTTGCAAACTTCCAGCAGTTATGTCAGATTTTATTGCCGAAACAGCAAATGACAAAGCTGCCCCAACAACAACACTAACACTTTTTTGCGAGACAGGATCAGTCGCTCCTAGTCTTTCTTCCAGCGCCCCCATAGTATTTTCTGCACCCTTTAGAGAAACTTCTGTATTATTCTGACAAGCTGACGTAGATTGACTTAACCAAATAGAATTATCGTTACTAGCAGGAGCGCTTTTTAACTTACCTAGTGACTTGGTTGGCAAATTAGATTGACTAAATATAGAACTATTAATAGGTAAATTAGCTTGGGGGAGTTGAATTCTTTCTATCTCTTTTCCATTAGGCGATTTAACTACAACTTGGTTTGCACTCAATTCAGCTATAGTGCCATCTCCCAAAATAACCTTAGACACAGAATCATTGGTAAAAATAATTTTAAATGTATTGAGAAGACTTTGTAACTTAGCATCATCAATTTGCATATGATTTTGCTCTGTAAATGGTCGCCAATCAATTCCTGAAACTTTTCTAAACTCAACCTGAGAAAATTCAAACTTTTCCGCACCAGGAAGACTCATTAAATACACTTTTTCTATTCCAGTATTCGGAGAAACCAGCATAATTTCTCTTTTTCCAGAACTCAAAGGCATTTGCCGCACCACTCTAAAGTCTTCCGGCAAAGTTAATTCCGGTTTTCTAATGCGCGGCGGAACTGCAATCAATTCAGCCCCTCCTGGTAGAATATTTTCTTTTTCTACTCTGGGTGAATTAGCCGCGATCGTTCTTAAATTCAAAGATACAATCAACGCAACAACAAAAATAGGCAACAAATAAAAACGATAAATCCGTTTCATAAAATCACCTCCATCACAATTTGGCGTTCCTAGTACCGAAGCTGGAGTTCTGGATGCTCCAGAGCCTAATCAAAAACTTACTCGTTTACTCGTTTTTACTCGTTACTGGTTCCCAGGCAGAGCTTAGGAACCAGTATAAGATTAACTATAGCTAAAAAGTCTCGGATTGCAAACTGTCAACTCTAGCGCTGAATTAACTCAATTTTATAACCATTGGGGTCTTCCACAAAGGCAATCACCGTCGAACCATGCGGCATTGATCCCGGTTCCCGCGTCACCTTACCGCCCTTGCCCCGAATTTGCTCGCAAGTACCATAAATATCTTCTACTCCAATGGCAATATGTCCATAGGCATTGCCCAAAACGAAGCGAATATCATCAATCAATTGGATATCACGAGCAATGCTGGAAGTTGGCAAGAGAAATTGGCGATCGCCTAATGGAAGGCAGAACGCTCTGTAATCTTGCTCACCCATACAACTTTTAGGAGAGCATCAACAAGCGATTGGGCTATGGAAGCCAGTGCATTAGGCGATTTAATCGAATCTTTGGACAATTTCCAAATCTTTAGGTGTATTACAATTAAATAATATCTGAGAATCGGTAATTGTCAATTCTTGAACTGAATTTTGACCTAGCCATAGTTGAAAAGAACGACCACCACTAGCAATAAACTGATTTAATTCCTCCAGGCAGCGACGGCGATAAAATCCGCAGAGGGGTTCCCAACCTTTGGGACTGCGAGGCAGGAAAGCGATCGCCTTTTCTGGTATTTCTGGAAGTTGGGCTATTCCCGTTTGTAAAATATCGGCACGCAACCAAGGTAAATCGCAGGCTAATAGGAGTACCCAATCAGTTTTGATTTGCGCTAGTCCTTGAGCAAAACCAATTAATGCACCGCTAGCTTTCTCCGAGCGGACTTCGGAAATAAATTGACAATTTTCAGGAACTATGTCTTGATATTTGGCAGGCCAAGGGGTAATAATATAAACTTGTGGAGTACAGGCTTGAGCAATTTGGCAAATTCTGGATAGTAAGGGGACACCTTGCAAAGCAATCAAGGCTTTATCTTGCCCCATACGGGAACTTTGTCCCCCTGCCAAGATCAATGCTGTGAGGGGAAAATCAACTTTCATTTAGGGAATGTCGAGATTAATAACATTCCTGAAGTTGCAATTGGTACATATGGTTAAACAATTGCCAGCAATATTGTTCTGGCAAACCGCAAGTTAATGCGCCTCGGAGAACAACATTAAAGTACCAATCGTTAGGGGCGAGTTCTTTGGGTAGTTTGTTCACTACCACATAGGTTCTAACATTTTTATAGACCTGACCGCCACAATGGACATTAATCATTTCATGGCGATAGCCGCCGCGCGGGACTTCTTCTCGTTCGTCCAAGCGATCGCTCAATCTTAAGGGTAAACGATAAAGTACCCCTTCTACGGCTGAATTCGGGTCTGAGACTATATCCAATACACCGCAATTGCGGAGAGCCGAACGACGATTAAAGCCAAGACGATAGCCGGGAAGAGTCGCCGAGCCAACTACATAATTATGGGTTTTTTCGCCCAGCGATCGCTTTAAATCCACTGGACACATACAAGAACCATAGGCAAAATAGTAAAAAGTTTCTTCTTGCGCTGACAGCTGATTTAATCGACTAACAGTTTCGTCGCTCAGGAGCGGATTATTCGCTGGTACTGGCTGGAGACTCATGGCTGGTGAAAAATTTTCTTTAAGTAGAGATTTTACCAGATATCTTAGCAAAGGCAATCAGCTAATGCAACCTATCCCGACAGGGATACCGTGGATTAGCCCACTACCTACTACCTGATGATTCTAATCTCAGCACAGAACCATCCCGATCGGTACGAAATTTCCAAATTTGACTGCCGTCAGTGGCAACAACTTGCCAACCAGTCACCAAAGCTTCCGTACAAAATTCATCCGGTTTAGGCAGTCCGAAACAACCATCAGGCCAAGTTTGCGAACTAGACTGAGTGATATTCACCTGATTGGCAGGAATCCCCGTGCGGCGAGAGATATCCCGGCGCACAGCATCAGCCACCGATGGGGGCAAAGTTGGTTTGGGGGGGCTGGCGATCGCTACACTGGGAGTAGGGTTGGGAGAATTAGCGGTGGTGGTGACAGGAGTGCAGCCGATACTGAAAATTAAGGCCACAATCGTCAAAATTATCAAAGCGCGTTGGGCAGAGGAAAGCGATCGCATTATCATATCTGTACCTCCAGATAGAAAATTTTGCCAAAGGTAGTGACAAATTTCCAAAAGTCAGTTATATTGCAGTGGTGTGAGGAGCGAACCAGATAGGGGAACCGAGACGAAACACGGCCAGTCGTCGGTTCCCTTTCTGACGTTCGACAATCAAAGCAGAAATTTTTCAATTGCTGCTGCCGCTCCATCTTCCTCCACATCGGGAGCTACCCATTGGGCAATAGATTGGACTCCTGCCGGAGCATTGCCCATCGCCACCCCTAAACCAGCATATTCCAGCATTTCCAAATCATTAAAATTATCCCCAATCGCCATCACCTGACTGGCTTGCAATCCCAAAACCTCTTCTGCTAAGTAGCGGACAGCAATGCCTTTATTAATTCCCGGATTGTTTGCTTCTAGGAAAGTTGGCACAGATTTAGTAGTATAAAGTTCCGCCGGAGTATAGCGTTGGCGAAGGTTGGCTAGCAGTTGGTCAATTAAAGGAATATTGTTACTCAGAGCTAAAATTTTGGTCGGAGCCTCGGTCAGAATACTTCGCAAGTCACCGACAGTAATAGGCTGAACGCTAGAGCGTTGGGAATAGTCCTTGGTATGGGAGTCCCACTCGCGAATGTATAATTGGTCATTCATGTAGCAATGTACCGAAATCTGCGATCGCCATTCCGGTTGCTCATAATAATCTACCAATTCCAAGGCTAATTTTTGGGGAACTGGCACGTGCTGGTAGAGTTTCTCAGTTTTGGGGTCTTGAATCCAGGCTCCTTGGTAAGCCAAAATTGGCAAATCCGCACCAATAGCTTGATAAAAGCGTAACGCCGAACGATACATTCTGCCAGTGGCGATCGCTACCTGAATCCCCTTTCCCTGAGCCGCCTGAATTGCCTGTTTTACTGGTTCCCGCACATCATTAGATTCGCCAGCAATAGTCCCATCAATATCCACAACCAGCAAGCGAATATCTAAATTGCTGACAGGGGATTCCACAGCCAAAGGGTTAGCGGCAGAGGTGGTTTGCATGATTTCTCGAATTCCGGTGTAATAGTTCGCGAAGACAAATCTCCCTCACTGTAGCGGAAAAAGCCTAGAGAGCGATACAAGGCTGAGGTCACGAGTTCAATCCTCGTCACAGGCTTCCTAAAAACTCAACCAAACCAACCCTTTTAGGCTTTCTCCCCCTTTGAATGACCTTAAAGGGTTAATTTTATTCGCATTTTGAGAAGAATTTCAGTAAGTAAGAATACTTGCCGCTAAAAATTAGTAAATTTTATAAATTTGCTGTAATTGCCACTAGCGACCATTTCTAGCCGCAATTATTGAGTCAAATTGTCCTTTTATCAACTTCCATCGTGCATCCTCCCTAGGAATGAATTTATAATATCTTTATATACCTTGTTCAAAGTTGCTGTTGCCTTTGGGAACACTTACTCTAAGCCATTCCTTTGGCAAGCTTGACTAGTACATCTGAGAGTTGTGCCAAGCAGTATTTTATGGAACAAATGTACTATTTGGAGGGCGATCGCTAGCGAATCTGAAAATTTTCAGCTTGTTAGCTGCCATCTATACAAATAGATTCATTAAAATAGCGGAGGAGATTTATCAGGTTTTCATCGACTGTTACTCAGAAGACAAAGCCTTCAAAGCCTTGAAGGTAGAGGACTCTACAATTTATTACCCAAAGTCTTGTAGAAGTTCCCCAGACTAGCATCCTCAAAAATTGCTTAATTAACAACGGTAGCTTCACGGTATCTTTACAATCAAAGATGGAAAATTAAGAGCCAGCGTGCAATTTCTGTGAGAAAGGCTACAATCGAAAATGTCTTCGGCAAATCCAGCATTGACACCTAACACCAAGACTGTAATTGACCGCCCAGTGTGGGAGAAAGTAGTTGAGACTTTCTCTGATGATCTCTATGCAAGGAAGCATTGCCAGTGGGGATAGTTGCTGGCTGGAGCAATTGTCTCAGATGAATTAAAAACGCCAAATTTTGGTCTTTAACTGAAGGAGCATGAGGAATTCGGCATGACCCAGGCCACCAACAATGTACTCGAAACTTTTACTCCCCTAGAGGGCGAATTCGATCTTTTAATTGAGGAAGAAGTAGATCGAGACGATTTTTTGGATGCTGCACCAGAAGACGATGACGGGAAGCCTGGTAAGGTAGCAAGAAGTCGTCGCCGCACCCAAACGAAAAAGAAGCACTATACAGAAGATTCAATTCGGCTTTACCTGCAAGAAATTGGTCGAATTCGACTGTTACGGGCGGATGAAGAAATTGAATTGGCTCGGAAAATAGCAGATCTGCTGGAATTGGAACGAGTGCGGGAAAACCTGTTCTATCAATTAGAGCGGGAACCCCACGATGCTGAGTGGGCAGAAGAGGTGTTGTACCAGCAATTGGGAGTATCAAGGGAAGCCCAGAAACTGCTACAAGCAGTGAATGGACTGTTTCGAGTAACTTCTTTAACAAAATTGCCCGCCCTGTTCTTTAACTTAAATGTCAATATGGCATCCTTAGTGAAGGCGCTAGCAGATGTCAAAACCTGCTTAGAGGAAGAGTGGTCTAAGGAAGTTAAAAGACAACTGCCAGCATTTCGCCAGCGTTTGTATATTGGACGGCGTGCCAAAGACAAAATGGTGCAATCCAATTTGCGATTGGTAGTGTCGATTGCCAAAAAATATATGAATCGGGGATTGTCATTTCAAGACCTAATTCAAGAAGGCAGTTTAGGTTTGATTCGGGCAGCGGAGAAATTTGACCACGAAAAGGGGTATAAGTTCTCGACTTATGCCACTTGGTGGATTCGGCAAGCAATTACCCGCGCGATCGCCGATCAATCTCGGACAATCAGATTGCCCGTTCATCTCTATGAAACCATTTCTCGGATCAAGAAAACTACCAAAGTTTTATCCCAAGAAATGGGACGGAAGCCGACGGAAGAAGAAATCGCCACTCGGATGGAAATGACCATCGAGAAATTGCGGTTTATTGCCAAATCAGCCCAATTGCCTATTTCCCTAGAAACGCCTATTGGTAAAGAAGAAGATTCCCGGTTGGGAGATTTTATTGAAGCGGACGGCGAAACCCCAGAAGATCAGGTTTCTAAAAACCTATTGCGCGAAGATTTAGAAAGCGTTCTTGACACCCTCAGCCCTCGCGAACGGGATGTTTTGCGCCTGCGTTATGGTTTAGATGACGGACGGATGAAGACTTTGGAAGAAATTGGTCAAATTTTCAATGTCACCCGCGAACGGATTCGGCAAATTGAAGCCAAAGCCCTGCGGAAGCTGCGCCATCCCAATCGCAACAGCATTCTCAAGGAATATATTCGCTAGTCAGTTTTAGCTAGTTTAGTTGTTTTGAAACGCAGATGAATGCCTAAATTGAAACCAATTGGTGTTTGCCTGCGATTTTTCCATGTAAAAAAGCTGGAATTCGGTTGAGGAATTCCAGCTTTTTTCAGGGTGCTTTCGAGAAAACTTACACTAAACCAAAGAAGTGCAGTACGCCTTGACCAGTGACTAGTTCAGTGAATAATAGAGCCGCAAAGCCAAGCATTGCCAAGCGTCCGTTGAGATTTTCGGCTTCCGGTGTAAAACCAAATTTGTTGGGGGTGGGATTTTGATTCGACATGGTTTGGCCTCCATTTGTGGCGTTTTGTGAATCTCTATAAATTAATGTAACAAACTATTTGCAAAATGGCAACAATCTGTAGAGGTATCTTTCTGCGTATAAATACTTAGAGGACAATCTGATTTAGCATTTGTAATATAGAATTGTAGAGATGTTGGAGGGAAGTCAATAATGCAAGCATTTGAAATGATGGGAACCATTGATGCCAAAGGTGAACTGATTTTAGATAGTCATCTCAATATTCCTAAACCCAGTCGGGTGAAAGTAATTGTTTTACTGATGAACATGGAATAGAATCATAGCTTAATGTTTCAAACTACGCGCCGCCGTCTGGCTATTTGGTATACAACTGTGACTGCCGTGCTACTGCTACTGTTTGCCACGGGGATTTATTTTTACTTTCGGAATACTTTAATTGAACGAGTGGATGATACGCTAAATCATGTGGTGGAAGTGGTAGAGCGATCGCTCGCTATTCAGTCTTTACCCGCAGGTCAATTTCGAGTTAATATTGAAGCTAGTTTTCGGGATAATGCCGAAGCGGTGGAAGATGACCGAATTGATTTAGAATGGTTTAATTCCACAGGTAAATTACTTTGGTCAACTTTTGCGGAACCGCTGAAAATTCCCATTCATTCTGACAATACTGCGGAAACTGTTCAAGTTTCATCGGAAAGATGGTTAAGACAAGTAACAGAAAGAGTCCAAATTGGGCGGCAGGTATTAGGATATTTGCGGGTGAGCCATCCTTGGTTTGAAGTCACTAAACCTAGCCGCCAACTGATGCTAGATTTAATGTTAGGCATTGGATTAATGATTGCTTCGGTGGCGGGGATTGGTTGGCTGCTTTCTGGGATTGCTATTCAGCCAGTGCGCGAATCCTATCAGCGGTTAAAACAGTTTACGGCGGATGCTTCCCACGAATTAAGAAATCCCATTGCTACGATTCAAACTAATGTGCAAGTGGCTTTGGCAGAACCGGATATTGACCCAGAAATTCAGCGGCAACAATTAAAGGTAATTGAAAGATTAACTCAACGGTTGGGGAGATTAGTTAACGATTTGCTATTTTTGGCACGGCAGGATAGTGGCATTTTGCAAGCGGATTGGGTGTTAGTGCCATTGGATGCGTTGTTGATGGAGGTAATTGAGGAACAGCAGTTGATGGCGAAGGAAAAAGGGATTAATTTATCTTTGCATTTAGGTGTGGATGTGGCAGTAGCTCCCAAGTTTTTAATTGTGGATGAAAGTTCTGCAACTGGGATGGAAGAAGATTTATTTACGATGCGGGGAGATTGGGATCAACTGGCACGACTGTTTACCAATTTGACCAGTAATGCTTTACAATATACTTTAGCTGGGGGAATAGTTAAGGTAGAGTTGGAGAGAATTAGAAAGTCTAGTTATCCGCAGTTACAAGTGAAAGTTGTGGATACGGGAATTGGGATTCCAGAGTCGGCACTAAATCAGATTTTTGACCGTTTCTATCGCGGAGATCCGGCTCGTACTTATAAGGATAAAGGATCTGGTTTGGGATTGGCGATCGCGCAAGCAATTGTAGAAAGTCATCAAGGTAAAATTCAAGTTAATAGCGTGTTGAATGAGGGGACAACGGTAATAGTTACTTTGCCTTGTGTGGTATTGTAGGGGCGGGTTTATTTAGGTTATGGCTCAATACAGTTCAGTTAACTAAGTTCGTAGTTGGGCTTTAGCCCTCTCCGGATTAGGGCTAAAGCCCAACTACGAAC
>CAKZHE010000063.1 GCA_936920195.1 uncultured cyanobacterium | reverse complement strand
AGGGAGAAAGGGAGAAAGGGAGAAAGGGAGAAAGGGAGAAAGGGAGAAAGGGAGAAAGGGAGAAAGGGAGAAAGGGAGAAAGGGAACAGGGAATAAAAGGACTTCTTGCTAATTCTCCACTCCCCATCTCCCCATCTCACCACATCTCCCCATCTCCCCATTTCCTGTATTAAACTAATAGCTAATTTGCAGGGTCACGGTGGCTTCTACTTGCTGTTCGCCGCCAATGACTGGCGTGGGCGCAGCCGATACCTTGGCGAGAGTAATGTCGCTGGCAAACTGAATTGGCATTGGGGCATAGGCGCTATTCACCTGAATTTGGATAATATCCCGTTTGGTGAGTTTGAGCGCTCCTAGAACGGTATCAGCCTGTTCCTGGGCATCATTCGTCGCTGCTCTCAGGGCTTGTTTTCGGGCAGCAGCGATCGCTTCGTCAGTGGCAATGAAGCTAACTCCGTTAATTTGGGTGGCTCCAGCTTTAACTGCGTCATCCAACAAACTACCTGCCTGTTTGGTATCAATGCGGAAGCTGACTATATTGGCTGCCAAGTAACCAGTGAGGCGCTGGACATTGTTTTCGTAGCTGTAGACAGGTTGCAGCCGAATACCAGTGGTTTGGAGTTTTTCGACGTTGCGCGATCGCAATAACGCTACCACTGCGTTAGAACGCTGTGCCACTTCTTCTTGAACTTCATTGGCAGTTTTGCCCTGAATTTCCACTCCTAAAGCCACTTGGGAGAGCGTAGTGGGAATCGTTTCCACCCCACGCCCAGTTACAGTAATTGTTCTGAGAATTCTTTCCTGAGCAGCTGCTGGCAAAACCGCAAATAGGGGAATACTAACCGTTAAACAGCATAAGCCTAGTGTCAAGGATAGAATTTGGTGATGGGTGCGCCGAGATAATGAGCTTGGGGGAAAAAGTTTGGGATTCATTCATTTGCTCCTCACGAATTGTCTAGTCCGTCTCATTTACGATTGTTGCTTATAAATCCTGCGGTAACTAGGTAGTTACGAATAATTCGCTCTCTGGGAATATGATTTAGTGGTCATATAGGCGATCGCGCCTCTTTTGCCTATCGAGAATCATCTCAAGTTACAAATTAAAACAAAAGTTTATAAAAGTACAAATATAATTTCTTTTTATTTCCAAAAAATAAGCTATAACTTTTAAAGTGAAACTTAAAATAACATCAACTTAAGTTTAGAGGGTCTAAATATGCTTGACTTTAACGTTCCCCAAGCTCAGGAAGAAATTCAATTATTAATCAATGCAGAATTGGC
The DNA here is from genome assembly GCA_936920195.1 of uncultured cyanobacterium. Classification (GTDB taxonomy): domain Bacteria; phylum Cyanobacteriota; class Cyanobacteriia; order Cyanobacteriales; family FACHB-T130; genus CAKZHE01. The sequence goes on along the minus strand of CAKZHE010000063.1, from coordinate 53,467 downwards.
AGAAGCACAATCAAATATCAATGGAGTTGATCCCGATGATGCGATTGTGAAATTTTATATGTCCGATCTGGATAAGCAAACTACGACTAAATTATTGGGCGATCTAGCTTTATTAGATTACCAAACCAAAAACAAAAAAATGTTTGCTTGGACGACATTAAAAATGATTAATTTATTTTTTAAGCATGGCTTTACCCAAGAATCTCCTGATGCTTTTTGCAACTATTCTTTAGTAGCAGCATCTGTATTTGAAGATTATCAAACCGCATATAAATTTGGAACCTTTGCCTTCAGAGTTGAAAAGGAAATTAACAACGATAAGTTAAAATCAAAAATAAATTTTTGGTATGCTATTGGAGTAGTTTTTTGGCAAGAACATTTAAAACTCAGTATTGATTTTTTGCAAGATAGCTATTTTTATAGCTTAGATTTCAGAGATTTAGCTTATACCCTCAGCAGTTGTTACTGGATAATTTTAACTAAAATAGCATTAGGCAATAATCTAGATACTATTGCTGAAGAACTAGAAAAATATGCAATTATTTTACAACAAACTGTTCCTTTTAAAGATGTATGGAATTTAAGCAGGCATTTGATTTTAAATTTAAAAGGATTGACTAATGACAAATACAGCTTGTCTAGCGCTAGCTTTGATGAACAAGAATTTATCAATAGAGCTATGCAATTAGAAGATCCAGATTTTCAGCTAAGGTTTTATCAACAACACAAAATTCAAATCTTATTTTTATTTAATAATTATCCTAAAGCATTAAAAATAATTGACGAATATGCTCATACTAGAGATGCCCAAAAAGGTCTGATAACTGAACCAGAATATTATTTTTATTGTTCACTGATTTTCACAGGAGCTTATTTCCAAGTATCGCCGGAAGAACAAGATAAATTTACAGATATTTTAGCTAAAAATCAGGCAAAAATGAAAATTTGGGCAGATAACTGCCAGGAGAATTTTTTGCATAAATATTTGCTAATTACTGCCGAAATAGCCCGGATAGAAGGCCATTATTTAAAGGCAATAGAGCTTTACGATCGAGCAATTGAATCAGCCAAAGCACATGAATATATCCAAGACGAAGCGATCGCCAACGAATTAGCAGCGAAGTTTTATTTGGGAAGAAACAGGCTTAAAATTGCTAAAGTTTATTTAATAGATGCTTGCCATGCTTATTCGCAATGGGGAGCCAAGGCTAAAGTAAAAGACTTAGAAAATAGCTATCCCCAGCTAATTTTGAAAACAGCGGAAGAAATTGATTTAGAAAATCAAGAGCCTGAGATCAATTATACCGCAAAGACATTGACAATTGATAATCCTAATCTCTCCTTAGATTTAATGGCAATTATCAAAGCTTCCCAAACTATTACTAGTGAAATTGTGCTAGAAAAGCTATTAGATAAATTTCTGATAATTTTAATGGAGCATACTAGCGCTGAAATCAGTTACTTGATTTTAGAACAAAATCAAAAGTTAGTAGTCATAGCTAACGCCTCTGGGGAAAAAAATCAGATTCTAGTAGATCGACCAATTGCGGTAGATGATAACCCAAATTTACCCCTATCTTTAATTAACTATGTTTATAGAACTAGACAAAGTTTAGTTTTCAATGACGGAACTAAAGAAGAAAGGTTTGCTGAAGATCCCTATATTGTTCGCAATCAGCCTAAATCACTGCTATGCACGCCAATTATTAATCAGGGAAAATTTATTGGTTTGTTATATTTAGAAAATAATTTAGCATCTGAAACGTTTACTGCTGAACAGTTAGAAGCTTTAATGATTTTATCTACTCAAGCAGCGATCGCTTTAGAAAATGCCCTACTGTATGCAGATCTAGATAGGGCGACAAACAACTTAAAAATTGTGAACGAACAATTGGCAGAATATAGTCAAACCTTAGAACAGAAAGTCAAAAAAAGAACGTTTATATTACGGTCAAAAAACCAACGTTTAAAAAAGCAATCAACTCAGATCGAAAAGGCAATGTCAAATCTAAAAAAAGCCCAAGCTCAGTTAATTCAAACTGAGAAGATGTCGAGTTTAGGTCAGATGGTAGCTGGGCTAGCCCATGAAATTAATAATCCAATTAATTTTATCTATGGTAATCTCACTCATACCCGCGACTATGTTACCAGTTTCCTAGAGTTAATTCAACTTTATGAGCAAGAGTATCACTCTCCTACAGCTGAAATTCAAGCCCAAATTACTGATAAAGAACTAGATTTAATCAAAGAAGATTTGCCAAGAATGCTAGATTCAATGAGAATCGGTGCGGAACGAATTCGGCAAATTATTATATCGGTGCGAAATTTTGCCCGTTTAGATGAGTCTGATGTCAAGGAAGTTGACATCCATGAGGGCATTGAAAATAGCTTGCTAATTCTTCAAAATCGAATTCGGGCAAAAATTGCTCATTCAGGACTAAAAATTATTAGAGAGTATGGACAAATACCAAATGTAGAATGTTATGCTGGAGAACTAAACCAAGTATTTATGAATATATTTATTAATGCGATTGATGCGTTGGATGATGGCGACCACCATCGCTTTCTAGATGAAATTCAAGCTCGTCCTAGCACAATTCGGGTTCAAACTGAATTAAAAGAGGGCAATCTCGTTGTGATTCGGATTGCTGACAATGGCAGTGGCATGACAGAAGAAATTCGCCAGCGAGTGTTTGCACCTTTCTTTACTACTAAGCCAGTCGGCACTGGTACAGGGTTGGGCTTATCTATTTGCCATCAAGTTATAGTGGAAAAGCATGGCGGACAGATCAGATGTTTTTCTGTGCTGGGAGAAGGGACAACATTTGAGATTGAAATTCCGGTGAAACAGGTAGGAAAGTTAAACTAGAGATGTTCAAATGGCAAAAAATGAGTTAAATTATGGGAAATTCAAAGTCAGCAGCGAACCATCAAAGGAGTTCAGATGAGTGAAGAGGATAGCACAATTTATAAGGTGGTGATGAACCACGAAGAGCAGTATTCTATTTGGCCTATCCATCGGGAAAATGCTCTAGGTTGGAAAGATGCCGGGAAAAGTGGCACTAAAACAGAATGCCTAGAATATATTAAGGAAGTGTGGACAGATATGAGACCTCTGAGTTTGCGGAAAAAAATGGAGCAATCTTTTTAATACTAGGCAATGCAGTCTGTCCAACAATTATGGTTGCCTCCGCCAGCGGTTTTAGTTCTGCCTCCAGTGCAAATCCATGTTTGGAAAGTAGAATTAGACAAAATATCAGCAATATGCTGGCAGCAATTGGCAAAAACTCTTTCTGAAGACGAACAAATTAGGGCAGAAAAGTTTTACTTTGAACGCGATCGCCGTCGATTTGTCGCAGCAAGAGGGGTTCTGCGAAGCATCTTAGGCAGCTATTTAGGAATTAGACCAAATCAAGTCAAATTCAGCTATGGCAGCTATGGCAAGCCCCAATTAGCCACTGGGGAAATATATTTTAATGTTTCCCACTCGGAAGAATTGGCACTGTATGCGATCGCTCTCCATCGTCAAGTTGGCATCGATGTCGAATTTCAGCGCCCCATCTCTGATGCCGAAAAACTTGCCCAGCGCTTCTTTTCTGCTAGTGAATTTGCCGAACTTTCTGCCTTGCCTGCGGAGGAAAGACAAGTAGCTTTCTTTCGCTATTGGACTTGCAAGGAGGCATATTTAAAAGCTTTGGGAACTGGTTTAAGTCAGTCTTTGCAAACTACTAATATTTCCCTGTTGGCGGACAAACCAGTTTTATTGAGAACGAGTTCAGCAATTACAGATTCAGATTGGTTTTTGGAAGAATTAACACCAGCATTTAACTATGCGGCTGCCTTAGTAGTTGAGGGCAGTCAGTGTCTAATTGGTTACTGGCATTGGTCAGAAAATTTTAATCTATGATATGATATCGGCACTTAAGCAGTTGGCCTAGATAGGGAATAGGGAACAGGGAACAGGGAACAGGGAATAGGGAATAGGGAATAGGGGGGAGAGGGAATAGGGAATTGAACTGGTTCCCAGGCAGAGCCTAGGAACCAGTAAAACGAGTAAGAGCTTGGGAACGAGTAAACTCATTGAGCCATAAGCTGTTAGGCAAACTACAATTGTTTTAACTTCTGAGTTCTGAGTGGCAATGTTACCTAGCGACCTATTAATTCATCGTCAAAATGGTGAGGAAGTTATTCCCAAACGGCTAAAAATTGACGATCGCAATTTAACTTTAGCTGAAGATATCATTACTTGTGTTCAAAGTGCTGTGGGTGGCACTCAAGGGGAACTGGATCGTCAGTTACAAGAATTGGAAGGGGATAGTCCCGATTATCGCTTAAAACGGGGTTTAGCTTACATCCTGAAAAACAGTTTTTGTACCTTTGAGATTGTCAGTCCCCTAGAACCGCCATTGTTGCGCCAGCGAGTTTTTGAACTGTCTGCTCAAAGTGCTGCCGTTCCCCTCCAAGCAGAGCAAACCCTGACGACTTTGGCAAACCAACTCACTCAGGAACTCAAACAGGAAGTTTTACCCCAGCAAATCCGTCATGGTTTGTATGCCGATTTGCAAGAAAACCGGATTTTAACCCAGTTTGACACCCCGGAACCAGAGAATCTGCTCCATCGCTACAACCTTTCTCAGGTGCAAGGGGTGTTTTACAAAGCCAGTCAAATGACCATTAATGCTCATCGTAATGTCCCCGGACAATATAAGCTGCTGTTTCGCTACCTGAAGCTGTTTGGGTTGATGGCATACATTGAAGGCGATGCCGAACATGGCTTTACCGTCACAATTGACGGACCTACCAGCCTGTTTAAACCGAGTACCCGCTATGGATTTGCGATCGCCAAACTCCTGCCTGCCCTCCTCCACGTTACCAAATGGAGCCTGCACAGCACCTTGCAAACCCGCGATTTTGTCACCGGAGCGCGTAAAACTGGACAATTTACCCTCAATTCCGATACCAATTTAGTAACGCACTACTCCCCCGGCAAGCCCTATGACAGTATGTTGGAGATGTCATTTGCCGATCGTTGGGATGCGCTCAAGTCTGATTGGGTGCTAGAACGGGAAGTTGATTTAATTCCCATTCCTGGCAGCGTCATGATCCCAGATTTTCGGCTGGTACATCCGGATGGAAGGTACTTTTTGCTGGAAATTGTCGGGTATTGGCGACCAGAATATCTGCAAAAGAAGTTTGCTCAGGTGCGCCGCGCTGACTGCCACAACTTGATTTTGGCGATTTCGGAGCGGTTAAACTTGGAAAAAGCAGGCGTGAAGGTGACTGACGTACCCGCAAAGGTGATTTGGTTCAAAGATAAGCTCTCTCCCAAAGCTGTTTTGGCAGCAATTCAGCCGTCTTGACAACTAGGGCGAGTCTTGGATATGCTTTGACTAGAACATTTGTTCTATCGAGTGAGGGCGATCGCCATTGTCCTACTTCCTGGCTACAGCCACGCCAGTTAGCGCTAGCGTAACGCAAACTGACAATTTCCTCGTTCCCAGTCTTCCTCGTTCCCAGTCTCTGACTGGGAATGCCCCTCTAGAGGCAGAGCCTCTAGGGAATCAAACGAGGCAGAGCCTCTGGATAGCGTTCCCAGGCAGAGCCTAGGAACGAGTAAAAGGCAGAGCCTAGGAACAAGTAAAATCTCATTTTCGCTGACTTGTTGAGAATTTCCCCACAATTCAACTTTGTACAGGAGAACTTTCCATGAATACAGTGGCGCTAGACAGTAAAGAACAAATTCTGGCAGCCTTTCAGCAGCTACTTGCCCAAAAGAAAAAGATCGATTCCAAAATTGCCACTAAGGAAGAAGAAGCTGAGAAAGCCAAAAGCAAACAACTCCTAGAAACCGCTTCTACTTATACTATTGATAGCATTGTTAAAGGTTTAGCTGACCTGCAATTAGATGTGGGGAGCATTGTGGTAGGTTTGTCGGAAAAGCTGACGGCTGAAGCCAAGAAATTAGATGAAATTAAGCGCGGGATTGAAATTGAAACCGTCCACTTACAAGAATTAAAGGAAATTCGGATCGTTGCCGATGCTTTGTATATTTTAAATCAAGAGCATCAAGAGAAAATTCGCTTGTTAGAACAAGATGCCGACAGCCAGCGAGAAATCATTGAGAAAGACAAAAATGAAAAGCGTAAAGCTTGGCAGAAGGAACAGGCAGAATTTGAAATTTCTGTCCGAGAACAAGCAGAATCCCTGGCGAAGGAACGGAAGTTAGAACAAGAGGAACATCAATATCTATTGGAACGGACGCGCAAAATTGAAACTGACGAATACGAAGGCAAAAAGCGCAAGTTAGAACTAGAAATTGCCGAAGCTAATCAAGAGAAAGGCAAGGTTTGGGCAGAAAGAGAGAAAATCTTGCAAGATAATCAAAAGCTGTTTGAAGAAAATCAGAAGAAAGTAGAAGCTTTCCCTGCTGAGTTAGAAGAAGCAGTCAAGAAAGCCAGAGAAGAAGCAATTAAGGAAGCTACTAATGAGGCCAAATACAAGGCTGAATTGGTAGAGAAGGAATGGGAAGGCAACAAACAAGGTTACGAACAAAAAGTGCAATCTTTGGAAGCCACCATCGAACGGCAAACCCAACAAATTACCGATTTGTCGGCGCAATTACAAGCGGCTATTCAACAGGCGCAAGCTTTGGCAACCAGAGCTTTTGCTGGAAATTAAACCAACAAATTTTTGTAGGGTGTGTTAGCGCAGCGTAACGCACCATCAGCATTATACGCGAACTATCTGTGTAAGTTCCAATCAGTAAAAATCAGCTGATTTTAAGAATGTGAGGAAAGTAAAAAATGGCAGTTAAAAGACCAGGCGATCGCGCCACCAAAGCCCAAGTTTTTGAAGCTTTTGATCAATTGGAAGCTGAGAAAAATGGCCTGGAAGTCCAACTGAAAGAATTGCAGAAACAAAAAGCCGCTCCCGCGCCAGCAGTCGTCCCAGCACCAGCACCTGTTAAGCCACCATTAGAGGTAGCAAAACCAGTGAATCAAACTCAATTAATTGAAAGCAAGATGAATTATACCTTGGACATTCTAAGCAAAGTCCAGGCGAATTTTGGTAGCACCGTCAGCGAATTGTCAGAAAAGCTGACTTCCGAAGCTTCTAAATTGCAGGAATTAACTGGATTTGTGACCAAGGAAATTTCCGAACTGCAAGAGTTACACAGTTTGGAAGTTGAAGAAAATACCCTGGAAACTTTAATTGAAACCTATGAGGCTAGTTCCAAAAAGTTTCAAGAAGAATTTGCCCAACGCCAGGAAACTGTGGAACAGGAACTTATTGACTTGCGGAAGACTTGGGAAAAGGAACAGGAGGAACACAAACGCACTACTAAGGAACGGAATGACATCCACAATAAGGCGCGGCAACGGGATGCGGATGAATATAAATATGATTTGCAGTTAACTCGAAAATTGGATACAGATCGGTACAATCAACAGCAAAAAGAATTGTACAAACAATTGGAAGAATTGCGACAACAACAGGAGAAAGAATGGGCAGAAAAAGAAAAAGCGATCGCCGAACGAGAAAAGCAGCACGAAGAAGCAAAAGCTAAGGTGGAAGCTTTCCCCCAAGAGAAGGAAGCGGCAATTAAGAAAGCTAAGGATGAAGGGAAGGGATTGGGCAATTACCAAGCCAAGATTAAGTCAGATATGTTCTCCAAAGATATCGAGGGACAAAAGCGTTTGTACGAGCAAAGAATTCAGTCTTTGGAGCAAAATATTCAAAGTCAAGAAGCCCGAATTCAAATCCTTGCCAAACAACTAGAATCGGCACAAAAGCAAGTGCAGGATTTGGCTGTCAAGGCTATCGAAGGTTCTGCCAATTTAAATTCTCTGCAAGCCTTCAAGGAATTGGCAATGGAGCAAGCCAAATCCCAAGGAAAAGTCAAATAGTCACAAATTCTAAGATTGGGCGATCGCTTTCCATTAAACTAGAAAGCGATCGCTAATTACTTCTCAGTAGAATGGTCAGAACCGTGGGGCAAAGGATGATCGGGTGAAGCGTGGTGACCAGATATTTGCATCAAGTAACTGCTACCCGCAATTAAAAAAATTGAGATGGCTAAGTAGAGCAAATCTAGCGATGTTTTAATCTCCATTTCTATGACTTGCTTAAAAAAGCTCACCACCAACACCATAACAATCACTTTGAGGATTTTATCCTTTAACTGATCCAAAGACTTAATTTCCAAAATCCGAATCTCTTGCTCTGGATTGCGCCCAACATCAATTTTAGAAATAAATAGCTCGTATATTCCAAAACTGAAAATTAATAGCACAATGCCAATCAAATAAAGATCTATGCCGCCAATAATACCGCCGATAACTTTGCTGGCATATTTAGTTTTTTCCGGACCTAAATGAATATACTCCATAACGCCTTCGATAATTTCCCAGCTACCGAGCAGGAACAAAATCAAAACGCTAAGAAGACCAAAAAACACTGGTAAAATAGTTAAAAATCTGGTGTTCCATAGAGAAAATTCAACAATTTGCTCTAATTTTTTCTGCCTGCGAGCGGGTTTCATAGGTTGACAAGGAGATTTATATTTATCAATCCATAATTTTGTTGATTTGTCAATACCATTGGAGACGTTTTACCGGAAAGTCTCTACTAATTACGCCCACATTTTAGTCTACAGTAGTAGCTAATTCCCAGTTGATTCATTGCTACTTTGGGCAACAATTTCGGGCAGCTTGACGACTGCGCCATCAGGTAAAATACCGCTAACTTTGAGAACATCAGTAAAACTAGCGCAATAAAAAGGTAAATCAAAGGTAGCTGGATTGACAAATTCTTTGTAGATGAAGTGCCTGTAAGTCATACAAAACCGATCCCAAGCCGCCATTTGGACGCGAAATAGCACAATAAATACTTCGGCGAGCCAGAGGGAAAGGGGCAACCGAAAATAAATTTTCCGGTTCAAATAGGCACAGGTTTCAGTAATGGCATCATTAACTGTAATCCCTGGAGCGCCTAGAACTAATTGGCGCGATCGCCCTGGTTCTGGGGGATGATCTAGTAAATGTTTCACTACAGTGGCAATATCTCTGCCATGAATAAAATGAAAACTGCCATCTAGCTGAAAGAAGCGGATTAAATTAATCCAATTCACTACTTCTGAAATTCCAGAGGAGAGGTGAGAAAAAGGTTTTTTGGCTTCTCCACCTAGGACTAAAGTGGGAAATAGGATGGTAACTTTGGGTGCGATCGCTAATTTCGAGATTCGCTGCAAACAATCATATTTGGAACGTACATAATCTGTGCCTAATTCCCCTGCTGCTTTTAATAATTCATTATTCCGGTCAAGAATACTGGCAGTGGAAAAATAAATGGCTTGTTGGCACTTTACCGGATCGAGTAACTCTAGCAAACGAATAGTTTTGTTAACATTAACATCAAATACTTCCTGGGTTCCACCCCAAGCCGTCGCAGTTAAGATTGCCCCATCCATTGTTTTCAACAAGTCCGCCAATTTTTCAATTTCCCGCTGATCTCCCTGCAAAACATTAATTCCAGGCCGAACCGTGGTATCAACGCCTAATTTATCGGGATTTCTGACCAGTAAATATAATTCGTGGTCTGTTTCTTGAATCAGCTTTTCGCTAATATAGTGACCGATGCAACCGCTAGCGCCAGTTACTAAAATTCGTTTGGGTGTCAAGTCGCTTCGCTCCAATTCAAAATTCAAAATTCAAAATTCAAAATTCAAAATTCAAGATAATTAGTGGGAGCTTGAACTTACCACTATGTTGAAACGCCTTGCAACCAAGTCACCAAATCTGCCACTGACGAAAAATCTAGTACCGCCTCTGCCAATTCTTCTAATTGGCTGAAAGATAACTGGCTTATTCTAGCTTGCAACTCTGGTGAAATATTGCCAATTCTTTTTGACAATAGCCGCTGGACTACAACTTGTATTTCTCTTTGCATACCTTGTTGTATTCCCTGTTGTATTCCCTGTTCTATACCTTCTTCCATCCAACTTGTCACAATTTCCATTACAACCTCCCGTGTTTCTGGGTTCATCTCAGCAATGTCAGCTTTAAAAAGTCTTTCTTCTTCCGCGTTCAACTTTAAGTAAGTGTCAACAAACCCTGAAATTAACTTCATTTTCGCCGGATTTAATTTCAAGGTTGCTAGCAACCGCAAACATTCATACTTAACTCGACGACGGTCTTGCGGCTCAATTTTCATCTTTGCCATCAGCGCGGCAGCAGTGGGATTTTCCTGTTGCAGAAAGTCGCGCCAGTTCAGTTGGTTTAGCTGAATCACAGTGTAATTAAACTGCAACACCACTTGGTTTGGAAAAGCTACTTGATGGTGGTTGGGAGCTGGGGTAAGAGGGTAATTACCTGAAAATAGGGCAATGGGGTAAACTGGTAAGTTATTCTTTTCGTACAGGCGAGCAAAGTAGCGGAACATCCGCTGGGGAAAATTTGCTTGGGCTTGGGCTTGATGTTCTAAGTGTACTAAAAAGTAGGATTCTTGCCCTCTAAATTTACATTTGGCAACGATATCGGCTTCATATCTTTCCCCCATCGTGATATCGGTAAATATTTCCTTATCTACAAAGGTAATCGAATCGCGGTCGAGGTAAACGGCTACTTGTGGTAAAAATAGGTCAATGAACTCCCAAAAGAAGGTAGTTAGCAGTTCTTTAAACAAGCGATCGTGGTCTATCATTGGCGTTCCCTCATCCATCAATCAGGGTTTTGTAGGGGGGGGTATTGCCTACCCTGCACTAATAACGGGGCAACCACGGGGGGATTGCCCCTACATGAAACAGTCCTGCAATATGAGAGAGACGTTGGGGGAACTAGAGACTTTTGGCAGTTTCAAAGAAAAAGGCCACATTTTCTTCGGGAGTGGGTGGTAAAACTCCATGACCAAGATTGAGAATGTGTCCTCCCTTGCCTGCTTTGCGAACAGTTTCTAGAATGCGATCGCGAATAAACTCTTTAGAACCGAATAAGGCGCAGGGATCTAAATTCCCTTGCACTCCTATCCCACTGCCTAGTCTTTGCCGAGCTTCTGCCATATCCACCGTCCAGTCCACGCTGACAATATTTGCCCCAGACTTGGACATCCGTTCCAACAATCCGGCGCTGCCATTAATGTATAAAATCAAGGGCGTATCGGGATGGGTGGCTTTCACCTGTTTGAAAACCTGTTGCTGATAGGGTAGAGCAAAGGTTTCATAATCTTGGGGACTAAGTTGACCTGCCCAAGAATCGAACATTTGGACGACTTGCGCCCCCGAATCAATTTGATAGCGGACATAGGTAGCGATCGCCTCTGCCAATTTGCCCAAAAATTGATGTAAAATGGCTGGCTCGGTAAAGGCCATGCTCTTAATTACCGTGTAATCCTTGGAGCTTTTGCCCTCAATGGCGTAAGCCGCCAGCGTCCAAGGCGCACCCACAAACCCCAGCACTGTTGCTTTGTTGCCTACTTCCGAGCGCAAAGATTGTAAAATTGTCCGGATAAAAGGTAGGGATTCGGCGGGATTTAAAGGATGCAGGGCATCAATCTGCGCTTGGGTACGAATCGGCGGATCGATAATTGGCCCTTTGCTTTCGATAATATCAAAATCAATCCCAATCCCCGGCAGTGGAGTGAGAATATCGGAAAATAGAATTACTCCATCTGGCGCAAATGCCTTGAAGGGTTGGAGAGAAATTTCTATTGCCAGTTCTATTTTTTCAGAGCGATCGCGAAATGCTGGATACTTATCCCGCAGGTCTCGATAAGCTTTCATGTAGCGACCTGCCTGCCGCATCATCCACACTGGCGGGCGGTCTAATACTTCGCCACGAGCAGCCCGCAATAGATAAGGAACCTCGGTTGACCCCGCCATCTAAACTTTGTCCTAAAGATTGAGTTTTTGCACTTGTTAGCTTACCAAGAAATAGGATCGTTGAACATAGGGAACAGGGAACAGGGAATAGGGAATAGGGAATAGGGAACAGGGAACAGGGAATAGGGAACGGGGAATAGGGAATAGGGAATAGGGAATGGGGAACGGGGAATAGGGATTGGGGAATGGGGGATTGGAACTCAAGTGATTTACTGCCGTCAATCGAGGAAAGGGCATCACTATTGGTATCAAATTAGTCCCAAATGTTATTCCTGTCTTTGGTCTAGCCCTTGAATCGTTTTATTCTTTTTCAGGCTCCTGTCTGGAAAAGCCCATCAAGATGCGCTACCTCTCTGAAAACCAACCGAGACAGGAGCCTAGGAACCAGTTCAACCCCCCACCACCCCAACTCCCCATCTCCCCATCTCCCTATCTCCCCAACATCTCGCAGAGAAGTTGCCTTGTCTGCCAATTAGCGCTATAGCAATTTAAGGAGGATTATTTCCATGAATCGTTTATCTGTTGTTCGCCGGATTTCTGTCGCTGTGACTAGTGCGATCGCGATCGCCATTACTTTAGCACCCCTTCGCAGTTTAGCTGGCGATCCTTTTCGGTCTAGCAATCCCCGCAATATTAGTTCTCAGACTGAAGCGGCTTTTAATGCTTTCTTTAAGGAAGGCAATTATCCTAAAGCTAGCAATTTAGTCAAAGAGGCAGAAGCTAGCCAACCCAGCGAACCAATGGTTTATGCGCTGCAAGCAGCCCTAGCGTATAATAAGGGCGACTGGGGGACGGTGAAAGCCTATTCTAGTAAAACTTTGGCTATGGCTGAACAATTAGGTAGTTCCGATGCCCTCCGGGGACATATTTATACCGCCGTTGGTCATTTGTTGGACGCAGCCTATACCTTTCAAAATGAAGGCCCCCTGGCAGCCGCGAACAAATTGCAAACAGTCTTTAAGTCCATTGAAGATGCCGAAAAAATTGATGCCAAAGACCCAGAATTAAACTTAGTCAAAGGCTACATGGATTTATTGTTGGCGGTATATTTGCCCTTTTCGGATACAGCCCAAACTATTGAAAAATTAGAAAGCGATGCTCGTCCAGCTTATCTCGCCTATCGAGGTATTGCTGTAGCCTACCGCGATCTCAATCAAAATAGTAAGGCTTTGGAATATGCCGAGCGGGTTTTTAGCGAAATTCCCAATAATCCTGAAGTGGTTTACTTAAAAGCTCAATTGCTCTTTAAGCAGGGAGCAGAGCCAAAAAATCTGTCTACTTTGAATAATGCCAAAAAGTTGTTTAATGAGTCCTTGGAAAAGCGGCAACAATTACCTAAAGGTTTAGTCGCCCAAATTAGCTTTGAGCGCTGCCAAGTCCAAATCTACATTGACAATCAAAATCGCGATTGTACTGCCAAGTTCAATCAAATCAACGCTATGCCCGGTGTTTGGGGTCCAGCAGAATTGCCACCATTAGACTAATTGAAAATTATGCAAATCCAGTTTCGAGAATACGATCCCTTTGATTTGTGGATCTGGCTAGAATTTACCACGGTTCCTTCCCGCGCCGAACGGGAATATGTGGAAGATGTTTTCGATTCTTGGTTTGCTTTGGGGAAGTTGGGGGGATTTAATGCCGAAAATCTCCAAGTTCAGGAGATTGGTTGGGAAATCAGCTATATGGACTATGACGAAGATTTAGCTGATGGTACGATGATGGCACTGATGCACAATATGGGTGAATTTGAGTATCAGGGAACCTGGGCGCGGTGTTGGTTTGACTTGGGAACTAGCGATGCGATCGCGATTGATATTCTGATCAATGCCCTGAAACAATTAAACAAGGAATATGTGGCCATTGAACAGTTAATTTTTGGCGGTGAAAATCCTGAATGGTTGGTGGAAGGGCGACACGCAGCTTTTGCGGCGGAAGACAACTAAAATATAGCAAAGCAGATGGCGCGATCGCCCACTTTAACTTTTGAACGCGGCACGTTAATTTTGCATCCTCCCCCCAAGGGTAAAGCTTGGATTGAATACGCTACTTGGGATGACCGGGTGGAAAAGTTTCGCATTCCTGCCAGCTATTATCGGCATTTGGTGGCAGCTTTGCAAGCCGATGGAATTACCCTCAACGATAAAGCCAAGGAATTTCACCAACTAGAATTGGTGGCGAGCGTGGAAATGTCGCCCTATCCCCACCAAGAGGAGGCGCTGGCAGCATGGAAACAAGCGGATAGGCAGGGGGTGGTGGTACTGCCGACGGCAGCGGGAAAAACCTATCTAGCTCAGATGGCAATGCAGGCAACGCCCCGCAGTACCCTGATTGTAGTGCCAACTTTGGATTTGATGCACCAGTGGTATGCCCATTTGGTAGCAGCGTTTCCCAGTGTAGAGGTGGGATTGCTGGGAGGAGGTTCCCGCGATCGCACTCCCATTTTAATCGCTACCTATGACAGTGCGGCGATTCAAGCGGAAGGGTTAGGCAATAAATATGCCTTGTTAATTTTTGACGAATGTCATCACTTGCCCACGGACTTCTATCGAGTGATTGCCGAATATGCGATCGCCCCCTATCGTTTAGGATTAACTGCCACTCCAGAACGTTCTGATGGCAAGCATAGCGATTTAACCGCCCTGATTGGTCCAGAAGTTTATCGCAAAACCCCGGAAGAGTTAGCGGGTACGGCTCTCGCCGAACACCAAATCATCGATCTCAAAGTCAAACTTTCCCCCCAGGAACGCGATCGCTATAATCAGTTAATCGCCACCCGCAACGAATTTCTCAAAGCTGAAAAAATCCGCTTGGGTAGCGTCAACGGTTGGCAGCAATTTGTCCGAGCCAGCGCCCGCTCCCCCCAAGGCAGACGCGCCATGCTTGCCCATCGGGAAGCCAAAGAAATCGCCGTGGGAACTGAGGGCAAACTCCGGATTTTGGCAGATTTGCTCCTGCAACACTATCCGGAGCGGATTCTGATCTTTACCACCGACAACGCTACCGTTTATCGGATTTCCCAAGAATTTCTCATTCCCGCCATCACCCATCAAACCCCAGTCAAAGAACGCCACGAGATCTTGACTCGCTTTCGGTCGGGGGATTATAAAATCATTATTGCTTCCCACGTCTTAAATGAAGGGGTAGACGTGCCTGCTGCCAGCATTGCGATTATTTTATCTGGTACTGGCTCCGTGCGCGAGTTTGTCCAGCGCCTAGGGCGAATTTTGCGGAAAGGGAGCGATCGGCATAAACGTGCTATTCTTTACGAAATAGTCTCAGAAGACACCAGCGAAGAAGGTACTTCCCAGCGCCGACGCAGCGGCTACGAAGCACCCAAAAGCCAAGAAAATCGCCTGAATCAACCTCGGCAACTGGAAATTCTGCCTCCTACCCCAAATTATCAAGTTAATCCAGCCACGACTTACCGAGCGGCGGAAACACCCGCCAAATGGCAAGAAGACCAAGATAGTCCTGAATTTTAGCAGTTTCTTCTTTCAGAAAAAATTGCCTATCGAAAATATTTGGGTAATTCTACTTAAGAAAAAGTCTACCCAAAACCGCATTCTTATACTATTCTTAATCAATTGGATTCTTAACCTTATCAGAAGAATGGGTCTAAAACCCCGTACTTCTAGGACGGCTTTTCTTGTTCGCGAATGTATTGTTACAGGCAATGAAAGCGAGATATCAATACCGTTTCTATCCGACCGATCAACAACGACAGAGCCTAGCTCAGTTGTTTGGTTGCGTTCGGGTAGTTTGGAATGATGCCCTGGCTTTCAGTAAGTCCAGTAAATACCCTGGGTACAACGCTCTATCCAAATCTCTTACTTTGTCTAAAAAGACAATTGAAAGAGATTGGTTAAACAACGTCTCGTCTGTCCCCTTGCAGCAATCTCTTAAGCAATTAGAAGTGGCCTACAAAAACTATTTCGATTCGCTTAAAGGAAAGCGGAAGGGCAGAAAGGTTGGTCAACCTCGATTCAAGAAAAAGACTAATGCTCAGTCTGCGAGGTTCACCAAAGCAGCATTTTCGCTCAAAGGCAATGAGGTTTTTCTAGCAAAAATTGGCAACTTAAAGCCTAATACCATCCGGAGGGGCGAATCGCTGCGCTGTCGCTCGCTGACCGGAAGAAAGCTGGATTAAACCAAGTCAAAATCTCTTCAACTCCCCATGCCTTATGACTGTTCTATTTCTTGTTCCCTTAGCGATCGCTCTAATCTCTGTTTATATATATGAAAATTCGGCGGAAGAAATGTCTTATCTGACCGCCATTACTGCCATTGTAAGTTTGTTTGTCACCCTAGCGATCGCCCCTTGGCAAGTCCAGATATTACTTCTCCTCGTTGCTTTACTAAGTTCCCAATGGTTGCTTTCCCAGTATCAGCGACGCAATCAAGCCCAAGAACAAACCCTGGCAAGTCCAGGCAAAACAGTAGAAACAGCAACCGAAACTCCTGCCAAACTAATTTATCGCGGTCAAAGTTACGACTACTCTCCAGACAAAGTTACTGGCACAAATGTCGAAACCCAAATTAGCCAACCTGCCAAACTAATTTATCGGGGTCAAACCTACGATTACTCTCCAGCCAAAGTTACAGAAGTTGCCGGTAAAATCAACATTAAATATACTTCTGTTTCCCCCAACGTTGAACCAGTGACTGAAGTTCCAGCGACTGAAAAAACTGAAGCTCCGAAGAAATTTAGATTTAATTATCGGGGGGCAAATTTAGCCAAAAAAAGCTAAATTGCTACCTGAACATTGTGCTTTTAGCCCACTGCATAGTCACTCATTTCACGCATAAAAGGAGGATAAAAACCTAGCACAATATCTTGTTTGGGGACACCAAAATCCACTAAATCTGCCGCAATATCATGCTCGGTTGAATTGTAAAAAATCCAAATTTTCTCATTGCGAATATCAAGATGAATTATACAATGATGTACCCAACGCTTATGCTGCCAACCTAGATGCACAATTTGATAGCGATCTTGCTGTGTATCAAAAATAGTCTCAACCTCAATATCACCATACGCTGGCTTACTTTCGGCGTAACCTATCAACAATTGCTGCACAATTTGCTGATAGTTCGTTAATTTATCTGTCAGTCCTTCCATTGTGAAATTTGCTCCAATTCAATGTCGTAAACAATCATTTTTACGCTATTTTCTTGCAGCATTGATGCTGGAAAATCAAGTTGAAAGAAGCTATTATAGGTTAGATCTGGTACTGCTAGATAGAGAATACGATCGGGATCTTCCCGCCGTAATGCAGCCCGATAGTTAATAAACTGCCCCAGCGCCGTATGAAAAGCTGAAATTGCCGATGCACTAGCCAAAAAACTTTTGACTTCAACCGCAATTTTCTCATCTCCTCGCTCTGCTGCCAGTAATCGTTCTGCTCCCAAGTCAATTTCCATATCTACACCACCTACTTTAATCTGAAGCGGATCGTGAGTAACATTCCACCCATCCTTAGCAAGAGCCGTCCTAACAACTTGATGAAAACGATCTTTCGCCACAATAGAAGATCCGATCTAGAGGTGCAATTCAAACCTATCACACCAACCAAAAAAGCGATCGCATAGAACTTACAGACCCGCAATCTGCGGTATATAGCGCGTCTCAATGAGTTGTGCAATTCCGTAGGGGCAATCCCCCCGTGGTTGCCCCGATGTGTAGGGGTAGGCACGGGGGCGCTACCCCTACAGATTTACATAAATGATTCAGACGCGCTATATGGGTTGTGTCAAGAACGCACCCAGAAGTATCGATAGGGTATCAAAACCCTCTGTTGAGGATTTTGATAACTTTTGTTACAACGATTGATGAGCAGAAGAGTTAAACTATCTGAAAAATTGCAACAAGATGGTGTTCTCTATGGTCTACACCACCAAGGAGCTAATTGATATTTTGGTCACGGAGCGCCGCGCCTGCCTGAATGGACATCGCCTAAATTTGGCGGTTAAGGTTTCTGGCGTTAATCCGCTCATCGACCAATTTATCAAAACCGATGGCATTCAAAAATTTGCCGCCTATCAGGATTTTAAACTGATGGTGCATCGCTACCAGCGAGAACATCAGGTATCGGGCATTGTCTGGCGGCAATTGACGGTGCAAGGCAAAACCCTCTTCTATCCCGTCACCGATGACAATTTGATTGCCCTAGAGAGCGACTTAGCCATCCTGAAGGCGGCGAAAAACAGCGCGATCGCCTTTTGGCAGGAAGTAACTGCTAATATGGATCTGTATCTGAGTATCAATCATGGCAAAGATTATCAGGCGATCGCTTCTCCTGATGTAGACCGGATGGTACAACGAACAGAATGGGCGCAAATTGTCCAGCACAGCAATTCCCAGTTTTTAGAAATCATCTTACAGCTAGGTTGGGGACAACCCCAGGAAGCTGCTTATAAGTGGGGTTGGCCTAAGTCCGGTAGCGAATACGTTCATGCCGTTAATCCTGGCAGTTCCCCCATTTGTTAAACTGGCAAATTCCGGCTTTGAATGTTAAAAATTCTTAGCACTTCGCAATTTGTGGCAACTTCAGAGTAAAGTCAATTTTGGAATCGTCTTATTTAGATAGGAAATTTGCAATGGCAGCTTCATTTTTACCTTCAATCTTCGTGCCTGTTGTCGGTATTATCTTCCCAGCAGTCGCCCTAGCTTTTCTGTTTTTGTACATTGAGCGGGAAGATGCAGCTGGCATCTAAACCGTAAAATCTCATTTCCGCAAACGGAATAACCGCCTTTCTCCATCAAGAAAGGCGGTTTTTTGATCAGTTTTCGCACCATATCATGTCCGGTCAACCGCTTACAATCTTCGTAGGTTGGGTGGCGCGACAGCAAAATCCAACCTAAAACTGGTAAGAATGGGGTTTACCCTATTGTTCCCACCCAGCTAGAATTTGCAATTAAGCAACCGGGCATAATACCAAACGTAGAGACACTGCATTCAACATCTCTACGTTGTTCTCTTGCCAAGATCGTACAAGTAACTAGATAGAGGAACCAACGCCAGCATAGGAACCGTAAAAGAAAATTCCCAAAACCGTAATTACGACTAATCCCGTAACTGTGGCGATTAACCAGAGAGGGA
The DNA here is from genome assembly GCA_936920195.1 of uncultured cyanobacterium. GTDB lineage: Bacteria > Cyanobacteriota > Cyanobacteriia > Cyanobacteriales > FACHB-T130 > CAKZHE01. The sequence goes on along the minus strand of CAKZHE010000063.1, from coordinate 34,492 downwards.
TTTTTCCACCTTCAGACATATTTTTCCTTTGTTTTCCGTGTAGTTTAATTTCCCAAACTATTGGGAACAGACCATCAAAAAGACGATTAAAACCAGTTAGTTAAAGAAATAGCTGGAAAACAGAATCCCCAGCACAAACACCAGCAACAAACCCAGGTATAGGGAAGTGCGGTTTAATTCAACTTCTTGGTTATTGGGATTGGGAGAGCGAGTTGCCACAGTTAACTCCTATTTTTGAATGAATTGCATAGCACAAAGCGCACCGAAAAAGAAAACTGTGGGAATGCCTAGAGCATGAATTGACAGCCATCTAACGGTAAAAATCGGATAAGAAACTGGTTGATTGGGGGTATTGCTAGTCATGGTTCACAACTAAGGATAGGTTACTTGATAAATTGGTCAATTTGTTGTTTAGATTGGAAGCGGTCTTTAACAATTGGAACTTCTTGCCGCTGTTGGGTAAAATATTCATTTGGTCTGGGAGTACCAAATACATCATAGGCTAGACCAGTGCTGACAAATAACCAACCAGCCAGAAACAACGCTGGCAGGGTGATGCTATGAATGACCCAGTAGCGAATGCTAGTCACAATGTCCGATAACGGACGCTCTCCAGTAGATCCCGACATTTAGAGTCCTCCTCTGACAATAACTTAGAACTGAGTTTATCCCCATCTTCAAGATTTTAAGCGAAAGTTGCCCCTCGCTATGAAAACCTTGTCTGAATCAGGCTACCGTTATTTACGCTGCCCCTTCATACTTGAGTAAAATCCCTTGTTGACCGATAATAAATCCCTTTTCGGGGTTCAAAAACAGGATTTTATAGAGGTTAGAGGGAATGTCTTCAATTTCGCGGTCTTTTTCCCAAGTTTTACCACCATCGACACTCCGCAGTAAATTGCCGCTGCCTCCCGATATCCAAATTTCCTTGGCAGTCCGGTAAGCGAGGTCAAGGAAACCCCAACTGGCAGAAGGTTCAGGATATTCGGCTTCTTGCCAGTCTTCGGGAGCATCGGCAGTAGTAAACTGAATTTGACCGCCTCTCGCCAGCATCCACAAACCGCCATTTTCAGTAAATCCCATGTTTTGGACGCGGCGGGAACTGTTGCGGTTGTGGGGAACCCAAGCATTTAGTCCCGGTTCCCAGGTAGAATAGAAGTTGCCTTTGGCAGAAACGGCGATGTATTTGCCTTCTGGCGATCGCGCAATATTCCGCACTACTCCCACAGCCTGTTCTACCATCGCCTTCCAGTGCTGTCCGCTGTCTTGGGTTTGATAGATTGCGCCAATATTGGTGGTCATTTCGGCTGAGTTTGGTCCCAAAGCTAACACCGTGTTGGGGTTGCCTGGTAACTTACTACTCAGAGGAATTCGCGACCAAGATTTACCGCCATCAGTGGTATGGAGCAGCAGACTTGGCTCTCCAGCAATCCAGCCTTCCTGGTCTTGAAAACTGATTGAATTAAAGCGATATTTTTGATCCCCTAATTCTAACTTGCGGTTTTGCCAAGTTTGACCGCCATCACTGGTTTCTAGCAACGTGGAATTGCTGCCTACCACCCAGCCATGATTGGGTTCCCCAGTAAAAGCCAAGTCCAGGATATTTTCTTGCGTCGGCAAGTTAATCACTTTCCAAGGATTGTTACTCAGGGAAGGGATGCGACTGCAACTGACACAAAATAGGGCAACTACCAGTAATATTGCAATTTGTTTCAGCGTTCTCATAATTTAATTCAAACCATAAAGGCTGAGGAAAAACAACAGCGCCAGGGCTAAACCGCCAAAAATCAACAAATTCTTCTGCCCTGGGGTTAATTTATTGACTCCCAAGCCAAAGCCTAAATTTTCTTTGAAGCCAGAGGGAGCGCCAGCCTGTCCCACATTGCTAAAGGCAGCTTTTTTGGCGCTGCATACTGGACAGCGCCAAGTGGGAGCCAAATCTTCAAAGGCCGTTCCGGGGGGAATATGGCCTTTAGTATCGCCTTTGGCTGGCTCGTAGACATAGCCGCAGGCTTGGCATTCATATCGGTCTAGGGTTGGGGGGTCAACAGTCTGATTGCTCATGGCTCGAAGACGATATCAATCTGCCAATCTTAAAATCTCTGTTACAAATTATGGCATAAATGGGACAATTCCTTAAGAATGAGTAGGTGCTGAAATATTGCCTTCCCGTTCACCCGCTCGGAGGTTTAAACCTCCGGCTAACAGCCAAAGTCCTCTAAAGAGGACTGGGAAAAGATTTCAGTCCTCTTTAGCCAGTTAACGGTGCGTTAGCGGCAGCGTAACGCACCGTTAACTGGTAGGCGATGCGGGTGTCGCCCTCAACTTGGGCAGCAATTGAAGAAAGAATGCTGCTACCACCTCAAGATTAAGATGATGTAGGTTGGGTTGAAACGACAGTGGAAACCCAACATTGAGTGAATAACTAGGCAGAGCCTAGTAGCGAATAGAACCACTTTCTTGCTGTTTTCTAACTGCACGGGCAATTAGAGGCGCTTTTTTGTCAAGCCCTTCCAAAGTTATTTCCCCATTTAAATACATTTGATACCACTCCTCTCGTTGTCGCATAATTCGTTCATCATTCTGCAAATGTAAGCGTTTTAAAGTAAATTCGGCTCTGATTCGCTCGGCTGGAGGAACTTTATCCGTTAAAACTAACTGTAGGGAAGGAAGAATAATTTCAAACCAATCATCTCCCACTTCAAAGGGATCTAGAACTCGATTGTCGAGAGTCCCTTTACTGCTATTCAGCCAACCAGAAATATAGCGATAATTGCTCCATTCATAAGTCAAATGGCGATGGTTTTCGCAACAGAAATAATGATCTACTGTGCCAACTGGTTCATACATGACAGAATAACCACAAAGATTATTAAATCCATTGGCTAAATCGCTTTTGAAAGCTGACCAATAATCTCTCGGTCTTTTTTTGGAGTCTGGATTTTTAATCAACCAAGCGTTACCTGGTTGGCGCACTTTTTGATCGAACTCTGCTGGTTCTGGAGCTAGATTAAATCGCATCATCCCCGACGTTTCTCCGATGTTATAATCCAACGAGGCCAAAAGGGATCGTGTCCAGGGAGAAGTTTTTCTAGTTCTTGATGAATTTGTGCCTGAGTTCGCAAATTTTCAGGAAAGGCATTCATGTCCTCATTTCGCATCCATGTTTGTGCCGCTTCAATCGCGATTTCAGCTTTTTTGGAGCGAGCTTGTTTTAATCCAAATATTTCTGAGGTTAACCAGCCTACGGTATCGCCTTGTTTAGTCCAAGGAAACTCGTTGAGAGTAACTTCTTGTCCTTCTAACTCAAATAAGAATAATTTGTCTTGATCTGGATCGAAGATGGGTTCTAATGATGCCAAAACTAGGGGAGAATGAGTAGTCACAAAGGACTGAATATTAATTTTTTCTTTCAAAGCTGCTGCCACGTCTAAAACGGCTGGTAAAATCGATCTTTGCCATTGGGGATGTAGGTGTGCTTCCACTTCATCAATTAGCAAAAAAATTTGGTCTACAGGTTTTTTTCTTCTCAATTTAGATACTTCCAGGTGTTCGTACCAAGTCCAAACCAGTAAATAAGCCAGTCCTAAAATCCGCTTCATGCCCGCTGAACAATGGGTAATTGGTATAGTTCCATAGGGCATTTTGATTGTCGGAATATACCGGACATCTTCAATTGATATGCGTGCGGGTTCTCCTGGTTCCATCCATTCATCAGGATGGGGAGAAAGTTGGCGAATTACGCGAGACAGTAGCTGAAAAGTTTCTTGATTTGATTGATTTTGCCACTGCACCCAATCTTGGAGCAACCCATTGCATAAAACTTGGTTTTGATTGTTTTTTAACCCATTCCAAAGCGTGTAATGACTAAATTTATGAATAGAGGGATTATGAATAGACAAAATGTCAGATGCCCCAAAAACCGAGAATCCACCATCAACTCTCACATAAATTGTTAAACTTTTTGGAAAAAGTTCCCGATAATTATAGATCCATTTTTGGATGCTAAAATCAAAATTACTCTGAAATATTTCATTTTGATTGAGAACTGCACAGGAAATGGTTGGCTGCTGTCCATTTGCTCCTGGCAATGCGGGATTATCTAACCATATTCCAGTCAAACAATACCAGACCACATCTAATAAAAAAGTTTTACCTAAACCGTTATCGCCTGTAAATATATTAAGTTTATTGGCGAGTTCTAGATTAAATTCCGGTGCAGGACCAACTCCTTGCAGGTGAAGTTCTGTTAACATTGAATTATTCCAGCTACTTCAGGAATTATGGATATAGTGCGTCTCAATGAGTTGATCAATCCCGTAGGGGCAATCCCCCCGTGGTTGCCCCAATTTAAGGGGGTAGGCACGGGGGCGCTACCCCTACACCACAAATGATTCAGACGCACTATAGTATTTTTTTCAACTGCCGACGACGCAATATTTTAATCTAAATAGCCAATCAAAACATCGATTTCAGCACTTTCATTGGGAGCAATAGGGCGGATACCAGAGGCAGAAATTGTGGGAGCCTTCGTTAAGGAACTGACACCAATGGGGCGCATTCCCATCATGGAGACGATTTCAGAAATTTCAAAAGTGTTCGCACCAATGGGGCGCAACCCGGCGACGTTGACGGTTTCTACTACGGTAATGGTACTGACACCAATGGGACGACCGAGAACGGTGGTGGCTTTCTTGTCTCGTACTGCTAAACTGGCGGGAGACTCTTTAGATAATGGTTGTTTTGCCGATGACTCTTGGGGGGCGGATTCTGGAGATTCTTCGGTTTCGGGTTTTTTGGGGTTAGGAGTGCTTTTGGCAGTGGTCATAATTGCAAATCTTTTTTTTACTTTAAGAAATCATTATAGAGCGACAAGTATCTTTACGAACAGCGATAAAAAAAAATATATGGATTAATTGCGATCGCTTATCTCCCCGATAACTAGGCCAGAACATCGGTACTATAGGAAAGACTACCGATAACATTGACCAGGAGAAAACCAAAGGATGACATTTCGTCTGCAAGCGCCTTATGAACCGATGGGAGATCAGCCCCAAGCCATCGCCCAACTGGTGACTTATCTCCAGGCTGGCAACCGCTACCAGACTTTGTTGGGGGCAACTGGTACGGGCAAAACCCACACCATTGCTAGAACCATTGAAACCATCGGTAAACCTACTTTAGTGCTGGCACACAATAAAACTCTGGCAGCCCAGTTGTGCAATGAGTTGCGGGAATTTTTCCCGGACAATGCTGTGGAATATTTTATCAGTTATTACGACTATTATCAACCGGAAGCCTATATTCCGGTGACGGATACTTATATCGAGAAAACGGCAGCAATTAATGATGAAATTGATATGTTGCGCCATTCCGCCACGCGATCGCTTTTTGAACGGCGGGATGTAATTGTGGTGGCTTCGATTAGCTGCATTTATGGTTTGGGGATTCCTGCCGAATATCTCAAGGCTTCTATTCCGCTGCGAGTGGGGGAAGAAGTGAATCAACGCAAATTGCTACGAAATTTAGCCACTATTCAATATAGTCGTAATGATATCGAAATGAGTCGCGGTAAGTTTCGAGTGCGGGGCGATGTCTTAGAAATTGGTCCCGCCTACGAAGATCGGATTATTCGGATTGAATTCTTTGGCGATCAAATTGATGCGATTCGCTATGTCGATCCGGTGACGGGGGAAATTCTCCAAAGTTTAACGGCGGTGAATATTTATCCGGCTCGCCACTTTGTTACCCCAGATGACCGATTGGAAGAAGCTTGTAATGATATTGAACAGGAACTAAATCAAAGATTAGCTGAATTGACTGCGGAAGGGAAGTTATTGGAAGCGCAACGATTGGAACAGCGATCGCGCTACGATTTAGAACTATTACGACAAGTGGGATTTTGCAACGGGGTGGAAAATTATTCTCGGCATTTGGCAGGAAGATTGGCAGGAGAACCGCCGGAATGTTTAATTGATTATTTTCCTAAAGATTGGTTGCTGGTGATTGATGAATCCCATGTGACTGTGCCGCAAATTCGGGGAATGTATAATGGCGATCAAGCTCGGAAAAAAGTCTTAGTCGATCATGGTTTTCGCTTGCCTAGTGCCGCCGATAATCGTCCTTTAAAAGCCGATGAATTTTGGCGAAAAGTCAATCAGTGTATCTTTGCTTCTGCTACCCCCGGAGATTGGGAAATTGAAATTTCCGAAGACAGAGTAGTTCAACAAGTGATTCGACCGACGGGAGTGGTCGATCCAGAGGTTTTTGTCCGCCCGACGGAGGGACAAGTTGATGATTTGATGAACGAAATTCAACTGCGCGTCCAAAAACAAGAAAGGGTGTTAATTACCACTTTAACTAAACGGATGGCAGAGGATTTAACCGAATATTTGCAAGAACGGGGAGTGAAAGTCAGATATCTGCACTCAGAAATTCAATCGATTCAGCGAATTGAAATTTTACAGGATTTGCGCGAGGGCAATTTTGATGTCCTAATTGGAGTAAACTTATTAAGAGAAGGTTTGGATTTGCCCGAAGTTTCCTTAGTAGCCATTTTAGATGCGGATAAAGAAGGGTTTTTGCGAGCCGAGCGATCGCTCATTCAAACCATTGGCAGAGCGGCGCGACACATTCGAGGTCAAGCCATTCTTTATGCCGATAATCTGACTAAAAGCATGATTAAAGCCATTGAAGAAACCGATCGTCGCCGAGGGATTCAACTAGCTTACAATCGGACTCATAACATTACCCCCAAATCGATTATTAGCAGGTCTAAAAATGCCATTTTAGCCTTTTTAGATACTTCCCGACGGTTAAATTCGCAGCAATTAGAAACGATTGTAGAACATACCGATGAATTATCCTTGGAAGATATTCCCGATTTAATTGTGTTATTAGAAGCCCAGATGAAAGAAGCGGCAAAAAAGATGGAATTTGAAGCGGCGGCAAAATTGCGCGATCGCATTAAGTTATTGCGCGACAAATTATTAGGGCATCACTAAAATTTGAGGTTTGGAAAATGGTTTTTATCAACCCCAAAACAGACTTTGCTTTTAAAAAGATCTTTGGTTCAGAACAAAGCAAAGATATCTTGATCAGTTTTTTGAATGCAATTCTCTATGAAGGCAATTCCACCATCACCGATTTGGAAATTATCAATCCCTATCTGGCTCCAAAGATCCGAGGAGTGAAAGAAACTTATCTAGATGTCAAAGCCAAAATTACCGGAGGGGAAACGGTAATTATTGAAATGCAGGTGTTAAATTTAGAAGGATTTGAAAAGCGGATTTTGTATAATGCTGCCAAAGCCTATTCAATTCAACTTGACAAAGGAGAAGATTACACTCTGTTGAATCCTGTCATTGCCTTGACAATTACCGATTTTGAAATGTTTCCCAATTTAGACAAGGTAATTTCCCGATTTGTCCTGAAAGAAAAAGAATATCTAGTGGATTATTTGATTTATGATATTGAATTGGTATTTGTTGAGTTGCCAAAATTCCATAAAGAACTGGAGCAATTAGAAACCCTGACTGATAAATGGATTTACTTTCTCAAAAGTGCCAGGAGCTTGTCAGCAGTACCGGAGATAATGGGACAAGTGCCAGAAATTCAGAAAGCTTTTGGCATTGCCAATCAAGCTAATTTGAATCGGGAAGAATTGGACGATTTAGAAAAACGAGAATTTTATATTCACGATCAGCGAAATGCAGTGAAGAAAGCAGTGAAACAAGCAGTTACGCAAGCGGTAAATGAGGCAGTTAATGAAACTAAAATTGAAATTGCCAAGCAGCTACTTGATGTTTTAGATGAAGCTACCATTAGTCAGAAAACCGGATTAAGTCTTGAGGAGATTCAAAAGTTGCGATCTGGAATTTAATGCCCCATAAGGAATGAAAAATCAGTAACTTGATAATAATTGTAGGTTGGGTTGAGCGACAGCAAAACCCAACAGATCGCTGATAAATGTTGGGTTTTCACTATCGTTTCAACCCAACCTACACGCCAGTTTAGATGATCTCTAGGACTTACGCAATACCTTTATTAGTAGGGTGTGTTAGCGCAGCGTAACGCACCATCAACGCTATATGCGGACCAACTGCGTAAGTCCTGATCTCTATTAACCAAGGCAATTAGTTAATAAACTTGAACTCAGTTTTTAACGCTTCGCGGGTGGCAGCGGCAAACTCAGCTTTGTCTGATATGGCATTTTGTAACTTTTGTTTAGCTGCCTCGGCTAGTTTTTGGAACTGAATATTTTGTGGTTGTGATGTGGCAATTTTCGTAAATTCATATAGAGTTTTCATTTCGTCTAGATGTTTAAATCTGGCTTCATTCAATATATCGCGATTAAGCTGTAAATTCTCAATAGTTACTTCTCCTTTGATACTTTCTGGTACTGGAAAAGCTACTTCCCCTCTAAAACTAATATGTTCGCTAGGTTCTTCTTTTCCAGGATCGACTAACAGGGGTTCTTCTTGGGAAATATCATTATTGTGCAAATGGGCGCGTTTTTGAGGATCTAAAAGTGGAAATAGATTGCGTTTTTGACGTTGATTGCAGGAGCCACAACTAAGGTACAAATTATCCCAATTATAGGCTAACCAATAATAGCCAGGTTTTTGTAGTTGTTCCCCTTTATTTTGGCAATAACCGCTTTTGGGGCGAAAGTGTTCAACATCTCCATCCCCTCCCACTAGACGTTCGCAAAAACAGCATTTACCATACTGTGCCTCAATTAGCGCATCTTTGACTGTGGGATCTGCATAGATATTACTTGAAAAACTAAATTGTTTTTTCCCTGTTTCGTATTCGTGCCTATTTTGATTATAATCAGCTACATGAGATGCGGCTTTTTTCGTTCCTTGGTTGACCAGCTTTGCAGGTGCTGTCTTGGGTTTGTAAATACGAATCATTTTGACTGAATCAGACTTATTTATTTTCCAAAAGTTTGGCAGCTTTACGAATAATATCCATTGCTCGGATATCTTCAATTGTCTCGGCAGTCGGCAAAACGCCTATTTTTACCTCAAGTTCCTTTAGCTCTTGTTCATCTTCTTTAGTTAAGGAAGGTTTTGCCAAAATTTCTCTTCTTCTTTGAATGAAGGGTTCTATATCTACTGGGTGAGATGTTGGTAGCTCAAAAACACTGGTAAGGATTTGTTCAACTCGCCAGTTATCGATTACTTCGGGATGATTGTCGATAATTACTTCATCTCCTTCTCGACGCAGAAGCACTAAGTTGGCATTTCTGGCAGATTGAACAACTAGCGGACTATGAGCGGTGACAATAAATTGTGTATTCGGAAATCTTTCTGTCAAAAAGCTCATAATAATACGTTGCCATTTGGGATGGAGATGGAGATCGATTTCATCTACTAGGACAACAGCAGGTTCAGCCAGGGGATCTGGACTTGATGGATAGCGTTCTACCATTCTCGCGGCTAAATCTACTATCCAAGCAATGACAGTTCTATATCCTAAGCCTAGGCTTGATAAAGATACCCAGCCATAAGGGGTTAAAAATTCAGCTATAGGACGAGATCTCGTTTCGTTGGCAGGTGCGATGCGAATATCTTCAATATCAGGGAGAATTTTCTTTAATGTTTCTTTGATCAGCTTCAGTCGTTGTTCAAATCGGTTAGTTTTAGAATCAGATCGCGCTGCTGCATAGTCAGCTTGGAGGAACCATTCTTCTGCATTAATTAGTTCGGCATCATCGGAAAATAAACTTGAAGTATTATCAGATGAAAAACCTTCTGATAAAGAAGTTTTTCCCATCTTTCGAGTAGCCCCATAGCCATAGCATTTAAGACCGAATAAGTAGTCTTCAATTTCTATAGAAATATTTGATCCATGAATCAATTTCAGAGATGCTTTTTCTATTTTTGGTTGTTTTACACCCTTACTAGAAGAAAAATCTTTCCAACTACTTAAAGGAGAGCCATATCCAAATTCTGCCGTAATGCTTGCTCCTCTACGACGGAGCATTAGTATTTCCTCCCAAGAAATATCATTGTGTACTCCAACCAGCCGAGGAGCCGCAACTTTTTTAGACTGAGACCAAATACGAATAGGCTCCGGCTCCATACCTGCTAGGCAACGCAATAGAGTTGTCTTGCCAACACCATTGTCTCCAAGGATGACCGTCCATTGTGCGGGAAATCCATTATAGTCAGATAGGTTAAGCTTCTGACAAGTCTTGAAGCACAGAACATTTGTCAATTCAAGAGACCAAAAGTAAGCTGGAGAGAACTCCCGATTGGGTTCCAGCTGTTTTGGTAGTTCTATTTCTATTTGGGGTTCAGTCATAAGTTGTCAAGCATCTAATTTTCTAGCCAGATCTCAGCTACAGCGGACTTGTCCAGGGAACTCCCAGGTACAGCCCTAATTAACAGGACTTACGCAGCCACTCCAGATATACCGTTGATGGTGCGTTACGCTGCGCTAACACACCCTACTAATAGAGGTGTTGCGGAAGTCCTGATTAATTTTAACGCCTTGGGTAAAATTGAACTATTTCCTGACTACCCCAGTCTTAGTATTCAGAAAGCAATTGGAGAGGAGACCTTGATAGGTGTCAGCCATCTCAATTAATGCCATATCGCGCGATCGCTTCTCCGATAAATCCGGTGAGGGCGATGACGCAGAAATTGTTCAGAAGTGCTTGCAGGGCGATCGCCAGAGTTTCCGGCACCTATACCAACGTCACCAGCAGCGAGTTCGATCAACCCTTTTTCAACTCTGTGGCAACTCAGCCTTAGACGACTTAGTTCAGGATGTGTTTGTCCGCGCTTGGAAAGGATTGCCCAACTTTCGGAAAACTGCCAAATTCTCCACTTGGCTCTATCGGATTACCTGGAATGTGGCTTGCGATCGACGGCGGCATCTCGCTCAAGCTCATGTTCAAAAACAGGTTCTTTCCAATACTGCCGCTCTTCAACAGGATGCCTCCGATCTGATGAATCTGCACTATCAAGACGTAGTGCAGCGCGGACTAGAAGTGTTGAGCCTCGATCATCGCGCTGTCTTGGTACTCCACGATTTAGAAGATGTTCCCCAAAAAGATATTGCTCAAATCCTCAATATCCCTGTAGGAACGGTAAAATCTCGGTTATTCCATGCTCGCGATGCCCTGCGGCAGTTCCTCCATAAGGAAGGAGTTCAACTGTAATTATGCTTCCCCAAAACGACGATCCCCTAGTTGATTTTCTGCGCCAACACCGCCCCTCTGTTCCCTCTCCTGCATTGGATTTGGAAGCCGAGATTATGGCAGCAGTCGCCCAAGAACCCAATTTTGCCCCCCCAGCAAAGCGGCGGCAACTGTGGCTGGTTCCTCCCGCGATCGCCGCTGGGTTGCTAATTTCTTGGGCAGGGTATCGCCATTACACTTACCAACAATCAGTTCAGAATCTGCCGCAGTTGGAAGCTTTCATTGAAAATAATTGGGATGGCTTGTTAGAGGATCGTTCTAACTCATATCCGTCGTTCTAAAATTCTTGATTTTCACTTTGAGGTAATCTCATGTTTAATCGTCGTATTGGTATAGCCGTTGCAGTTGTCCTGGCTTTGGGTGGTACTGTAGCGATCGCTAAATCTAATTCATTCAGCAATCAAGCTCAAGCTAGTTATTCTCAAGAAATTGCCCAACAACAATCTCCCTCCCCCAGAGAAGGCCGTCCGCAACGGGGCGAAAGGGGCGATCGCCAAAACTGGATGGATAAGCTCAATCTTACCCAAGAACAACGAACAAAAATCGAAGCCATTCGCGCTAAATACAAAGACCAAATTGACCAAAATCAACAAGCCATGCGCCAAGGGCATGAAGAAATGCGCGAGTTGATGATGGGTGATGCTTCGGCAGATACGATTCGCCAAAAACACCAAGCGTTAGAACCCATCATGCAGAAAATGGGACAACTGCGCTTTGAAAGTATGTTGGAAATTCGCGAAGTCCTAACCCTAGAGCAGCGCCGTCAATTTGGCGAAAAAATGGGACATCCTCCTGGAAAGAGAATGGGCGATCGCGGTCCTGAAAGAGGAGAAATGCCTGGTCCTCCTTTGTAAAAGTAATCAGGAATGAAATAACCAAAATATAGAGATGTTGTCATCAACATCTCTATATTCTTATTGAACTGGTTCCTAGGCTCCGCCTGGGAACCGACTTCCAGAGGCTCTGCCTCGCTTGGTTATTATTCGAGGCAGAGCCTCTCAATGGGCATTCCCAGGCGGAGCCTGGGAACGAGTACCAAACTTCTTTAAACTTTGATATTTGGTTATGAAAAGTCAAGGCAAATATTGGATATTAGGTGTTTTTCTGTGGTTAGGATTAATTAATCCTGCCTATGCCGCTGCCAGTACCGATCCTAAAATTTTACATCTCCTCAACCGCTTAAGTTTTGGTCCCCGCCCCGGAGATGTGGCTAAAGTGCAGAAAATGGGGGCAGAAAATTATATTCAAGAACAACTTTCCCCCGCTTCAATTAAAGAATCACCTAGTTTAATTGCTAAAATTGCCAGTTTCGAGACTTTGCAAAAAAGTCCTTTGGAATTATTGCGGGAATACAATTTCCGTCGCCCTAGGAATCAAAAACCAACCCCGGAAGAGATCAAAGCTGCTAGAGAGCGATCGCGCCTCATTCTCCAAGAAGCTCTCAAGGCTAGATTATTGCGAGCCACTGAAAGCTCTCAGCAATTACAAGAAGTGATGGTAGATTTTTGGTACAATCACTTCAATGTTTTTGCCAACAAGGGTTTAGATAGAATTTTAGTGGGTAGTTACGAAGAACAAGCGATTCGCCCCTACGTTTTAGGCAACTTTCGCCAACTTTTAGGCGCAACCGCCCATCATCCTGCCATGTTATTCTATCTCGATAACTGGCAAAATACGGCTCCCAATAGTTCGGGTTCAAGGGGCAGATTTAAAGGGCTAAATGAAAATTATGCCCGCGAATTAATGGAACTGCATACTTTAGGGGTTGATGGCGGCTATACCCAACAAGATGTGATTGCCCTGGCTCGGATTTTAACAGGTTGGGGAATGCCTCGTCCTAACACTCCTGCTACTGATAATTCCGGCTTTTATTTTGACTCCAATCGGCACGATTTTGGCGAAAAAGTTTTTCTGGGACAAACTATTAAAGGTAGTGGTGTTGATGAAGGGGAAAAAGCTTTAGATATTTTGGTTCGCAGTCCAGCTACCGCCCATCATATTAGTTATAAATTGGCAGAATATTTTGTGGTAGATCAACCACCAAAGGCTTTAGTAGATCGATTGGCTAAACGTTTTCAAGCCACAGATGGCGATATCAAAGCGGTTTTAACTGACTTATTTGCCAGTCCAGAATTTAACGATCCCAAGTATTATAACGCTAAGTTTAAAACTCCCTATCAATACGTTATTTCCTCTTTACGTGCCACGGGAACAGAAGTCAATAATTTTAACCCCATTACTGGTTTATTAATCCAAATGGGAATGCCTTTATACGGTTGTCAAACGCCCAATGGGTATAGTAATACCCAAGAAACTTGGTTAAATCCTGATGCCATGACTAGGCGATTAAGCTTTGCCACCGCCATCGGCAGCGGACGTTTGAATTTACAGCAAATGCCTAATGAAAAGTCTCGCAATAATCGCAATTTAGCCCCACCTCTAAATGCTACTGCTCTGGCGACAACTTTAGGCGATCGCTTTTCCGAACAAACTCAAAAAGCGATCGCTTCTAGTCCCATTCCCTTACGCGCTGCCCTGATTTTAGGTAGTCCCGAATTTATGCACCGTTAGTTGAAGGTATAATATATGCACAGACGCAAATTTTTAATCCAAGCCGGACTATTTTCAACTGCCGCCTTAGCCTCCGTAGGCTGTGAAGGTTGGTTTTCCAAGGGGAATACTGCTAATAGTAATCCAAAAAGATTAGCAGTGTTTTTTTTGCGCGGGGCAGCGGACGGTTTAAATATTGTTGTCCCCTACAAAGAGGATAGTTACTATCAAGCTCGCCCCAAAATTGCCATTCCTAGACCGGGCAAAAAAGACGGTGTATTAGACTTAGATGGACAGTTTGGACTTCATCCCGCCTTAGCACCTTTAATTCCTCTCTGGCAGCAAGGCAGTCTCGCCTTTGTTCATGCCAGTGGTTCCCCTGATGCTACCCGCTCCCATTTTGATGCTCAAGATTTTATGGAAAGCGGTACGCCGGGAAAAAAAGATACTCCCGATGGTTGGATGAATCGCCTATTAGCTACTTTACCAAATCCTAACCCCGTCCAAGCAGTAAACTTGGGAGATATTACCCCACGAATTCTTTCTGGAAAAATGTCTGTCGCCAGTTTGCCAATGGGGAAAGGTGCCACCCGTCAGCTACCTTTAGATAGACCCCAAATTGCATCAGCTTTCGATCGTTTATATCAAGGAAATGACCAATTGAGTCAAACTTATCGAGAGGGGAGAATGGCGCGACAAACTCTGATGGCAGATTTGGAAGCGGAAATGCGGGAAGCTAATCATGGTGCGCCTTTACCTAATAGTTTTGCAGGCAACGCTGAACGATTCGGTAGAGTAATGGCGAGAGATAGTAGCATTCAATTAATGTTTTTGGGCTTGGGGGGTTGGGATACCCACGTTAATCAAGGGAGCAGTCAAGGACAGTTGGCAGGACGATTAAAGTCCTTGGGAGAAGGATTAGTCAGTTTTACCAAAGGTTTAGGTGCAGCTTATCAGGATACTGCTATCATTGTCATGTCAGAATTTGGGCGGACAGTGCATGAAAATGGCAATGGTGGCACTGACCACGGACATGGTAATGTGATGTGGATTTTGGGGGGAAATATTAAGGGTGGTAAAGTTTATGGACAATGGCCTGGTTTAGGTAAGGCACAGTTATATGAAGGGCGAGATTTGGCAGTAACTTCAGATTTTCGGGAGGCGATCGCCTCTGTTCTCCAAGGTCATTTACAATTAGACAATACCAAAATTAGTCAGATTTTCCCCAACTATACTCCCAATCATAACATTGTTTTGGTTTGAAGAAGTTCACATTTAACAGGTTCATGACAACTAATTTTATCTATCTTCATGGGTTTGCCTCTAGTCCCTCATCGGCTAAAGCTCAATATTTGCGCGATCGCTTTACCACTTTAAATCTGTCCCTCAATATTCCCGATCTCAATCAAGGGGATTTTTCCCATTTAACCATTAGCAGGCAATTACAGCAAGTCACTGCCCAATTTCCCCCCAAGTCCCAATCAGTAACTTTGCTCGGTTCTAGTTTAGGGGGATTAACCGCCGCCTTGCTTGCCGAGCAAAATTTTCAAGTTGAAAAATTGGTGTTGCTCGCCCCAGCCTTTCAATTTCTGGCTCATTGGTTGCCCAAACTAGGAGATGCAGAATTGCAACGCTGGAAAACTGAGAAATATCTACCAATTTATCATTATGGCGAGGGACAAAAACTCCCTCTCAACTACAATTTTATCGTTGATGCGGCTCAACATCAAGACCAAGCATTACAGCGACAAATTCCCACCCTAATTTTCCACGGTATCAGCGATGAAGTCATTCCCATTCAAGCCAGCCGAGATTTTGCCGCCATCCGTCCTTGGGTAAAATTAATGGAACTGGATAGCGATCATGCTTTAAGCAATGTGATGCCGCAAATTTGGCAGGAAATTCAAACCTTTTTATGATGACAGAAGACACCGATCTAGAACTAAAAAACCGCGAGAAAGATCAACAAATAAAACAACAGCGAATATCCTTTTGGGTGAAAGATATTTCTGTATTTATAGTTGCGCTCTCTCTGGTTCTATTAATTGACTTTTATTCATTTGCAATTCTGCAAAAGAGTGATGCTCCTGAAGGAGAAATGAGATTTGCGATCGCATCTCTTTCTTCTACAGTTATTGGTCTTCTCAGCTACATGGTAGGCAGAGCTAGCAAGTAGCCGCTTTTAGACACACTAGAAATAGTAGCTTGAGGAGGTGCATAGCAAAGCGGTTGCGCGAGCAGCATTGCCTCCTCAAAATTTATATTGCCAGAATTTCAGAATCTGATATACTAATAATGATTAGCCTTGAAGGTAAGTTACACTGATGTACAATCCTTTTTAAATATGAGGACTGGTTTATGATTTCTGAAAACCTTAGCAAAATTGTAAGTATTATCATTCTTCATTACCGAAAGGTTTTTCAAGAAAGCCTCACTCCAATGAAATTGCAAAAGCTTTGTTATTATGCCCAAGCTATTTACCTGACTACTCAAGATGGAGAGCCACTATTTGAAGAAGATTTTGAAGCTTGGACTCATGGCCCCGTCATTCGTGCCTTGTATGAAAAGTACAAAGATTATGGATGGAAAAGCATTCAAGAAGAGTTTGAATTTCCAGAACTAGAACCAGAAAAAATAGAGTTAATTCAAGAGACTGTTGAAGCTTATGGACGCTATGATGGCGCGGCTTTATCTACCATGACTCATCGCGAAGATCCTTGGTTAGATGCGAGAAAAGGATTATCTGAAACTGAAGGTTCTAATGCTTTAATACCTAAAAACTCTATTAAGGGTTTCTTTGAGAAAAAACTGGCAGCTTATGTAGGCTAATTGCAATGGCTAAGAAAAAGCTGGAAAGTAGCATCCGCAAGAATTTTGCTGAAGAGTCCTATCGAAAAATATCCGACGAAAAACTCAAGATTTCTTTCAAATTTATTGATTGGGAATCAGAAGAGTTTTTTATTCATGGTTTAACTCAAAAATATTATGAACTGCTTTTTGATGCCTTTAATGATATTCAAAAATCTACTGCTGATGAGATTAAGCAGCAAACCCATCCCAGGCTGATGCCTAAATTTATTAATTGGCAAGGAGATAGCACCATAACTAGAAGTTCTTTCCCAGATAAAATTAAAAATTCACTGCGTCCTCAATCTGGAAATGATGAAAATGAATTACAAAAGCAATATGAGGAAATGACGAGGGATTCTTTTGAACTTAGAGTTGCCAAAGGTTATGGGAGAATACATGGTTTTATTTTTGATAATACGTTCTATTTAGTATGGTTTGATCCTGCACACAATCTTTTTCCAGGTAGGGATGATAAAGGAAGAGATAGAAAAACTAAGCTTCCCAGTGAAGTCACACAAGTAAAAAGTTTTTCTCCGGAAGAAATCAACCGAATTAAAGAACTAAATAAAACCCTCTATCAAGAAAATCATCAACTTATTCAGCAAAATGGGGAGTTAATGAAACTACTAGATCAAGAAACCGATCCTAATCTGTAGATTAACGGGACTTAAACAAATTATACGCCCAAACAAAGCCCAAGCTTGCTTTGTGCGCCGCAAAGACGCGCTATAGGTGGGGAGCGATCGCTATCTCCATTTTTACGAAATAATAAGGGTTTCAGGCTCAGTAGTACACAAAATTGGCACGCAAAAATTACGCTGAAAACCAGAAATATGAGAAACTAAGAGTTATTGGATTGAACGGCATTACCCCTTGAGCAATTATGCTGAAAATTCTACAGCAAGACCCAATCCTGTACTTCCGCATCGTGGTCATTATCATCATCTCGATTACTTGCCACGAACTTGCTCATGGGATCGCGGCGATCGCGCAAGGTGATGATACACCCCAAAAAAGCGGTCACATGACTCCCAATCCCCTCGTCCACATGGGAGGATTATCCCTAATGATGTTATTTCTGACTGGGATGAGTTGGGGACAAATGCCTGTCAACCCCAGTAAATTTCGCCATCCCGTTTGGAGCAATGTAATTGTTTCCTTTGCTGGACCATTGTCCAATATCATTTTCGGGATTGTATTTATAATTTTATTGAAATTAAATCGAGAGCATCCGACATTTTTTAGCAATCAATTTTTATATTTATTTGCCGAGATCAATATCAGCCTATTCTTGTTGAATATGTTGCCAATTCCTCCTTTAGATGGATTCTATGTATTTAGCGAGTTTTTCCCGAAATTGAAAAGCTTTGAAAATAGTCCCTTGGGATCGTTAGCGTTGATCGTGATTTTAATGGGGGGATTTGCCGCAACTTTAGGTACAATTTCAGAACTATTTATTTGTACAGGTTTGCGATCTTCTTTCTCAGAGTGTTGGCAGATAATTTTAAGATGACCAGGGTTTTACCCCATGTTTTACTTTTTAAAAACCTGTAAATCAGGCTTTTGGCAAGACGTGGTAAAAGAGCGAAACCTGGTAAAAACACCATCCCTAATTGTTGCATCAACCCTAGGGCATCCCCTTGTCCCCAATGTTCGACAATTTTACCATTCTCCACCCGATCGATGTGCATAATGGCTAATTTAATTTGCTTCCCTGTGGGAGGAAGACCTTGAAAATCACCCAGATGTCTAGCGATAAAAGTTCCACAAGTAACGACTTTATCGCCTTCAATAATAATTTGCTCGAATTTATGTTCTCCCTCGCTAAAAGCCAAATAAAACTGCATTCCAAACTGTTGAAACTCCTCCCTATTCAGTGGCTGGGATATGCCAGCTAAATGAGCCACAAAATTAGGGGCGAGCAGTTCTACAGCTTGGTCGATTTTGCGCTCATCGAAAGCTCGATAAAACTGAAGAATCAGGGATTTGTTTTGTTCTGCTGACATTACTACTGATCTACAATGTAGGGAACAGGAAAACAGAATCGTAGGTTGGGTTGAAACGACAGTGGAAACCCAACATTTATCAGTGTTCTGTTGGGTTTTGCTGTCGCGCAACCCAACCTACAAATATTGTAAGCAATCAACCGGACATGAATTATAGGGAATTTATGAATAACAAGTATTTATTTGATCTCAATGTTGAAGTTAGCGGCAAAGGGTTTCCGGTGCTTTGCTTGCATGGACATCCGGGTTCCGCTGCCAGTCTATCTGTGTTTACTAACCACCTCAGCCAGCGATTTCAAACTTTTGCACCTGACCTCCGGGGCTATGGTCAAAGTCAAACTAAACAAGATTTTACAATGGTTGACCATCTCCAAGATCTAGAAGCGCTTTTAGACCGTTGCCAAATTTCTCAATGCTTAGTTTTGGGTTGGTCTTTGGGGGGAATTTTGGCAATGGAATTAGCACTGAAATTTCCAGAACGAGTCAGTGGTTTAATTTTAATTGCAACGGCGGCTCGCCCTCTTAGCAATCACCCACCAATTACCAATTCTGATTATTTATATACGGCGATCGCCTCCATTTTAAATTGGTTGCGCCCCGGATGGCAATGGAATATCGAAACTTTTGGCAAGCGATCGCTCTATCGCTATCTTCTCATTCAGCACTCTACTACAGCATATCAATATCTCGCCGCTGAAGCATTGCCCGCCTATTTACAAACCTCTAGCGCTGCCAGAAAAGCCTTGTCAGCAGCACTCAGAGCAGGCTATAACCGACTAGAAGAAATTCAGCAAATCCAATGTCCTAGTTTAGTCCTAGCCGCAGCCGAGGATCGACATATTACCCCAGAATCGAGTTTAGAGACAGCCCACCATCTGCCCAATGCTGATTGGAACTGCTACCAGCAAACAGCCCATTTGTTTCCCTGGGAAATTCCTGACCGATTGCTCGCAGATATTGATACTTGGGTTACTTCCCATCAATTTGGGGATAAGGAAGTTAATTAAACAAAATCCAAAATTGATATCGGCGGCAATAAAAGCCGCCAAGCTGCTTGCGGTCTTGCGCCCAGATACGCGGACTTCCGGACTTTCATCCGAAATATAACGCCAGCCAGAATTTTGATCGGTTGTCACCGATTCTTAACTAAAGGGGCTGACCGCTAAGTGCTGGCGTTGTCTTGCGGTCAATCCACTCCCCCAAATTTTCTTCTATGGTCAATTTGCTTGGCTTGCAACGTTTAACTACCACCTGGGAGATTTTGGCTCCTTCTTCTTCTAAGTCTTCGACGTACCCAGACTTAGTTTCAGCGGCTTCATTAGCACTGAGAAAGGGACCAAAATAATAAGTGCAGCGGGGGTTCTCTGTAATAATCTCCACCCACCAAGCCAGTCCGAAAAATTGGAAAAGGTTAGTCGTGAATTCTTTCATCAAAACCTCCTGGAAGCTTGGAAACTCAAGGTCTTTAGACCTGAGAGGAACACCGAATTTAGTCGCCTGAGAAAATTATCAATAAAAGACCGTTGCGCCCCAAGAGTGGTGATTCTCTCTGGCATCCCTGCTGGCATTACAGGGCAGAGGCTATCAATATTGTTCCGAAGACCCGCCTCGATTTGGCGTTTATTGGGGATTTCTCCCCCTCT
This sequence comes from uncultured cyanobacterium, assembly GCA_936920195.1. GTDB lineage: Bacteria > Cyanobacteriota > Cyanobacteriia > Cyanobacteriales > FACHB-T130 > CAKZHE01. Next base: position 14,228 of record CAKZHE010000063.1, on the reverse strand, counting down.
GATTGCTCAGGTGATGTACGCGCTTCGCGCACGCTTCGCGAACGCTTTGCCAATGTTTTCTGAGCTTTTTGTGCTAATAGCACTGTCTTACCCCGTGCTAACGCACCGCTGTGCTAACGTAAAACTGTTTAACTATCAGCGATAGAGCCGCAAACTAGCGTCGCATTCGCGGGTATCTTGACTCAAAAAACGTAGCCATCTAAGGCTTAGGCTGGTCAGCTAACTGTAATTTGGGGTATATGAGTTTAGCCTGAGCTTCGCGCATAGCCCCGTCACTTCAGTGCGGGGTGCTGACGTTCTCTGCCTGTTTAACGGGAAGGGACTCGGTCTTCACAATGTTTTTATTTTTTTACACTTCGTTATACTCCGTTATACTCTGTTGCTTTTATTTTTTAAAGTGTCCTTGGCAAGAATATCTAGATGAATTCTGCTTGACCACCGCTGCCGATAGATCTCGTATAAAGCCATCGCTGCGGCTACCGAGGCGTTTAAACTGGGCGTTTTACCCTGGAGGGGAATGGAAACCAGGAAGTCGCAGCAACGCTGGGTGAGGAGACTCAAACCTTCACCCTCGGAACCCACAACCAAGACTATCGGCCCCGAAAAGTCCACAGAGTGTAGCAGCGTACCTGTCTCGACAGCAGTGCCATAAATCCAAAATCCAGCCGCCTTTAATTCTTCCAAAGCACGGCTCAGGTTGACAACCCTCGCCACTGGAAAACTTTCTAAAGCTCCAGAGGCAGCTTTCATCACGGCGGAAGTAATGCCGACGGCGCGGCGTTGAGGAATAATCAATCCCTGAGCGCCAATGGCTTCGGCAGTGCGAATAATTGCGCCTAGGTTGTGGGGATCTTCTAAGCCGTCGGCGGCAATCAGGACTGGTTGCTCGGCACGCAATTTGGCTTGGGCAATCAGTTCCCCTAGTTCTAGGTATTCATGGGGAGCAACTTGGGCGACTACGCCTTGGTGATTGGCGCGATCGCAAATGTAGTCCAACCTTTTTGGCTCTACTTCATCAATCACTGCTCCCCGTTCTTTAGCTTGTTTGAGTAAAGTCAGAAAGCGGGGATCGTAGCGGAGGTTAGGCAGAATCCAGATTCGGTTTAGCTGGCGTTGATTTTGGAGGGCAGCTAGGACAGAATGACGACCATAAATTAGATCGCTTTCACTGGCCTGAAATGAGGTTTCCGTATCGATAACTGGAGGAGCTTCGCGAAGTTCCGCTCGCCCACCAGGGCTATCGCGTCGCCGTTCCCGAAAGGGTTGGCGTTCAGCTTGTCCTGATGGCTCCCTAAGTAAGGGTTTTTGAGCAGAACGACCGGGGATCGCTTTCCCTGTGGGGCTAGGGCGGGAAATTCGGGTAGGTTCGCCTCGACTGGGTTTACTGCGACTGCGCTCATCTCGACTGGGTTCACCTCGGTTAGGTTTATCGATGCCTTCCCCCCGGCTAGGTTTACCGATGCCTTCTCCCCGGCTAGGTTTACCGATGCCTTCTCCCCGACTAGGTTTGCCGATGGGTTTACCTCGACTGGGTTTTCCTGGAGCGCGATAGCCCTGGCGGGCTCGCGGAGCTTCGCGACGATTTTGATTAGCCATAAATGTTATCAATCTTTGACTTTTGTCAAGGGGAAAGTTCTAGCTGGGCGAGCAAATGGTTTAAGCGTTCGGGGTTCGTCAAATAAAGGTAGCCTATTAATGCTTCTAAACTCGTAGCCTGTTGATAAATTTCGGGATCGGTCCGTTTTAGTTTTCTAGTGGCGGCGTTGCGTCCCCGACGCAAAATCGCTAATTCCTCATCAGTTAATAGGGGGGCGATCGCTCGCAGCGCTGCCGCTTGACTTTCGGCTCGGACTTGGGCTACTACCTGTTCGTGATAGGTTTGCGATCGCTTGGGGGGCAGCAACAAGCGAGTCCGGACGTACAATTCGTAAACAGCATCTCCTAAATATGCCAGAGCAGCGGGGGAAAGCTGGTTAATTGCTTCCCAAGTGCGATCGCTAGCACCGATCTGGCAAAATCTCGCCGCCAGTCCCTCCAGTGCAGTTGGATCTATAATCTCTTTCCTCCTTCAATATCACACTGTTTACTGCGGCTAAACCTAAAAATTTTATTCTTCACCAAAAAAATCAGCTATCCAGCCATACCCGCTGAATAGCCATTGATCCTAATTTTCCCCAGTTAACTAGGATTAATTTGCTTTAGTGCGTCTTCTACAGAAGTTTGCAAGGAAAGAAACTTTTCTAGCCGAACTAGCTTAACTGTTTGGGTAACGCGGGGATTCGTCACAACTTGTAAAGATCCACTGTCGTTTTCGCCCTTAGCAATCTTTACTAGCTGCACCAAAGCGCCCAAACCAGAGCTATCCACAAAATCGATGGTCGAAAGATCCAAAATTATTTGCTTCGGACCTTCCTCAATACACTTGCCAATGACTTTCCGAAATGTTGGTTCCGAAAAAGCGTCTAGCAATCCTGTGAGGCGAAATAACTGGTAATTATCCCCAACTTCTCTAGTGCCTCTTAAGCTGACAGTCAGGGTTAGTGTTTCAGCAATAATACCCTCCTAGTTTTATCTTCTGATGACCTAGGCTCTAGGATTTTAAATCTTTGCCCAAGAACTCTAGCATAAAATCAACCCCCTGCGATCGCCAATCTGATTATGCGAGCGATGTTCGCAACATGGCTAATTTTTCGGGCAGAATCCGGTAATAAATCCATGTGCCTCGCCGCTCCCGCTCTAGCAAACCCGCTTGGTGCATCACCTTAAGATGATGGCTCACCGTTGGCTGTGCTAGTCCTAAAGGTGCCGCCAATTCGCAGGCACAAACCTCCTGATTGGGTTGGGTGGCAATCAAACTGAGCATTTGCAACCGCGCTGGTTCCCCTAATACCCGGAAAATTGCCGCTAAATTAACGGCTTCGTCAGGGGTAAGGCCACCAGACAGCAAGGGCGCGCAACAGGTAGTTTTGGATATATTCATAATTTTATATTGACACGCATCAATATGGACTGCCATAATATCGATACAGCTTAATATAGACTATCATCAATATAAGGAGCGACCAAATTATGTCTCGCCTGCAACTAGCGCTAAATGTCAGCGATCTTGATGCCGCCGTGGATTTCTACAGCAAAATGTTTAGTACCCCTCCCGCCAAGCGTCGTCCAGGATATGCCAATTTTGCGATTATTGAACCCCCTCTGAAGTTGGTATTATTTGAAAATCCTTCAGCGGCGGGCAAATTAAATCATTTAGGGATTGAGGTAGAATCATCAGAAAAGGTAGCACAAGCGAGCGATCGCTTCCAACAAGCCCATCTCCAAGTCCAAGCTGAACCCCAAACCACTTGCTGCTATGCCCTGCAAGATAAAATTTGGGTTACAGATCCCGATGGTGATGCTTGGGAGGTTTATACAGTTTTGGAAGACTCAGCAACCTTTGCTTGTGAATCTGGGGAAAAAACCATATCTGCCTGTTGCTAAAATAAAATTAAGATCCCCCCTACTACTTTAAAAAAAGGGGGGGAACAAGAAATTGTTGACATACTCACCGGGCTGAAGCCACGGGGAAACTTTATTAGTAGGGTGTGTTAGCGCAGCGTAACGCACCATCAACGCTATATGAGGAGTAAATGCGTAAGTCCTGCACCCATATCGCTTAAAATTATCTTTATCGACTCAGAAAACTGTTAATTTCAACTTAGTCTGAGAAAACTTTCCGTAACCCACGCCTAAAAACACTCGGTTGTAAAAGAAATGAAACCACCCATCCTGACCAGACCACCTACAATGTTTTCTTATGATTGCCCTCCCAGGATATCAGGTAATTGAAAAAATTTATGAAAGTGCCAATTCCCTGGTATATCGAGGACTGCGAGAACAAGTTCATCAACCAGTCATCCTCAAATTACTCAAAGCCGAATATCCATCACCCGCCGAAATTGCCCGCTATCAGCTCGAATACGAAATTACTCACAACATTAATCTTCCCGGAGTTGTCAAAGCCTATAGTTTAGGAAAATATAAAAATAGCTTAATCGCTATTTTAGAAGATTTTGGCGGTCAATCACTCAAAATATTAATCGATTCCCAAAAATTCTCTCTAACAGAATTTTTGCAAATTGCCATTCAGATTACCGATATTTTAGGTCAGATCCATGCCGCCAATATTATTCATAAAGATATTAATCCATCTAATATCGTCCTCAACCCATCCACAGGTCAAGTTAAAATTATTGACTTTGGCATATCTACAGTCCTATCTCGCGAAAACTTCACCCTCAAAAACCCCAACTTCCTAGAAGGAACGCTACTCTATATGTCGCCGGAGCAGACAGGGAGAATGAACCGCGCCATCGATTATCGCACGGATTTTTACTCCCTCGGCGTTAGCTTTTATGAACTTCTCACTAACAAATTGCCTTTTGAAACTAGCGATGCCTTGGAGTTAATTCATTGCCACATTGCTAAACAACCAATACCGCCCCAAGAACTCCAGCCAGAGATTCCCCAAGCACTAGCAAATATCGTCATCAAACTATTAGCTAAAACTGCTGAAGACCGCTATCAAAGTGCTTGGGGAATTAAAGCCGATTTAGAACGCTGTTTAAACGAATGGCAGACTAACAACCAGATTGAAAATTTCCCCCTCGGCAGTCAAGATATTTCTGACAAATTTCAGATTCCCCAAAAACTTTATGGCAGAGATGCAGAAATTCAAACTTTACTAGCCGCATTTGCCCGCGTCGCGTCTCCCCAAGAGATAGGAGCGAGCCAAAGCAAAAGCGAGATGATGCTAGTTTCCGGTTATTCCGGTATTGGCAAATCTGCTTTAGTCCAAGAAATTTATAAACCAATTACCCGCCAAAAAGGTTACTTCATTTCTGGAAAATTCGATCAATTTCAGCGGAATATTCCCTATTCTTCCCTAATTCAAGCTTTTCAAGAATTAATTAGCCAACTTTTAACAGAAAGCACATCCCAGATCGCTCTTTGGCGAGATGAAATTTTAGCTGCATTAGGTAGTAACAGTCAAGTAATTATTGATGTCATTCCTGAATTAGAACTAATTGTCGGCAAACAACCTCCTTTACCAGAATTAGCCCCAACTGAATCGCAAAACCGCTTTAATCTAACTCTGCAAAACTTCATTAGTGTATTTACCAAGCCAACCCATCCCTTAGTAATTTTTCTGGATGATTTGCAATGGGCAGATCTCCCCTCTCTGAAACTAATTGAACTATTAATCGGGCAATCAGATAGTCAATATTTGCTACTGATTGGAGCCTATCGCGATAATGAAGTCAGTGCGGCTCATCCGTTAAGGCTCACAATTGAAGAGATTCAAAAAGCAGGGGCTGTAGTAAATCATCTATTCCTAAAACCTTTAAAATTACCTATTGTTAATCGGTTAATTGCTGATACCCTCAACTGCGAAATAGCCAGAGCCACCCCCTTAGCAGAATTGGTATTTCAGAAAACTAATGGCAATCCCTTCTTTTTAAATGAGTTTTTAAAATCTCTCTATACCGAGAATCTACTCAACTTTGATGTTCATTTAGGTTCTTGGCAGTGGGTGATAGAACAAATTGCCGCTGCCCCAATTGCGGCAAATGTGGTTGAGCTAATGGCAGCTAAAATTCAAAAACTCTCGGAAGATACCCAGCAAGTTTTAAAGTTAGCCGCTTGCATTGGGAATCAATTTGATTTAAACACCTTGGCAATTGTCAATCAAAAGTCACTAAATCAAACCGCAGATCAACTTTGGGAAGCTGTCAAAGAAGGCTTGATTTTTCCGCTGGGCAATGAATACAAACTATTGGCAGCAGAAGGTATCAGTAAGGATCTAAAAGTCATTTATAAATTTTTACACGATCGCGTGCAACAAGCAGCTTATTCTCTAATTCCAGAAGTTCGCCAACAAGCAGTACATCTAGAAATTGGGCAAATGTTGCTGAATAATACACCCCAAGAAATTGTAGATGAAAGGATTTTTGATATTGTTAATCATCTCAATGCAGGCAGAGAATTATTGGAAAATCAATCAGAGCGCGATCGCTTGGCGGAATTAAATCTCATTGCTGGCAAGAAAGCTAAAGCCTCCACCGCTTATCAATCTGCTTTCACTTATTTAACATTAGGCTTGGAATTATTGCCAGTTAATAGATGGCAAGTACAGTATGAAATTACTCTAACTTTATCGATAGAAGCAGCAGAAGCTGCTTATCTATCTGGTCAATTTGAGCAAATAGAAAAACTAATTTCAGCAGTTTTAGAAAATGCCATTCAACTGCTCGATAAAGTAAAAATATATGAAGTTAAAATAGCTGCTTGTATGGCTCAAAACCAAATATTAGCAGCAATTGATACTGGATTAACTGTGTTGAAATTATTAGGAATCAATATCCCGCCCAAAGCCACTAATTTAGACATCTTGATGAATTTGATTGCCACGAAATTAACTTTGATGGGCAAACAAGTTGCCAGCCTCAATAATTTGCCAGCAATGACAGACAAAAATAAATTTGCTGCGACAAGAATTATGGGTAGTATAGCTTCGGCTGTTTATATAGCGGCTCCTAATCTAGCTACCATTAATTGCTTACAGGGAGTCAAACTAGCAGTTCAATATGGTAATTTTTCCCTCGCGCCAGTCCTCTATGCTAGTTATGGAGTCATCCTCTGCACCGCATTAGAAGATATTGACACAGGATTTCAGTTTGGTCAACTGGCATTAAGTCTTTTGCAGCAGTTAGATGCTCAGAAAATCAGAGCTAAAACTGTATATATAGTTAATGCTTTTATTATTCACTGCGTGCAACACGCTAGAGAAACATTACCATCTTTTTTGAATAACTATCATTACAGTATAGAAGCTGGAGATTTAGAATATGCTGCTTATTCTGCCAATCTCTATTGCTACTATTCTTATCACGTAGGACAGGAATTAGCGGTGGTGGAAAAAGAGGCCGCTAAATATAGTGATGCCATGCAAAAAATTAAGCAAGAGCGGAAATTTTATGGCATTAATTTAAGTAGACAAATAGTATTGAATTTGATGGGCAATAGCGATCGTCCCTGGATTTTAATTGGTGATGCTTATGATGAATCGAAAAGGTTGCCTATTGATATTCAAATCAAAGACTATTATGGAATTTTTAATTTGTATGTCAATAAATCAATACTATGTTACCTATTTGGCGATTACCAGCAAGCAGTAGAGAATGCTAACTTAGCAGGAAAATATGTCAAAAGTGCGATTGGCGTGCTAACTATTCCTGTTTTCTATTTTTATGATTCTCTAATTGGGCTAGCCATATATCCTAATGCTTCTAAGTCTGCACAAAAACGCTTACTAAAAAAAATTCAGGCTACTCAAAAAAAGATGCAGAAATGGGCAAAGTATGCGCCGATGAATCACTTGCATAAATTTTATTTAGTGGAAGCAGAGAGATATCGAGTTTTGGGACAAGAAGTGCCGGCAATGAATTGTTACGATCGCGCGATTTCTCTGGCAAAAGAAAATGAATATATCAATGAAGAAGCGCTGGCATGGGAATTAGCCGCCAAGTTTTATTTAGAGCGGGGTAGAGAAGCGATCGCTCAATTATATATGCACAATGCTCGCTATGGCTATCTCCGTTGGGGAGCAATTGCCAAGGTAAAGGATTTAGATACCCGCTATCCCCAATTATCTCGACAGGTAGAAATATCCCAACCCAATATTAAGAATACCCAAATAGCGACTTCGCGTACTACTAGCGGCAGAAACAACAGCGAAGTATTAGATATAACTACTGTGATCAAAGCATCGCAAGCTCTTTCTGGTGAAATTGTTTTCAATAAATTGTTAGCTAATTTAATGAGAATTTTAATTGAAAATGCCGGAGCGCAAACAGGATTTTTAATTTTAGAAAATCAGGGGCAATTGCTGATTGAAGCTGAAGGAGGAATCGAACCAGATAGCGTTAAGGTATTAAATTCAATTCCCCTAGAAAGCAGTCAATTAATAGCTTCAACCATTGTCAACTATGTGGTTCGCACTAAAGAAAGTGTGGTTTTGAATAATGCTACTAGCGAAGGCAAATTTACGAAAGATGACTATATCCAAAAACATCAACCAAAATCCCTACTGTGTACGCCTCTGATCAATCAAGGCAAGCTAATTAGCATTGTTTACTTAGAAAATAATCTTACTCCCGGAGCTTTTACACCCGATCGATTGGAAGTATTAAAACTCTTATCTTCGCAAGCAGCAATTTCTATTGAAAATGCTCGTCTCTATACCCAGTTAGAAGATTATAACCGAACTTTGGAACAAAAAGTAGTAGAGCGGACAGCAGAACTAGCAGATGCTAATCAAGAAATTACCCTGTTAAATCAGCGCCTAAAAGCTGAAAATCTCCGGATGACAACGGAATTAGATGTTACCCGCCGACTGCAACAGATGATCCTACCAAAAGAACAGGAACTTAGTCAAATTGCGGGGTTAGAAATAGCGGGATTTATGGAACCAGCCAATGAAGTCGGCGGTGACTATTATGATATTCTTCCCCAGGCAGATGGAGTAAAAATTGGGATTGGTGACGTTACTGGACACGGACTAGAATCGGGAATGTTGATGATTATGGCACAAACAGCAGTGCGAACGCTGTTGGAAAGCAATGAAACTAATCCGGTGAAATTTCTAGATATCCTCAATCGCACGCTGTATAAAAATGTTTCCCGGATGAATTCTGATAAAAGTATGAGTCTAGTTTTGCTAGATTACTCCCAAGGAACCATAGTTATTAGCGGACAGCATGAAGAGGTAATTATAGTGCGAGCTAATGGAGAAATAGAGTTGATTGATACTCTTGATTTAGGGTTTCCGATTGGACTAGAATCTGACGTTGCTGATTTTATTGCTCAAACTCAGGTGCAGTTGAATTCAGGGGATGGATTGGTTCTTTATACAGATGGCATTACTGAAGCAGCAAATTTAGCCCAGGAAGAATATGGTTTAAAACGTTTGTGCAATGTAGTTAGGCATTCTTGGTACAATTCAGTTCAGGAGATTCGCCAAGCAGTAATTGAAGATGTGCGGCGGCATATTGGCGAACAAAAGGTATTTGACGATATTACTTTGGTGGTACTCAAACAAGTTTGAAATCAAGATGTTCCACTGGAAAGTTTCTACTAATACTAATAAATCTGATCTTTGGTCGATTGGCTAAGGAATGAAAAATCAATAACTTGATTATAATCGTAGGTTGGGTTGCGCGACAGCAAAACCCAACCAACCACTGATAAATCACGACTTAGGCAGTTGCTTCGCATATAGCGTTGATGGTGCGTTACGCTACGCTAACACACCCTACTAATATGAGTCATTTTATTGATTTTTCAGTCCTAACGGGAGATCCTAATTTCTTTAAAATTCGTAGCACTTCAGACAACTCATGCCGCCGAGGAAATAGGGAAAATTCCCGCGATACATCATAATGCGGTATTTCCTGATGAACAAGTTTAATAAAAACAAAACTATCCCCATTGGTTGCTAGACCAAAAGTGGCTCGATCCTGGTTAGAATTAGCCATCATATACGCTAAAATTTGCGGTAATGCTGCGGCAACAGGAATACTGGTACGTTTTGATTCTATGACTAATATCCATAAATTTTCCTGTACCACTAAAACGTCTATTAATCCCTTGATAACAGTTTGATCTGGATCTTCAATAATTAATTCTACTGATTCAGGAGACTTAATTCTAAAAGGGGGATCTAAAAAACCTGCTACTTCTAATAAAGGCGAAACCACCACTAAATTAATTGTTCCTTCTAGTAACTGCGAATACAGACGATGATAATTATAACGCTGTTTAATACGCTCTAAAGCTATTCGTTCTGCATCAGTAATTTCTGGTAAATTTTCATACCATTCGGTGAAAAATTTATCATCTTCAGTCTGAGTTAAATTAAACTTAGTTTGTAAATCATTTAAACTTTTAATTGTTTCACGAACACCAATTGTTGTTACCATGATTAATTTATCCTCTAAGTCATTCAATATTTATTGTTGCTACTCATTGAGGAAAAAAGCTGACAGGGTTGTTACCCCGTCAGCTTGATGGATTTATCCAGCTAGAGGAGCCAGATTTTTTTGACGATACTCCTTCATGGCGGTGACAAACTGCGCGAATAAATAGTCAGCGTCGTGGGGACCTGGACTAGCTTCGGGGTGGTATTGTACCGAGAAGAAAGGTAAGGATTTATGCCGCAATCCTGCTACAGTGCGATCATTGAGGTTGAGATGGGTGATTTCTAAATCGGAGTTGAGGGTATCAGGTGCGATCGCAAACCCATGATTTTGGCTAGTGATTTCTACCTTTTGCTGCAAACCAGCGGGTTGGTTTAAACCTCGATGTCCAAACTTGAGTTTAAAGGTTTCTGCTCCTAGGGAGAGTCCCAGAATTTGGTGTCCCATACAGATGCCAAAGATTGGTTTTTCGCTGGCTAATAAGGCTTTGGTGATAGCAATTCCCTCCGTAGCCGCAGCGGGATCTCCTGGTCCATTGGAGAGAAAAATCCCGTCGGGGTTATATTTGAGAATTTCCGCCGCTGGGGTACTAGCAGGTACAACCACCACTCGACAACCATAACTGGCGAGGCGACGGAGAATATTCCGCTTGACTCCGAAATCAATGGCGACGACAGTTAGGGGTGATTCACCAGCGGATGCCACCGAGTCACTAAATTCCCAAACGTTGGTGGTAGGATCTGACCACTCATAGACCTGAGATGTGGTGACTTCCCGGACAAGATTTAATCCCGCCATGCTAGGAGCAGCTTGCACCATTTTTAATAATTCCACGGGATCAAGAATTTCCGTGGAAATGCCACCATTCATGGCTCCGGTGGAGCGAATTTTGCGGGTGAGGGAGCGGGTATCGATGCCGTAAATTCCGGGGATGTTGTGTTCCTTGAGGTAATCAGGCAAAGATTGGGTAGAACGCCAGTTGCTCGGACGGGAAGAAATGTTGCGCGCGATCGCTCCTCTTACCTGGGGTCGATGGGATTCTTCATCTTCCGGATTGATCCCAGTATTACCCAATTCTGGATAAGTAAAAGTCACGATTTGACCACAATAGCTGGGGTCTGTCAGCACTTCTTGATATCCGGTCATCCCGGTATTAAACACTACTTCGCCAATCGTGGTTCCCGCCGCACCAAAAGACCAACCTTGATAGGTAGTGCCATCAGCAAGTACAAGTAAAGCTGGTTGAGCAGAAGCAATAGACATAGGGAATAGGAAATAGGCAATAGGTAATAGGAAATGGGTAATAGATTTTTACTCCCCATCGCCCCATCTTCATTACCTTATATAGCATTCGCAGGTAAAAAACTGCACAGGAATTTATCTGGGGATTTTGATCAACTGTACCTGTTTGGGCAAAATTGGCGATCGCACCCACCTCCCCATCTCCCCACCTCCTCATTCCCTCATTCCCTCATTCCCTGTTCCCTGTTCCCTCTCCCCCCCCTGTTCCCTGTTCCCTGTTCCCTGTTCCCTGTTCCCTGTTCCCTATTCCCTATTCCCTATTATGACTTATCGCATGGATCGTCGCGCCTACGCTGAAACCTATGGTCCCACAACAGGCGATCGCCTTCGCCTTGCTGACACCGAATTATTCATCGAAGTTGAACAAGATCTAACTATCTACGGCGAAGAAGTGAACTTTGGTGGCGGTAAAACCATCCGAGATGGGATGGCACAATCCCCCATTACTAATGCCGATGGTGCAATGGATCTAGTCATTACCAACGCCCTAATTTTGGATTGGTGGGGCATAGTGAAAGCGGATATTGGCATCAAAGAGGGCAAAATTGCCAAAATTGGTAAAGCTGGCAATCCCTATATTCAAGATGGGGTAAATATTATTATTGGTCCGGGAACGGAAATCTTGGCAGCAGAAGGGGCAATTATTACGGCTGGGGGAATTGATACCCACATCCATTTTATTTGTCCCCAACAAATTGAAGTGGCGATCGCTTCTGGCATTACTACGATGATTGGTGGCGGTACTGGTCCCGCCACTGGTACTAATGCTACCACCTGTACGCCGGGTCCCTGGAACATTTATCGAATGCTGCAAGCAGCGGATGCATTCCCCGTCAACTTGGGATTTTTGGGCAAAGGCAATAGCAGTCAACCCCAAGGATTAGAAGAACAGGTTTTAGCCGGGGTAATGGGTTTAAAGTTACATGAAGATTGGGGAACTACCCCCGCCACCATTGATACTTGCCTGAGCGTTGCCGATAAATATGATGTGCAGGTTGCCATCCACACCGACACCCTCAACGAAGCCGGATTTGTAGAAGCTACCATCGCTGCTTTTAAAGGGCGAGCCATTCACACCTATCATACTGAAGGAGCGGGGGGTGGTCATGCTCCCGATATTATTAGGGTTTGTGGCGAAAGTAATGTTTTGCCTTCTTCTACCAATCCGACTCGCCCCTACACCTACAACACTTTAGATGAACATCTGGATATGTTGATGGTTTGCCATCACCTTAACCCCAGCATTCCCGAAGATGTTGCCTTTGCCGAATCCCGCATCCGTCGGGAAACCATTGCCGCCGAAGATATTCTCCACGACTTGGGAGCCTTCAGCATGATTTCTTCGGACTCCCAGGCAATGGGGAGGGTAGGCGAAGTCATTATTCGCACCTGGCAAACGGGACATAAAATGAAGGTGCAGCGAGGCAGTTTGCCGGGGGATAGCGCCCACAATGATAACCTGCGCGCCAAACGCTATATCGCCAAATATACAATTAATCCTGCCATCACCCACGGCATTGCCCAATATGTCGGTTCCGTGGAGAAAGGGAAATTGGCAGATTTATGCCTGTGGCGACCAGCCTTTTTTGGTGTTAAACCAGAGATAGTCATTAAAGGAGGGGCGATCGCTTGGGCGCAAATGGGCGATGCTAATGCTAGTATTCCCACCCCCCAACCCATTCACTCCCGTCCCATGTTTGGTAATTTTGGTGGTGCGATCGCCGCTACTTCCCTCACCTTCGTTTCCCAAGTCGCTGTAGAGCGGGGAATTGCCTCCCAATTAGGTTTGCAAAAACCCGCCGTGGCAGTGGCAGGAACTCGGCAATTAACCAAACAAGATATGAAGCTGAATGACGCTTTGCCGCAAATTGAAGTCGATCCCGAAACCTATCAAGTCAAAGCCGACGGCGAATTACTCACCTGCGAGCCTGCCACGGTTTTGCCGATGGCACAACGTTACTTTTTGTTCTAATAATTGTTACTTGTCGAACATTTTCATGGGTTTTCTAGCTCAATTTCAATTAACTTTTGTCTAGACGATAGACCCAATTTAATGCTAACTTTTGATTTAGGGACGTGGAATTTCTGCGCCAGCAGTTTAATCAATTCCTCGTTAGCTTTGCCGTCCACAGGTGAAGATTTCAGGCTGACTGTCAAACTGCCATCAGCCTCTTCCTGGATATGTTGCCGTTTGGCATTGGGTTTAACTTTAACTGGTTTTTTGATCGTGGTTAAGGAATGAGAGTTATAATCAGAGCGATCGCCTTTGGAATTTAGCATCATTTTCTTTTCTCCTGACTGCATCCATTTAAAATTCCCATACTTACTATCAGAATAATGCTTTCATCTACCCGATACTCCCTAGAAACAATTCAAGACGAAGCTCGCCAGCTTGTCGCCAAGGGTTCAGTTAGTCGCCAGCAAACCATTTACACCCTCTGCAAATATATTCCTCCTAGTGAATGGCTCGATTTTGAGCGCGAACTAGAAAATGGTAACTTTTTGTTGCGCGATCGCATCGGCGATCTCATTAGTTACGAAAAATGGCAAAACGACTAAATTATTTCAGCCTTACCCCGCGCACCATCAACCGCAACCACAACCATCCTAACCCACTCCCAATAAAATAATAGGGGAAATCTGCCCAGGTGAAGGTAGTGCCAAGGATCATTCTTCCCCAGCCAAAGGAGCGTACCCAAGTTAAAAATGGCGGATGCCACAACTGCATAAACTCCAACAGGCAAGTAATTACCAACACCCATAAGGGAATTTGCCAAACTGCTCGGCGAGTGGGAAGAAATAGAAACGCGAGCAAACACCAAAATATCTCGTCAACTGCCCCACCCACAAGGGGATGGGGCTTGTAACTAGGAAACAGAATTTCCTGAAACATCCGGGGTATTGACT
>CAKZHE010000062.1 GCA_936920195.1 uncultured cyanobacterium | reverse complement strand
GTTTTGTTGGACGCTATCCCCGTTGAATCAGGAAGCCAGCGCTGTACCGCTTAGGCGGTCAGCGTCTGGTAGTTCACCATCTAATAGCTTATATGCTCGAAATAGTAATTTCTAGCTTGGCAATCGGCGGTCTGGGTTTGGAGGCAATAGTCGCTAGTTGGTGGATGCGCCAGCAGCAGGTTGTCCCCAGACCACAAGAAGCTGAGGAGGAAGAAAGATTGACCACTTATGAATCTCCCGAAGATCGGGCTACCATCACCGAGTCATCGCCCAATGGCAATGGCAAATCGGTTCCCTCTGAACCCCCCGCCACGGGTTGGGAATTTAAAATTGTCCGGGCTAACCGGGATCTGTTTCGCAATCCCGCTATTTTTCAGCATCTCTGCGAAGAAGAAGCTCAAGCTGGTTGGGTAATGGTAGAAAAGTTAGATGATCGTCGAGTCCGCTTTAAACGCCCTATGGCTTTGCGGGAGTTAATTAATTCCGATCATTTGACCTATGACCCCTATCGCTGTCATTATGGCTCTTCCTTCTCGGCTATGAGTGGTTTAGGGGCGATCGCGGCTATCTTAGCTATTGTGGTTCCGGCCTATGCTGGTTATTATTTCGCTTCGGAGATGCTGGGGCATTCCCGCAGCAATTCCCGTACTGCTCCCTCTCAACCTTGGCCTGTGCCGGAGCGATCGCCATAAGTTGCTAAAATCACTCTGGATTTTGCCCTAGGAACGTGCGATCGCGAATCATTTTTAGATCGATTGGATGTCTGGGCTTGCCATTTTTGAGCAATACTCTTGCCAGACCAATCAACTCCCGATCGGAAGCGTAGGCTCCCGCTAGTAACTCTTGCAATCTCTCCAAAGGAATATAGCTATTTTTAGCTAACTCTGGTAAGTCCGGGAAGGAAGCAATCAGATTCGCAATACTAATTTCCTCCTCCGGTAATCGATCAAAGAATAATTCTGGAGATTCCACAACTATTTGCATGAGGGCGGCTAAAGCTTCACCCATACTTCTGCCGTGGCGGGCGCATTCGGCTTTAAATTCATTTCTTAGTTTCTCCAGAACATAAAACTTTATACCTACACTTTCACTTTTATTAACCATGCTTAATGTCCCGTTACTTTAATTGATCACTAACATATATTGAAGATATTTTCTAGGGGAATCACAAAGTATCCCTGGATCTGCTACCATCTAAACGGGGAACCCTAGTCAGGAAAATCAATCTGGGCAACATTTGGAATGGAGTCAGAGAAAGCCTTAACATAATGATGGCGAGGTGGAAAACCGGAGAGAACCAGTGATAACCGCGATTTTGAAAGGGAATAAGAGCAAGAATAGAGCGATTGCCCCCATCTGGCAGAAAATGCGGGTGCTGGGGGTGGCACTGTTGGCGGCGCTAGCGCTTTCTGGCTGCGTGCAGTACGACTTGGGGGTGAACTTTGACGGGGAACATCGCGGCGCGATTGTCCAGCGGATTCAATTGGGCGAGCAATTAACCAGTTTTAGCAAGTCTACCGTCCAGCAGTGGTTGGAGAGCATCAAAAAGCGATCGCGGGAGCTAGATGGGAGAATTCAGCGGGTATCGCCCCAGGAAACCATCGTCACCATTCCCTTTGCCAGCGGCAAGGAATTGGAAGAGAAATTTAACCGCTTTTTCAATCCAGTAGAGCAAGCGAATGCGGAAGTCGCCCAGGCAGAATTAGCAGATTTGCCCAAAATTAGCTCTCACCTCAAAGTTAGTCAAGGCAACTTTATCTTCTTTATTCGCAATCATTTAGTCTATGATGTGGATCTGCGTTCCCTAGGTGTGGCTTCCCAGGAAGGGGCGGTACTAATTAGTCCAGGTTCCTTAATTAATTTGGATTTTAGGGTGCGATCGCCTTGGGGTGGAAAAGATGTTTCTGGCAAAAGCGATGCGATAGCGCCAGAATTTGTCAACCAAGGAAACCAAACTATTTGGCATTTACAACCGGGACAAATTAATCATTTAGAATTTGTCTTTTGGTTGCCCAGTCCTATCGGTATCGGAGCATTAATTATTGTTCTCTTTGTTGCCCTAGGAATTTTCTTGAAGGAGAAAGGTTTTTTAGTCCGGAGTAAGGGTTGATATTATCTCCCGTCTAAATCATTCTACTCGTTACTCGTTCCTAGGCTTTGACTGGGAACAAGTAACGAGAGGCTTGCCCAAAATCAAATAGTTTAACGTTAAAACCCACATTTGCCAGATATAGCGCGTCTCAATGAATTAGGCAATCCCCTCGTGGTTGCCTAGGGTGATTTTACCAGGCGATCGCGCCTCCTGCCAAAGGCGATCGCTCTATTTTCAGTGAAGTTTGTCTCAGATCTGATTCTTATTGTTGTTGAGCGGCTTTTTTGACTGTCTCTAACTTCAAGTCTAAGCGTTCGGCAATTTGTTCTACAGTTAATCCTAACTGTAATAACAAAGGAACTGTTTCAAGCTTGCCTTCCAGTTTGCCTTCCAGTTTGCCTTCCAGTTTGCCTTCCAGTTTGCCTTCCAGTTTGCCTTCCAGCTTGCCTTCCAGCTTGCCTTCCAGCTTGCCTTCTTCCTTAGCTTCTTGGTAAACCTTGCTTTGCTTGAGATCGCTTAGTCCAAACATAGTTTCTATCTCCTGGCGACTAAGATTGTTGAAACTGGACTTCGACAAAATAGAGCCGTTGGTCTATGGCTTCTGGCAGTGGTAAAAATATGCCATCAAAGCGCCGCGCCAGTTCTTTGATTTCCCGTGACGAAAATTCATATTTCTGGGAGAGTTCTGGAGATTGTCCAATTAGTTCAAATAATAAGCTGGGGAAGGTTTGAAAGAGTTGTTGACATACTCACCGGGCTAAAGCCACGGGGAAACACTTGACGCTTCACTGACTGATGCTACCGAGGTAGTCTTACTCTGTCTCTGCGTCCGTTTAGAGTCGTGGCAATGCCCTATCCCGACTTTTTCTATATTCCTAGCCGCATTTTCGTCTCGGTCGTGTTCAGTACCGCAGTTTAAACATCTAACCGACCGCACTTTTAAATCGAGTTTGCCCCATTTATAGCCACACTCAGAACAAATTTGACTGGTTGGCTCCCATCGACTTACTACCCGAAAAACTCTCCCAAACTTCTGCGACTTAGCTTCGCATAGCGTCCTAAATTCTCTCCATCCTTGGAGACTAATTGTCCTAGCAAGCCGACGATTTTTAACCAAGCCAGAGACGTTTAAATCTTCCAAAATGATAGTTTGGTTTTCCCTAACAACTTTGGTAGATAGCTTATGCAAAAAGTCTTTGCGGGTATCGCCGATTCGATTGTGCCGCTTGGCTATTTGGAGACGAGTTTTATGTCGGCGATTTGAGCCTTTCTGTTGACGCGCCAATTTCTTCTGAAGCTGGCGAATTTTGCGGTCTGCCTTTGAGTAGTCAGGGCTTTGAGCCTTGGAGCCATCAGACATTAGAGATTGCTGCAAGGGGACAGACGAGACGTTGTTTAGCCACTCTCTTTCAATTGTCTTTTTAGACAAAGTAAGAGATTTGGATAGAGCTTTGTACCCAGGGTATTTACTGGACTTACTGAAAGCTAGGGCATCATTCCAAACCACCCGAACGCAACCAAACAACTGAGCTAGGCTCTGTCGTTGTTGCTCTGTCGGATAGAAACGGTATTGATATCTCGCTTTCATTGCCTGTGCTAGAATTGGTCTGTAAATGGATTTTCAGATTCTTGAATTTAACGGTGAAGTTGACCATATTCACACGCTAATTGAATACCCGCCTAAGTTTTCTGTCTCTCAGATGGTGAACGCACTAAAAGGAGTATCTAGTCGTCGATACGGTCAAAGTGGATACCGTAAGCCATTAGGGAAAGATGCCCTCTGGAGTCCTAGTTATTTTGTTAGCTCAGTCGGAGGTGCGCCCATAGAGGTACTTAAACAGTACATTCGCGAACAAGAAAAGCCGTCCTAGAAGGACGGGGTTTTAGACCCATTTTTCTGATAAAAAATTGTGTCGGTTCTCACGGACTTAGGGGGAGAGTCTAGCGTTATTTTACCAGGCGTTCGCGTTCTCTAGCACGGCGCGGAATTTCCAGCCACGCTAATAAATTGAAGATATTAATTCGGAATTGCATCAGTAGATATCACAGATCTAAACTAAAAAAATCTGCAATTCGATCGAATTGCAGATTTTTTTAGTATTTAATATTGAGAATGAATTTTATTTATCTACGAAAGAAGCCAGAGATACAGCAAATGGTGCTTTACCAGGTGCTAATTCGCGCTTCCACTGGTAGCGTTCTGCATCGTATTGATATTGTGCTATGCCTCGAACTACAAAACGCATACCTTCTACATAACCACGGACAAAAGGATCTATTTCTCTACCAAAGGAAGGAATTTTGCTTTCTGCATCGATAAAACTAAAAACGCAATCATTATGCAATTCAACAGCTTGGGTTAGCGCATCAGACAACGTTAGGCCATATTCTTGTTGGAGGATAGTAACAGTATTAGGCCAACCTGAACGCAGATCTTTTTCAAGACCAACAATGTCATTGCTTAAGAAGATTAATTTTGTGCCTAATTCATGCAATGCCTTGATTATTGGGTGATTATGGACTTCATCAGGTAACTCGAAATCCCCAGCATATTCAATTAGATGAAGTGTTTCTAAAACACCAACTGAAGTACAGCGAATACCAAAATATGTATTTAAATCTGGCAGTTTACCAGCATTTTTTAGCGCGGTGTAAGTTTCACGTTCTCTAATTGTTTCTCGTAACCAGTGGGCAAAGTTATTAGCCATGCGATCGAGCCATTTTTGACTCATACTTTCTGCAAAACATTGGCCAACTTCCCACCATGCTCGTAGAAAAACATCAGTATTTTCGGACAAGCTACCACCACGCATAGCTTCTATATAGTCCTCAATGGAAACGTTATTGGTTTCCCAATAGTCATTGGAACTTTCAATTGCTACGTCATCAAATACCATCCATAGTGCGAGAAACTTAGTGAGTCCCTTCAGTTTCTTAAAACTAGCAAAAGGAAATGGATAGCCTCCGTATAAATCTGCTCTTTCTTCTTGTAAGATTTTAACTGTTTCCCGATCCTTAAGAATTTCTAATTCCGTTAGCCAATCAGCCATTTCTTGAATCATGGTTGAAGCATAGGGATTAAGAGTTGGTTTCCACGATAGAGGATAAAATAGACGATGATTTTTAATCTGAGCGGTGTTTAACTTGGCTGATGTATTAGTAAAGAGATCGCGATCAAACGAAGTTGATTTGTTATTAACAGGAGTGGAAACAGGTCTATTTAACTTGTTGTTAGCGGGAGTAGTAACAGTAGAATTTAACTTATTTTTAACGGAGGTGGTAGCAGTTGAATTCAATGTATTTTTAATGGAAGTGGCAGGGGTTGAATTTAACTTATTTTTAACTTGACTGGCAGCCGTAGCATCTGACTTATTGGCTAAAAGATTGCAGTCGGTGGCAGAAGCGTTCGTTTGTACTCGCATATCTTCAATGTCCGTAAATGTACTTAGGAAAAAGACCATAGTCAATATATCACGATTTCTTGGTATGACAATGAGCAACACCCCATTTAAGATAAAGTTTCGTTAAAGTTTTCCCCACAAACTGTAAATTTTAGGCATAATAGCGAAATCATCAGCAGAAATACTCAGAAAGCAAAGAAGTAAAGCTATACCAGAGAAGATACAGATTGTCAATAAAAAATATACCCTCCCACTCACTTCAGTCTAAGGGCGATCGCTGAGAATTATGACAAAAGAAGCTCTGCGAAAGGCGATCGCCCTAGCCAATATCCAGTCGTCCTCTCTCAAGAGCAAAAAAGGCAGGACTTATACAAAGTCTGCAAGGGTGACTTGGGCTAATCATAAAATTTGTAACATTATACGATCGCATAGGAAAGACTAAGATTTGGACTTGGTAAGCTTAAAAGCATATCTACCGAGGCAAAGACTATGGTCACAACAGAACTGAACTTAGACTATTTAAGCCCTGAATTTTTGGAAAATCCCTACCCAACTTTTGCCAAATTGCGTGCTGAAAGCCCCGTAGTATGGGATTCCAAATTTCATACAGGCTTTAGTAGTGGAGTGGGAGCTTGGCATATCTTTAAATATGCAGATATTCAATCAATATTGCGCGATCGCCAAATTTCTTCAGAGATGCCTCCCCTTGAATTAGAACGCTACCCAGCAGAGGCGCGGGAAATCATATCTCAATTGTTTAGTATTACTCAAAAATCAATACTATTTAGCGATCCTCCAAAACACACACGCCTCCGTTCGCTAGTTAGTAAAACATTTACTACCCAAATTATAGAAGGAATGGGCTTACAAATTCAAGAAAATGTTAATTCACTCTTGGATAACTGGCAAAATACTCAGGAGATAGAATTTATTGAGAATTTTGCTGAAATACTCCCCGTAAATGTACTTTCTGATCTAATCGGGTTTCCTCGTAAAGACTATGAGACAATCAACAACTGGGTCAAAAATGAAGTCGAATTTCTTGGCGGCTCTCCTGTCTCTCTAGAGCTTATGTATCAGTCTCGGACTGAATTCTTAAATTACATCCAAGAACAGATTTTGCAACACCGCCAGCATTTAAGAAAAGACTTATTAAGCGACTTAATAATGGCACAAGAAGAGGGATATTACCTTAGTGACGAAGAGTTGCAGGGAA
Source organism: uncultured cyanobacterium (assembly GCA_936920195.1). Taxonomy (GTDB): domain Bacteria; phylum Cyanobacteriota; class Cyanobacteriia; order Cyanobacteriales; family FACHB-T130; genus CAKZHE01. The sequence goes on along the minus strand of CAKZHE010000062.1, from coordinate 50,240 downwards.
TGATATGGCTATTACTCAATGCTGGATACGAGACAACAGTCAATGCAATAGGAAATAGCATTTTTCTACTCCTGAAATATCCAGAACAGCTAAAACTTTTGAGAGAAAATCTCTCTCTAGTAGAGACTGCAGTTGAAGAAACATTGCGATATGAAGCCCCTGTCCAGTTTATCCACCGCCTTGCGAAAAATGATTTTGAGTTGCAAGGAAATTTAATTAAAGCTGGACAGGATATTTATGCTTGGCTGGCATCGGCAAACCACGACCCAGATCAGTTCTCGGAGTCAGAATCGCTTAATATTACTCGTCCAAATAATCAGCATTTTGGTTTTGGTACTGGCATTCACTTGTGTTTAGGCGCTGCACTAGCGAGACTACAAATAAAAATCTCTATTAAGAGCATACTACAACGTTTCCCGGAATTTCATCTAAGAACTGGGGGATATAAAGGAAAGCCAAGTGCGATAGCACGAGGGTTGAAATATTTGTGGCTAGTTTTCTAGCTTGAGGTGAATTTCTCCTGATTTTCTGAAATCGTTATAATGTAGAGAAGTTCGACGAGATATCTCTACATTAGAATTAATCAATTAGCAGTGAATCGATCAAATAAATTCTTTGCTATTCCTTAATCAATAGGAATTTCAATGATAAACTCAGCCCCTTGACCGGGCGCGGAAACACACTGCAACTTACCTCCATGTTTTTCCACCACAATTTGATATGAAATTGAAAGCCCTAAACCCGTGCCTTTCCCTTCTGGCTTAGTAGTAAAGAAAGCATCAAATAAACGCTCTCGCACCTCCTCAGTCATTCCGGGTCCATCATCCTTAATCCGAATCACGACCTTATCATCATCAATTTGTTCAGTCCTAATGGTAATATGCTTTGGGCTTCTAGCTCTTTCCCCTTCCATAGCATCAATACTATTAGCAATGATATTCATAAACACTTGATTCAGCGAACCACTATAACAGGCTATTTCTGGCAAATCGCCATACTCTTTGATAATCGCAATCTCTTCTAACTCGCCTTTGGGTTTCAAGCGATGCTGAAGAATCATCAGCGTGCTATCTATCCCCGCATGGATATCCGCAGGTTTTTTATCAGCCGTATCCACCCGGGAAAAATTACGGAGGGACTGCATAATATCGCGGATGCGGTCAATACCCAATTTCATTGAAGATAGCATTTGAGGCAAATCTTCAATCAAGTATTCTATTTCAATATCTTCGGCATCTTCCTTAATTTGATCGGGAGGATTGGGAAAGTTTTCTTGATAGAGACTGATATGATTAGTTAAGGCATTTACATATTCCGTAGCATGATGCAGATTACCAGAAATGAAACCCACCGGATTATTAACTTCATGGGCTACCCCAGCTACGAGTTGTCCCAAGCTAGATATTTTCTCCGTTTGCACCAATTGCGCCTGCGTTTGTTGCAGCTTATTCAGAGATTCTCCTAGCTCCACTGCTCGTTCCCTTTCCTTGGCGGCTAACTCCTGCAATTCATGGTACAGAGTGGCATTTTCCAGAGAAATAGCAGCCTGGGAAGTCAAGAGTTTCAATACTTCTAGCCTTTGCTTAGTAAATGCTCCAGTAGCTAGATTATTCTCCAAGTAAAGGATGCCAATTAACTTAGCTTGATAAACAATTGGCATTCCCAAGACAGATTTTGGTTGATGCTTAACAATATAGGGATCGTGAGTAAAAATCCCTTCCTGACTAGCATTGGTTAAGATAACTGGTTCTAAAGTTCTTTCCACATAGTTGATTGCTGAAAAAGGTAAATCTTCAGGAGATAATAAATGCTCCAAAGGCAGTAAAGCGACTTGATTGTTCTCTAGCTTTCCAGAAGCTACTGGTACTAATTTATCGGCTTGTTTCAACAATAAAAAGCCGATTCTCGCTCCAGCATTTTCCATCAAGATTGTCATTAGGCTAGAAAACAGCTTTTCTAAAACCAGTTCTCCAGATATCGCCTGGGATGCTTTCATTACCGAAAGCATATCTAGCATTGCTGAGTGATTGCCAGTTGTCCCCGTAGTAGAAGTTAAGGTAAAACTGGCACTGGTAGTTGCGCTGAAGTCAATTGTAGATGCTTCCCTTTTCAATACTTCTGAAAATATTTCTGGATACCGTTTTTCTAAATCTTTGACCTTAGCTAAAGCACCCCAGCGGATATAAGCATAGTAGGATTTTAATAAATAAGCTTTAGCAATTATAGCTCTATTTCGAGAAAAATGAAACTCGGCAGCTAGTTCGCAGGCTAATGCTTCTTCATGGATATATCCTTCTTTATTGGCTCCGGCTATTGCTTGTTCGTAATATGTGATTGCTTGATAGTCTTGCCCCAAAACTCGCGCTTTTTCTGCCTCTACTAAGTCATATTTATGCCGAAAATTAATACAAGAATGATTTGCCCAATTATTCATTGTTTTTTGATTAGCAATAACTTTCTTCAGACATTGTTTTTTTTCTTCGTGAAAAATATTATTATAAACAGCAAGAAGAGAGAGAGAATAGTAAAAATTGTGAACTGCAACAGGAAAAATACCAAGCACACTTACACTATGTTTTTCTGCGATTTTAGCTGTTTCAACAGCCAAAGTATAATTTTTCATTAAATAAGCAAAAATACACTGAGTAAAACTAGTATTAAACATTAAAGTTCCGTTATCAATATCAGTTAGAAATGTTGAATTTGAAAATTTGGTGCTGGCATTTTCGTTGTGATTTAGCAAAATATCTTGATTAATATTTTGGTTAAGAAGATTGAAAATAAGTTGTCTCCATACGCCGTTTAACTGAACATGATACTGTTGTTTTTGTGTTGCCATTATACTAATATATTTACTATAGTTTTGACATGAAATCTCAAGACTAATACCACTTAAAAACAAAATTACGCAATAAGTAAATGCTGCATATGCAGAATACTCTAGATCGCCAACCTCTGTGGAAGCCTTAATTATTTCTAAGGAAGGTTCAACTATACTTTTGGCAGGTTGTTTCCAATGAGCAATAGAAGCCCAAAACAGCAAATATACTTTGGGTTTAAGCTGTTTGAAATCAAATTTGTCGATTAGCTTTACTGCTAGTTGACCAAATTGATAGCCAGATTTAATATCTCCCATTCCGGCACACAAAATTAACCCATACAGACCATAGCCAACAGATGTTTCTGGGCAATTACCATATTTCAGGCTGAAATTTATCATCCTCATTGCCACTACTGGTACTAGTTCCGGATTTGTTGCCCCAGCAGCTGCAAATACAGCATTTAACAGCCTCATTGTTGCTAGTCTATAAGGATCAGTCATCGCTGGCAAAGCAACTAATTCCTCAATCTGCTTTTTGCCTAGCTTTATTTTTGTTCCGAGAAGTTCCATTAATACTACTAATTTATTTGCTTTTTTAGGGAGGGGAAATCCCAGAGTTTCTAACAAAGGCATAACAGTTTTTATTACTGCTGGCATCTGGTTTTGAACCATATAAAACTGAATTTTGGTTTCATATACTGGGATTTTTTCTATAAGACTTTTAGCCCGTTCAAAAACCAACTCAGACAACTGGTTAGCTCGTTCAAAGTTAGTATTAAGATATTCTGCTCCTACCGCTTCTACGTGAATATCTAGAGTTAACTGATACTGGGTTTCCCAACTATTTTTATCAAGTAATTCCAAGCTCGAATTCAAATACCTAGTAGCTGCATCATAAGCAGTTGAATCCTTGGCCTTCTTCCCTGCTATTAGGTTAAGTTCTGCTAATTTATTCTTTTCAACCTGAGATTGGATAAATTCTCGACCAATATTTAACTGGTTAACAATATCAAAAACATTTTCCTCAATATCAGGCTCTGGTGTGTTTGCTAACACCAACTGCCCAATCTTTAAGTGCGTTGCTTTTTTTTCGTCTTCTGGTATTAATGAATAAGCGGCTTGCTGTACCCTATCGTGCAAGAATTTGTAACCAATTTGCAATGAATAATTATTCTGTTCCCAATCTACAGTCCCAACCAAGGGAATTTTATAGGATTCAGATAATGGCAACACTAATCCAGCTTGCAGCGCTGCCCATAGGAAAGTTGCGGTTTCCGAAGCAGATTTTTCCGAAGCCACTGCCAGCACATACAAGTTAAATCTATTGCCAATACAAGCCGCTAATTTTAAAGTTTTCTGGGTGTCTTCCGGCAGTTTCTGAATATTTCTAGCAATCAACTCCACAATCCCATAATCAGTTATCTCTTGGGAGAGAATTTGCTGGATATCCCATTGCCAGCATTCTTGCCTAAAATCAAAAGTCAATAATTCTTCACTATAGAGAGTTTGCAGTAATTGAGTTAAGAAAAATGGATTGCCCTGCGTTTTATTATAAAGCAACTCCGCTAGGGGTTGGATTCTATCGGCAACTTGGCTACTTACTTGCTTGTCATCATACTCTGTTTCTACTGCTAGAGTATCAGCAATTAAAGCTGAAACACTTGTCAAACTCAGTTGCTTGAGGACAATATTATTAATCTGACCATTGTCTGCTTGAATCTTCTCAATTGTACTGGTTAAAGGATGGGCGGCATCCACTTCATTATCCCGATAAGCCCCAATTAACAGCAGATATTTACTATCGGCATCCGTTGTCAGGAGTTGAATTAACTTCAAAGAAGTATTATCCGCCCATTGCAAGTCATCTAGGAATAAAACTAGGGGATGGGATTGTTGGGCAAACACCTGGATAAATTGCTGAAACACCCGGTTAAAGCGATTTTGTTTTTCCGCTGCTCCCGCCTCTGATACGGCAGGTTGCTTGCCAATAATCCGCTCTAATTCTGGAATGACATCAATAATGATTTGTCCATTTTCCCCTAGGGCGGTTAATAACTTAGATTTCCAGTTTTCCAAACTTTCTGATTTTTCCGTGAGCAACTGCTGAATCAAGTCTTGAAAAGCTTGAATCAAAGCCGCGTAGGGAATATTCCGTTTGAATTGGTCAAATTTCCCCGCAATAAAGTAACCTCGTTGTCGGACAATTGGTTTATGAACTTCATTGACTAAGGAGGATTTCCCAATCCCAGAATATCCCGAAACTAAGACCATTTCTGTCTGCCCCAAACTAACTCGCTCAAAAGCAGACATTAACTGGGCAACTTCGGCTTCCCTCCCATAGAGTTTTTGGGGAATTAAAAATTGTCCAGATTTATCCAGTTTGCCGGGGGTAAATGATTCTATTTTGCCTTTGGTAGTGAGTTGCTGATAACAGCGTTCTAAGTCAGCTTTTAATCCTAGAGAACTTTGATATCTCTCTTCGGCAGTCTTGGATAATAATTTCAGAATAATGGCTGATACGGTTGGGGGGATTTCGGGATTATTAAGATGAGGTGGTTCTGGAGTTTTGGCAATATGACTGTGAACTAATTCCATGGCATCAGCCGCTAGAAAGGGGACTTTGCCTGTAAACACTTCATACAAAGTCGCGCCTAGGGAATACAAGTCGGTGCGATAGTCAATTGCCCGATTCATCCGCCCAGTTTGCTCTGGAGACATATAAGCTAAAGTTCCTTCCAGTAAATCAGGATTGGTAATGGAAGGTGTTTCTTTAGAAAGACGAGAAGCAATACTAAAGTCAATCAGGTTAACTTCGCTAGTTTCTTCATTGACGAGAATATTATGAGGTTTAATATCTTTGTGGATTACGTGCTGTTTGTGGAGTTGCGAGAGAATTTCTGCTAACTGGATAGCAATGGAAAGCATGAATTTAATTGATAGCTTTTGTTTATTAATTAAAGATTTCAAGGAAATCCCTTCAAAATCTTCTGAAACCAAAGCCAAGCCGTTATTGACATTTTCTAGGCCAAGGATCTGGGTAATACCTTCTAGATGAAGAGATTGCAAAATATTATACTCATGGCGCAACCGAGTAATTTCTTGCAAGGTGGGATAGCTAGATTTAGTAGCCTTAAGAATTACTTTTGTTTGATATAACTCTTTGAGCGCACGGTAAATAATGGTTTGCTGGCCTTCATGGATTTTTTCAGTGATGTTATAACCGGGTATGATGAAATTCATTTTTCGTCCTCTCTTGTATTTAATTATCCGGTTGATCGGTTGTGAATCTTAGGTTGGGTTGTAACGATAGGGTCAACCCAACATTTATCAGTGGTTTGTTGGGTTTTGCTATCGCGCAACCCAACCTACGAATATTGTCAGCAAACAATTTTTAATGAGCATAGCTTTACATAAACGATATTGGATCTTTAATGAGCATAGCTTTATAAAACTGATATTGGATCTCTGGAAAATATTAAAATATGTTAAAATTCGAGAGGTTTGATGCACTGTTAACCAAGGGTTAGGGGAATGGGTTCTAGGGTTGGAACTAATTTGAGATGGTATTCGGACTCAAACAGTGCTTTCTTATAGTCTAGACTCCAAAATTCCAAAGCGCAATCATCTTGTGATTGGCTAGCCGTGACGGATAGGCGAAGTTCTTGGAATTGCTGGCGATATTCGCACTTAATTTGGGCGATCGCACCAATTTGTCGGCGGTCGAGAGCCACTGCTAATCGGAGTATAGCGCTTAACTGGCTAACTAAACGTCGATATTGCTTGCTGGGAAGATTGTAGTAATTTTCGTGTTTCTTTTTGGGGGGACTTTTACGGTGATAGCGAGCTAAATTGGCAATTATTTCAATCTCTGTTTCGGTATATCCTAGTAACTCTCCGTGGCGAATTAAATAATAGGAATGTTTATGGTGGGCAGAATGACTGATGTGATGCCCGCAGTTATGTAAAATTGCAGCAGCCCAAAGTAATTCCCGATCTTCGGAACTCCAATTGTGGAGAATACCTTGAGTTTGATCGAAAAGACTGAGGGCAAATTTGGCGACGCGATCGCTATGTTCTAAATTAACTTGATATTTCTGGGCGGTTTTGAGAATACTGCGCTGGCGAACAGAACTGTGATACCGCAAACGATCTTCAATTAAGCCCCGTGACAGCATCCAATCCACAATTACACCTTCTCGCAAAGAGCGATCGCAAATGGTAATGGTATCTACTCCTAGAAGGGTCATCGCTTCTTGTAAAATTATGGCTCCAGCCACAATTATTTCGGAACGGCGATCGGACATTCCCGGTAAGGCAGAGCGTTCGGAGGTGGAAAGGCGGCGCAGGCGATGGAGCATTTCCTGCAAATTTTTTAAACTGAATTGATAGCCGGAAATAGTGGTTGGCACTGTTGCCAGTTTTTCCCGGATTAATAAAGTCGCCAGGGTTTCAATGGTGCCAGAAGTACCAACTAATTTAGGGATAACTTGGGTGGCTTTTAAGTGCGATCGCACGTCTTCGATTGGTCTTTCTAACTGCCCTCGCACGAAGGCTTGCAAGTAATTAAATTCTTGATCGCTAATGGGATTGGTAGTGACAAATTCCGCCGTGAGACGGACTGCTCCAATTTTGGTACTGCTGAGAGAAAGTGGTTCCCCGCCATCGCCTAAAATTAATTCTGTGGAGCCGCCACCAATATCAATAATGACGTGGGGTTGGTTGTTAAATTCCATCCCCGATAGTACGCCTAGGTAAATCCGGCGAGCTTCTTCTTGACCAGAAATGAGATTGACAAATAGGCCAATTTGAGATTCTATTTCTTTTAAAAAGTCTCGCCCGTTGGGGGCTTCCCGCACGGCGCTGGTAGCAACGGCGATGATTTGTTCGGCGTTGAGACTGCGAGCAATGCCTTGACAACGTTGAAGGGCAGCGATCGCTTTTTCCATAATCGCAGGTTTGAGATTACCTGTAATGGGATCGCGATCGCCCAGTCGGACAGTTTCTTTTTCTCGTTCAATAATAGTAAAGGCTGGTAGCGAGGGGATAATCCGCGCAACTACCATGTGAATGGAATTTGTGCCAATATCAATTGCTGCCAGAATTCTGTCTGGTTGCACCCCGCCTTCAGGAAGGCTTGCCAAATCTGCGGACACTACATTAACCATGCCGAGTTAATTAATTTGGGATTGTGGATTTATCCCCTAGATTTATGGGGGAATTGAAACTAAGAAAAAGCTTGTCGATCTCTGCAACTAAAGTTGCGCGGTAGCAACTATTTTGGTTGTTGGGTGCTGATCCCAACCCCTCTGACAGAGATACCAGATTAACGATATCCTAAATTTAAACCTTTGAACTAGATCCCATGATTTCTCAGCCAGAACAAAAACCCGAACCCGTTTGGCAAGCAATTATTCGCCTGCTGCGTTGGGATAAACCAGCTGGGCGCTTAATTTTAATGATTCCGGCGCTGTGGGCGGTATTTTTGGCGGGGGAGGGCAAGCCGCCTTTACTGCTGGTGGGGGCAATTGTGTTGGGAAGTTTAGCTACTAGCGCCGCCGGATGCGTAGTTAACGATCTCTGGGATCGGGATATAGATCCGCAAGTAGCCAGAACCCGCGATCGCCCCTTAGCTTCTAGAGCGCTATCGGTTAAAGTCGGGGTGGTAGTAGCAATTGTAGCTTTTTTGTGTGCGGGGGCGATCGCTCTTTATCTCAACCCCATCACTTTTGGACTCTGTGTAGCCGCAGTTCCCGCTATTATCCTTTATCCCTTAGCAAAAAGGTTTTTCCCCATCCCCCAACTGGTACTTGCCATTGCCTGGGGTTTCGGAGTGCTAATTAGTTGGAGCGCTGTCACTGCTAATTTAGTCCCGGCAACTTGGATCTTGTGGGGAGCAACGGTACTCTGGACGCTAGGATTTGATACTGTTTATGCAATGTCCGATCGAGAAGATGACCGCCAACTGGGGATTAATTCTAGCGCCCTATTTTTCGGCAATTATGCTGCCGTTGCTGTTGGAATTTTCTTTGCCGGAACTGTCGGTTTATTAGCCGAGTTAGGCCTAATTATGCAATTGTCTGGGGCTTTTTGGTTATCGCTATTGATTGCTAGTGGCGGTTGGTTGTGGCAATATTTGCGTTTGCGCCAGCCAAGTTTACCTAGACCAGTCTACGGAGAGATTTTTGGTCAAAACGTTTGGTTGGGCTTGATCTTATTGGCAGGGATGCTTTCCTCAAGCTGGTTCTAATCGCTTTCATCAATAAAATAGTTGAGAATAGTGTCAATAATCGCCCAAGAATCATAAATACATCAAATAACCTGCAATTTTTTCCCTGAAAGGATTGCAGGTTATTTTGACCAAAAACTAATTGAGAATGAACTAACATCTGCGGAATGTGGGTTTCACGCTAGGATTTTTGATGGTCTGAAACCCTCGCTTTGCGAGGGTTTCAGACGGTAATTTCTGCCAAGAAGGTTGCAATTATTAAAAACTCCGGTTTTGCCTACTGGGAGAGGGATTGGAAAGCTGAAGATCGGAAATTGAACCTTAGCGTGAAACAGCCCTGCCCTTCAAAAGGGAACCGGAAATTTTCTCAAAGTCCCCCTTTTTAAGGACGTTCGGCGAAGACTTCGGCGTGCAGTTCGACAAGCTCACTGTCCACGCGGCTCAGTCGAACGCTCAGTGACCACCTTCTAGGACGGCTTTTAATTGATTAATTCATCAATATAATCCCTAAGTTTATTTTGCCAGTCTGGGATATCCTAGTGATATAGTATTTATAACATACCAGACGCGGAGACAGAGTAAGACTATTTTGGTAGCATCAGTCGGTGAAGCGTCAAGTGTTTCCCCGTGGCTTCAGCCCAGTGAGTATGTCAAAGTAATTAAGGATGCGGCTAACCGCTATTTTTTGAGCTTTGTAGCAAAAGATCATGATGGTGAGAGCGCCAATAAACTCAATAGGTAGATATTTTAAGCGGGGCTAAAAATTTCTAGAATTGAATCAAAAAAATAATTACTTGGAGATAATGAAGGGTGAGTTCGCAAAAATCCTGGTTCTGTGATGGTCAACCAAAAGACGGCAAGTCCTATCCTAATTGTTCTGGTGTCCACGAATCCTACGAAAACTTTGGCCCAGATTGTTTGATGTGCGGATTGCCCAAGGAAGCAATGGTGGCGAAAAAAGGGCAGCAAGGTAACAATTCTCCTCAAGCCACGATCATTTCTGGGCCGTCTTCTCCTTTACCTAGTTTAGCGATCGCTGGCTTGGTATTGCTCGCCGCCTTGGGGGTGGGATTTGGGGCGTGGAAGGTTTTGCAAAACACTCAAGAACCGGGGAAAGTAATAGAATCTTCCTCTCCTAGTATCAGTCCTGTGGCTGTCCCGATCGATCCTCAAGCGCTAGTTAGTAGTAACGCTGTTAATGCCCAACTAATTAGCCAAGGGGAAAAAATTCTTTTGGCTGGGGGGCAAAATATTCCTAAAACTGCGGGAGCAGCAGCTTTTGCCCAAAAGAATTGGGATGAAGCGATCGCCCAATATCAACAAGCCACAATTAAAGACCCAAACGATCCGGAAGTCAAGATTTACCTAAACAACGCTAAGGCTAAAAAAGCTGGCAATCCCCTGACAATGGCGGTGGCAGTTCCCCTCACGCCTAGCCCCGATGCCGCCAAGGAAGTTTTGCGGGGCGTTGCCCAAGCCCAAGATAAGTTTAACCAATCGCCGCCTACCCCCAATACTCTGCTAGAAGTGGTCATTGTCAACGATATTGATTCTTTAACTTCGGCTTCCTTAGCTCAGGATTTAATTAAATCTCCCAACGTACTAGCAGTTTTGGGACATGGGGTAGATAATGGCAGCAGACAAGCGATCGCCCTCTACGAACAAGCTGGATTAGCTGTGCTTTCGCCCATCAGTACCAGCATTCTCCCCGGTACGGGTTCTCAATCCACCTTAAAAACCATTTCTCTAGCTCAAAAAGCCAATGAGTTGCTTTCCACTTACTTAAAAACCGTGGGCGAAACCTTGGCAAAGTATGCTAATAAAAAGCGCAGCCCTGCTTCAGTAGTAGTTTTTTATAACTCGGATAGCAACTACAGCCAACAACTGAAACAGCAATTTGTCACAGCCCTATCGCAATTCAATGGCAAAGTAGTTAAAGAAGTAGATATTACTGTTCCCGGTTTTAATGCTGCCACTGAACTAACCGATGCCAGTAAAGCTGGAGCCAACATTGCCGTGCTTGCTCTGAGTAAAAATAAAGTTGATAGTGCCGTTGCCATTGCCCAAGCCAATAGTTCTGGAAATCTTCAACTGGTAGGTGGCGACGAACTTTATAATCCTACTATCCTGGTTTCTGGGGGAGATGCCATCAAAGGGATTGTTTTGGCAGTTCCCTGGAGTTCCCAACCCAACGATCCTTTTGCCAAACAAGCTGCATCAATTTGGAAAGGGCGTGTTAGCTGGCGCACTGCCACCGCCTACGATGCCACCCAAGCTTTAGCCACCGCCCTAAATCAAAGTCCCACTCGGAATGGGGTAGCGCAACAACTCAACCAAGGTATTGCGATTAGCGGCACTGCCACAGATTTTAATATTCTTAAAGAAGTGCCTTTAGTTAAAGCTGTTTCGGGTTCCAATGGACCGCCAGGATCTAAATATCAATTCGATCCAATTTAAAAGGAAACAGGGTGCAATCATACCATAAATAGGGGCGACCACGGGGGGATTGCCCCTACAAAAGACTAGGCTTCGACTTTCACCCCGCGCCAGAAAGCCACGTAACCTTCAATATTCTTGGCGGCTGACTTGGCTTCTGGATAGTACCAGGCAGCATCCTGGTTAACTTGGTTGTCCACTTCGATGCTGTAGTAGCTGGCAACTCCCTTCCAAGGACAGGTAGAATGTTTGCTGCTGGGCTTGAAATACTCCTGCTTAATGGTTTCTGGGGGGAAATAGTGGTTGCCTTCCACAACTTCCGTGCGATCGCTCTCGGCAATTACGGTTCCATTCCAAATAGCTTTCGGCATAGTTCTCGGTTTAAAATTCTGGTAAGATCATTTTAACTCGGATTGGTTTGGCGCTTTGGCAGAAGAGTTTGGGGGGATGGCGATCGCTCATCTCGCATAACTGGGTACTTTAAAGGTATATCTTTGCTAACCTAGTGTGGGCAGACATTAACTGTCAGTCCCCCAGTGCGAGCAGTTTCAAGAGGCTGAGGAGGTTTTGATGGCAGAAAAACCCAAACGATTACAGCAGGTTCTGATTTTAGTATCCGGTATCGCTTTTGTTGCGTCTACAGCCTTGGGTGCTGTTAGCCTCTTTACCACCAATCCCCAAGAAAGCACCAATAAGAAGAACAAAGTAGCGGCAACGTCTATAGAGGAGCAACTTCAAGTCCAAATTCGCGGCTATGAGTCAGTTTTAAAGCGAGAGCCAGAAAATCAATCGGCTTTAGAGGGTTTAGTCAAGCTACAGTTGCAAGTAGGGAATTTGCAGGCAGCAGTTGCCCCCCTAGAAAAGCTAGTTAAACTCAATCCTAACGTTGAAAGCTATAAATTACTTCTCGCTGAAGTCAAAAAACGCTCTGTTTCAACAGAGAAGCCAAAGCCAAAATAGAAGGGCGATCGCTCGTAGTTTATTCATCTCAAATAGTTTATTCAGCTTGCAACTTAACAATGTCAAGATTTTTAATGATTTAATTAGATTTGATAGGTAATTATAATGAATTGTAAAATTTGTGCATCGCTAGTTCATCAATTTGATCGGGCTACAGTTTTAAATAAACATGAAATTAATTACTTTCAATGCTCAAATTGTGGTTTTATACAAACCGAAGAACCATTCTGGTTAACAGAAGCTTATTCAGAAGCTATTGCTAGCAGTGATGTTGGCCTAGTATTTAGAAATGGGCAGCTATCTCAGATAGCTAGTCATATAATACCTCAGTTATTTGATCATAATGCTAAGTTTTTAGATTATGGTGCTGGCTATGGTTTATTTGTGCGCCTGATGAGGGATTCAGGATTTAATTTTTATTGGCATGATAAATTTTGTCAAAATATTTTTGCTAAAGGGTTTGAAGCTAAAATCTCAAGCAATATCGACGAAAAATATGAATTAGTAACTGCTTTTGAAGTATTTGAACATTTTACTAACCCTTTAGATGAAATAGAGCAAATTTTAAAATATTCTCGAAATATTTTATTTAGTACCGATCTATTACCAGCAAATAATCCTAAGCCCAATGAATGGTGGTATTATGCGTTGCAAGAAGGACAACATATTGCTATTTATACTAGTGAAGCCTTATCTATTATTGCTAGTAAATACGGATTAAATTTCTATTCTAATGGGCGTTCCTTGCATTTGCTGACAGAAAAAATAATATCTAATTTCAATGGTTTATTATCGTCGCCTACATCAAACATCAAAAAGCGATCATTACTCGAACAAGACTACCTAAAAGCTATTGGTAAATTAACGGATAGCGACATACGGACAAAAGCAACCATTACTCAAGAAGCCAACAGCTTACCAACGGCTACGCCAAGAATGACAATTGCGATTGATGGGGTATTTTTTCAGTTATATAAAACTGGTATAGCCAGAGTATGGAAAACATTGTTACAAGAGTGGGCAAGCAATGGTTTTGGCAAGTATTTAGTTGTGTTAGATCGAGCTAACACCGCTCCGAAAGTACCAGGAATCCGATATTTTTCGATACCACCTTATGATTTTAAAACTGATGCAGAAGACCGAGAAGTATTACAAGAAATTTGCAATGAAATTGGAGCAGATTTATTCATTTCTACCTACTACACAACCCCTCTGACAACTCCGGCTGTTTTCATGGCCTATGACATGATTCCTGAAGTTTTAGGATGGGACTTAAGAAATCCGATGTGGCAAGTAAAACATCAGGGAATTAAATATGGATCAAAATATATTACTATTTCTGAAAATACAGCGCGGGATTTAGTGAAATTCTTTCCAGAAATTCTTCCAGAAAATGTAACAGTAGCATTATGCGGTATTGCAGATATTTTTAAACCCGCTGATATTGCAGAAGTGAATCAATTTAAGATTAAATATGGTATATCAAAGCCTTATTTTATTTTGGTAGGGGCAGGAGGCGGTTATAAAAACACCATTCATTTTCTAAGAGCCTTTGCTCAACTTGCTACCAAACCAGCATTTGATATTGTTTTTACAGGCAGTGGTTTTGCTACAGAGCCAGAATGGAGAAGTTATACCTTTGGCAGTGCTGTATATATGCTACAGCTAGAAGATGAAGAATTAAGACTCGCTTATGCTGGCGCGATCGCCCTAGTTTATCCTTCTAAGTATGAAGGATTTGGACTACCAGTTTTAGAAGCGATCGCCTGCGGTTGTCCAACGATCACCTGTGCTAATGCTTCTATTCCAGAAGTAGCAGGGAACGCTGCCTTATATGTCAGTGATAGTGATGTTAACCAGCTAGCAGAAGCTTTATGCGATATTCAAAAACCTGCAATTCGTCAATCTTTAATCACAGCCGGGTTAAAACAAGCCCAAAAATTCTCTTGGTCAACTATGGCTCAAATTGTTAGCGATGTTTTAGTTGATGCTACTTTGCAATATCTCAATCTAAGAGAAATTAATTTAATTGTTTTTCCAGATTGGTCTGTTCCAGAAGAGTACCTACATTCAGAATTAGGGGAAATTATTAGCTGTTTAACCCAGTATCCAGATAAAAATAAGATAACTCTATTAATAAATACTACCAATATTTCTGAAGAAGAAGTCAATTTTTTCTTATCTAGTACAATCATGAATTTGCTAATTGAAGAAAATGTAGACATGGAAGATGGACTAGAAATTTCTTTGGTGGGAAAACTAGATCCGATCCAATATTCTCTTTTGCGTTCTCGCTTACAATCTAGAATTATTCTCAATCACCAAAATGATATAGAAATAGTTCAATCAGGAATTGACGTTATTCCTGCTTTCCAAATAACTAGATTTGTTGCCAATTCGTCTGAAAAAACAATAGCTGTAGATTTAGATTGAAATTCCCGATCGCTTTTGCATCTCCCTGTCCCCTAAGTTTTACTTTCTCATTACCAGGTTAAAAAGTATGTCCTTGCCTATCATTACTTTCAGTTTAAACGATCGAGACTATTTGGCCTATGTTTTAGCTCAAGCCAAAATATCTAATCCTCAATCCGATGTAATCTTATTAGGATATGAGAGTAATGATAAATACGAATTTATTACCCACGACAGAATAGATAATTATGCCCGGTCTGCATTTAGATTTAGCCATATTTATCAACACTTTAATACTAATCCATTGTGGTTTGAATTATGGTGTTTTCAAAGATGGTTTGTACTGAAAGATTTCATGATAGCTAATCACATCGAAAAATGTCTTTGCATAGATTCTGATATAATGCTTTATGCTAATGTTACAGAAGAACAGAAAAAATTTGCTAAATTTGGCTTAACTG
Source organism: uncultured cyanobacterium (assembly GCA_936920195.1). GTDB lineage: Bacteria > Cyanobacteriota > Cyanobacteriia > Cyanobacteriales > FACHB-T130 > CAKZHE01. The sequence goes on along the minus strand of CAKZHE010000062.1, from coordinate 34,924 downwards.
GTTCAACATACTCAGGTTTATCCAATCCGCTTTTGCCTAATGCGAGTTTCCATTGCGTCTTTATTAATGACTTGAAAGAATTAGAAATTTTTTGCGAGTTTATATTTGAAATTTACACTAATAGTGAATTGCTAAAGACGATTCAAGCTACCTGGCAGGAATGCTTGCGGAACAACTGGTCTGGGGGGGTTTCTGATATGCTAGCATTTTGCAAATTTGCGGCTAAATATCCAGATAGAGTTGGCGAAATGGCTGAAATTATTGATGGTTCTAGGTATGACCATAATATTAATCTTTCGGAAGATTTTGAAATGAATAATGGGATAAAGAATATTTATTTTATAGATAATATTCCATTTGCGAAGCATATAATCTCAGGAGAAGAAATTAAATTTAACTCTTTGCACTTTCAAGGCTACGCTAAAAAATATATCAAAGACTATTTCAGAGGTGAATTGATTGTTAAGTCTAATTCAAAGTGGTTAGCCAGAAGTGATTGTTATAATGCAACATCAACATTAGATGGAAGCATTAGCAAGAAAAATCCACTCAACAATGATGATTTTAATCAAATTCATAATATTTTACCTTTTAAACTGAGTCTAATTAATTTAATTGCTTTTCCTGACTGGCAGCTAGCAGAAGAGACAATTATCTCTAATTTGGAACAAACAATAAAGTCGATTGCTACTCACTCAAGTGCCAGTCATATAACTTTACTCATTTACCAAAACGGTTTTAATGAAGAAGATGTTCAGATAGCTTTATCCACAGCAATGATGAACTTATTAATGCAAGAAGGCATGGCTTTTTTGAAAGAACCAGAGATAGTTATAGTAGGAGATTTAGACGAAATTCAGTGGCTAGTTTTATTATCTGGCATTCGCGCTCGGATTGCGTTAGCAAATGAAAATTTGCTATCATTTTCTTCTTTTTTACACGTGCAAGCCCTAATTAATAACCTGCCCTTATATCAAGCTAGCGATCTAATGCTAGGGCTTGCTGAATAAAATTGGACTTGATCCCCTTCCTTAGCTCAGGAGCATTCTAATTTCTTGGAACCGAAGATGTTCGTATAAATCGATATCTTCATTGGCAAAAGCACAGATATCAAAGTAGTAAACTGCAGATGTACCACTTTTTAAGCGATTCGACAATAAATAAGCATTAAGATCGATAAATTTCTCATAATCATGCTCAGAAAGACTGAGTAAATAGTTGCCAAAGTTGTCGTAAACAATGAATTTTTCATAACCAACTTCACAAAGCATTCCTAATGCTTGTAACGCATCATCTTCTGCTGTAGGTGTAAATGAAATATCATACTCAAAATAGATAATTGGTTCCATATCAGAAATCACATCTATTGAGGATTGAATAATCTCAAAATCAAAACCATCAGTATCAATTTTTAAAAGTTTTGAATTTTGGAACCTGGAATATTCTTGCAGAATTTTCTCCAAGCTTTTTGTCTTAATTATAGAGTCGTTATTGGGTACAACTGCCTGCACAATTGATGCTGTGCCAGAAACATTATGTATCAGATGGACATCTACAGATTCTCCATCAGTACCAACAAAATATTCGGCAATTTCAGTATTTCCAATAATACTTGCATTGTGCCTAAGATATTCTAGAAAGGCCGGATTACCCTCAACACATAATACTGGCATCTCTTGATATTTTTGGATTAGTGCTGCACTGTCTCCCACATTTGCCCCAATATCAATAGCAGTTGTTGCCGGGTATTTTTGAATTACTTTTTGGGCGATATACCCTAACGCTGTGTCATATCTGTGCCAAATTGATTGATAACGATCTAGGGCATGATCGTCTGGCAATAATATTTTATAACGTCCAATTTCATATTCTTTGGGCATATAATATCTTCTGTACTAATGATTATGATCTTGGGTTAGTCACCGCCATCGCTGATTCTCTTCGACGTATTTTGACCACATCTGTTCGTAAGCGCTTTCCATATCACGAGCAAATTGCTTGGCATTCCATAAAGGCGCTGTTTGTCTGGACTGAAGTAACCGCCAATGAATTCGCTCTCTTAGACCAGCATCTTTACCTAAACGCACTCCCCACTCTATATATTCTTCATCAGTCCAAGCAATTCCCTCCAAGATGCCAGCATTTACCATCATTGTATAGCTATTGCGAGCCGCAAATTGCTGTCCCACTCGCGTTACTAAAGGAATGCCCATCCAGAGGGTTTCCAGGGTAGTGGTAGCTCCATTATAGGGGTATGTATCCAATACTATATCAGCAATGCCTAAATTAGCTCTATGAGTTTCTTCCAAAACCTCTTGGCCTAAAAAACGCAAGCGATCGGTTGCGACTCCCTCTTCTTCTGCCAGCTGATTAAAAAATTCCTCAACTGCTTTCTCGTCCGCTAGCCCCTTAATTAGAAAGTAGCTATTCGGTACTTCCTTAATTATTTTCATTTGCAATCGGGCTGTATCTGGGTGGCGTTTATATCCTCGTTGTGCGCTCAGATACACCACAGCATCGCTAGGAATATCTAAATGATCTCGGCGCAGAGTTGGTACTCCTACCTCAAAACCATCTACCGCAATATAGGTTTGCGGCAACCGCCAAATAGTTTCGGGATAATATGCTTGTGCCTCTGAGGGCAAAACGTAAGGATCGGCAATAAAGTAATCAATTGCTGGTATTCCTGCCGCATCCCACCCCAACCAAGTAGCCTGAATTGGAGATGGTTTAAGGGCTAGGATTTCACAGTTAATATCTAATGTTAAACTATCGAGATCGATTAAGATATCAATTTTGTCTTCGTAGATGCGATCGGCAATATCTTCGCCATAAATGCCCCCCTGGTAGACGCTATCTGACTGGTTAACATACCACTGTTGTATAGGATCGTTGTTTTCTCTGTAATTAATAAAATAAGTATAGATTTGGAAAAGATCGCGATTGTGATGTTTAAACAAAAATCTTGCTAGCCAACCTACAGAATGTCTGCATAAGCAGTGGGAAAGGTAGCCGATTTTAATCGGTTGAGTTTTGGCAGATGGCGATCGCTGCTGTTGATAGCGTTTCCACTGTTCCTGAAAGTTTTGGCGCGTATTGTTTTGGAAAATTTTTACTAATTCGTTTTGAATTGAGCGACTTTTTTGGGGGTTATCTTCAAAATATGGCTGAAAATAAGGAGTATTAACCAATCGCAGAAGTATAGTTTGGTCAATATTGCTAGGAGATGCGGTAATTAATTGTTGCAATAAATCCTGGTGTTGCTGCAATACCGAGCAAGCTTCCTGCCAATAGCTCCCCGAATTTAATAATCCGCGCAACACTAGATGATTGCTGATGATTTTTTCGGGCAAGTTTAGGGCGAGATCGTAGCAGAGTTTAGCTGTTTCAATTCCCTTAGCATAATTGCGACTATTTTGATAAAAAGTTGCTAAATGTTTAAGAACTTCTAAATTTTTTTCATCTATAGTTAAGCATAATTCCATCCACAGTGCTGCGACAGATGGTTGACCAAGAGAATAGGCGATTCTAACTGCTGTTGGAATAACCATATCAATAAAAACTTTAGGCTCAGTAATATAATCTAAACAAGCTTTACTAAACTCTAGGGATAAGGGATGAATCGGAGCATAATTTAGTATGCTTTGCAAAACTTCTATTAACAGAGGTACAGAAATTTCTGATGGTTTTGATTGCAGTACCCTAATAATATCTAAATTCTTTAAATCTTCTTCGCTTAATTTCTCTAACTGAATGTTCAACCAAACTAACTTCAATAAATTATTTATTTCTAATGGCGCTATTTGCTGGAAATGCTGCCGAATTATCCAGGCAACTAGGTAGTCAGGTATAGTTTCTCGCCGTTCAGCTTCAGTTTGGAGTACCTGGAGCAATTCGAGCGTCCACTGCTCCACTTGTTCTGGTTCGCCCTCTACCATCCCTAATAGCCAAGTTGTTTGTGCTGTTTCTTCTTGTCCCTGCAACAGCAACATTAATCCTAAATGCCAGTAGTGAGACTTGACTAAAGGTTCAGCTTCTATAGCTTCTTCCCAGACACCAGCAGCCCGATCGTACTTATCTTCAAGGAAATATCGATCGGCTTGTTTGTCCCAATAGTTAGAGTCAGTAGAAAATTTTACCGGAGTCATGTTTAACAACGATTAGAAATTACCAAAATTAAAGTGGGTAGCATAAACTACCCACTTCGATCAAAATTGGTGCTGAACAACCTATAATTAGGCTCTGAGCTATTCTATTTTACGTTTGAAGTGTTATCAGGACAGACAGTGCCATCAAAAGCAGGGAAAGTTTGTTCTGCCTTAATCGTCTCACACAAAATTGCTAGAGAAGTAGTGTCGCTGGTTGCGCCAGATTCGCTGAGATAGGTACGACCGCCATAGGATTTGAGCGCACCAACTCTTGCCTGACCTAATGTATCTACACCACTTACAGGAGGGGCATCAGCGACTGTGTACGTATAATTTTCGGTTTGCGTTTGGATGCCTATACCTAAATCGCCTATGGCATCAGTGGCAAATTTACCCTTTTCTAAGTAATAAGCTTGCTGCGCTCTGTTTACTGCACCTACATATTGCTTGGCTTCTGATTGCTTGCCTTTTTGAGCTTGGTTGAGGAAGGAGGGCAGGGCGATCGCCGCTAGAATACCGATAATGATGATTACAACCAGCAGTTCAATCAGGGTAAAACCGCCATCTTTATTTTTTCTGTTCAGGTGTTGTAAAAATTTAGCTTGTACTTCAGGTTTCATAATTTTGCTTCTCCTCGAAGTCGGGGTGGCTTGGTGTCTAATCTCTTCTACAACTAACTTACCCACCTACTTTCCATTTCATATCATCCCCGAGAAATTTTTTTTGATTTTTAAGGTAATCGCTCTAAAAGTACGCAGTGGTAGCGTTCTAGCTCAGTTAATATCTGTCTGATGGCATTAAACGCCTCTGGTTCGGCAATTGGTATTAGGGTAGCAGGATCTACTGGTTTGATTTTCAGCCAGTGCTGAGTGAGCGATCGCACTCCTTGGGCTTCTGTCCACAAGGGCAAGAGGCTCGCCGCAGTGGTACTTTCAATCACTACAGATGTTTCCAGTATTGGCCAATACTGGTTCAGTTCTACCGGAGATGCTTGAGCAATGCTGCTCAAGATGTCTGCCTGAAATTGGGCAGTTTTCAGCTGGGGGTGCAGAGATACTCTCGCTCCTTGCCAATCTGCTACTGTCCATTCCTCTACTGGTAATATTTGGTTTGGTTGGGGATGACCGCACCAAAAATCCAAGGATGCGTGGATGGGATGTAATAGTTCAAATACCTGTAATTGCTCTTCTACTGACATAGCAGGCAAACTCATCGCCCAAAATGTCGGCAGATCGTCTAGATCGGTAAATAAATCTAGTAAATTCCATTGCTGCCAATTAACCATACTAATAAACTCTAGTCCAGCTTGGGCGATCGCTGCGAACATATCGGGAATCTCATAGCCGCGATCGCCTTGCTGTAAATAATTAGTTAGATACCATTGGAGGTCAGTTTCTTTTTGTCGATCCCAGGTGGCTAATTTGAGATGGGTATTATCTTTCAAAGCGGTTATGACTTCCCTGGCGATCGCCGCCTCTCTTTCTTGAGGTATTCGATCCATCAAACCCAATATTTCAAAAGCTTTCTGGCCTCGATAAAAGTAATCTCTCTGCAAAACACTGTGTAAATTCGCCCTAATAATTCCCTCTGGCTTTAGCACCGACTTCATTACCTGCAAGTCCCTAGCTATATTCTGGGAAAAAGATAAAACATTATCGCAATTAATATAATCAAATTCTAAGTTAAGCTGGGGTAAGTCTTCAATTGATAGAACCTGGAAGTCCACATTACTGAAGCCCCGATCCTGACAGTGCTGCTCGGCAACCTTAATTGACTCAGTTGCAATATCAATCCCTATAATTCTGGCCTGCGGATTAGCTTCTGCCAGAATCAAGATTTTATCGCCATTACCGCACCCAATATCTAAAATTGTTTTCTCTTGGCTATCGATGAATTTTTGATATCTCAAATAATAGGGCGTTGCTAAGTTGTGAAGGTAAAGCGACTTCACTTTTTTATTTTGAAATTCTGCCATTCTAAGGTTCATATTTTTGATGCTAATTATAACCATGTATTAAAAAATCAGAGATCTTCTTTACGAGCATTGTTCTACCAATATATATCCCATACTTTCCAAATCAGTTATTGCTTTAGTTAATACATCCCAAGCCTCTGCCTGAGAAGTTGGCTCTAAGGTTACAGGATTAAGCGCTCTCAAGTTATGCCATCTTTCTACCAACGAACTCATTAACTGTGGTTCTGACCATAAAGGTAGCAAACAAATAGCAATGCTACTGTCTAAAAACACAGATGGCCACTCTAATACTAACTGCTGGCTAATGTTAAACGGATGCAGTTGAGCAAGGGAATTAATCAATGATTCTTTCAGTTCTGGCATTTTAGCTTGGGGGTGGAGGCGAATTTTTGCTTGCTGCCAATCAGACATTTGCCACTCAGATACTGGCACAAAAGACTGTCCGAGATTGGGATGACCGCACCAAAAGTCTAACAAACGATGTACGGGGCTGAAAAGCTCAAATAAATGTAGTTTCTCTGCTATTGACATTTGGGAAAGTTTCTGATTGAAAAACTCAGGTATTTCGGCTGGGTTTTTAAATAGCTGTATTGGGTTCCATTGCCGCCAATTAACCATATTAATAAATTCCAAGCCGGAATTTTTAATGATTGCAAACATTTCTGGAATAGTATAACCTCTGTCTTCTTGGATTAAATGATTCATCAAAATCCTTTGATCGTCATTCTCAAAATTAGCTTGCCAAGTACGTGATTTCAATTTAACTTGATCTCTTAATGATTTCATAGTCGTCCGCACAATTTCAATTTCCATTGTTTCGGGATTCTCGTCCATTAGACCCATCATTTTAAATAATCTTTGAGCATGATAAAAGTTTTTTCTCTGGAGATAGCTATGAATATTTGAGCGGATAATTCCTTCTGGCTTGAGAACGGACTGCATTGCTTGTAATCCAACGCAGGGATCTTCAAAAAAATAAAGCGTTTCGTTACAATTAATCAAATCAAATTTCTGGCCTAACTGGGGTAATTCTTCAATTAAGGCTACATGATATTCAAAATTATCAAATCCGTGGTATTGCAATCTTTGTTTAGTCATTTCAATGGATGCAGCAGAAATATCAACTGCCACAATCTTAGCTCCCGGATTGGCTAATGCTAAAATTAAGGATGTGTACCCGCTGCCGCACCCAGCATCTAAAATTACTTTATCTTGAGTATCTATAACTTTTTGATTTCTTAAATAGTAAGGTGTGACCAAATTATTGATATAGAGCAAATTATGGTTGTTTTTAGGAGTTTGTTCTAAGGGAGTAGCAGGATAGGGAAGACTATCATATTGTTGGCGAATTTTTTCGATTTTTTCTGGATCTGGAGGAGTCATAGTCACAACTACCTTGCTTTTCTGACATATTGCGGGACGGGTACAGTTCTGATAGGCTAAATAAAGCTTTTTTTAGGAAGCGATCGCCTACAAATGACGTTAAATAAAATAAACTTGCCGCGATTTTGGCGGTTTTTGGGAACTAACAACCTCTCTGGACGGCTGATGCTGGCAGGGATTGGCATTACTATTGGTTTTATCGCGATCGCCCTGTTTGCCCCCACCCTGCAAGCTTGGGGTTGGCTGCAAAACCCGATTGAATCCCTGAAAAATCCTATTCATGACCCCCCATCATTAAATCATTGGTTTGGCACCAGTCGTCAGGGATATGACGTTTTTTCGCGGACGCTGTTTGGCTCCCAAGCGGCTCTCCAAGTCGTGGTGCTGGCAACTACCTTGAGTTTGTGCGTAGGAGTACCCTTGGGATTAGTTAGCGGTTATTTGGGGGGTAGGGTCGATCGGCTGCTATTATTTTTGATGGATACAATTTACACGCTCCCAGGTTTGCTACTATCGGTGACTTTAGCCTTTGTGGTGGGCAGGGGGGTATTTAATGCCGCGATCGCCCTCAGCATTTCCTACGTTCCCCAATATTATCGCGTTGTCCGCAACCATACGGCAAGCGTGAAAACGGAATTATTTATCGAGGCAGCCCAGGCATTAGGGGCTTCTACTTGGACTGTACTATCCCGCTACCTATTTCTGAACGTGATTCAAAGCGTCCCCGTACTATTTACCCTCAATGCTGCTGATGCTATCTTGATTTTAGGCGGTTTGGGATTTTTAGGATTGGGATTGCCTGAAGATGTGCCGGAGTGGGGGCGAGATTTGCGGCAAGCTCTGGATGCTCTCCCGACTGGTATTTGGTGGACGACGCTGTTTCCCGGTTTAGCGTTAACCTTGATGGTGGTAGGACTTTCTTTACTGGGAGAGGGTTTGAGCGAGATCGTTAATCCGCGATCGCCAAACCGTTCTTCAGACAAATAATTTATGGATTATCAGAAATTTATTCAGCAACTACCTTATTTATACCAATCTTGGGGGGAAGAATCAGTTCGTCCCCAATCTCCTCAATTTCAGGAAATTTTAGCCCAAGTTAAGGGATTAACTACCGTTAATACCATGCAAATGCTGAATTGGGCGGTGCAATGTCTAGAGCCAGGAGAAATTTATTGCGAAATTGGTTGTTTTCAAGGGGCTAATTTAATTGGGGCGCTTCTGAATCGCCCCCATCAAACTGCCTATGCGGTAGATAATTTTTCCGAGCTTGATGTGCGGGGTGAAAATTTTGAGCAGCTAACTAATAATTTAATTAATTTTCACTTGGAAGAACAGGTATTTTTTTACAATCGGAATTTTGAAGAATTTTTCTGCGATCTCAGAAATCTGAACCCCCAAATTAAAATCGGGGTTTATTTTTATGGTGGGGCGCGGGATTATCGCTCGCAGCTATTAGGACTATTGTTAGTCAAACCGTTTTTGGCAGAACGAGCTTTAATTATTGCTGATGATACTAACTGGAGTTCTGTCCAGCAGGCAAATTGGGATTTCATGGCAGCCTATCCCCAATCGCAACTTTTGCTGGATTTACCGACACCTTGCAATGCCCATCATACCTTTTGGAATGGCCTTCAGGTATTTAGTTGGGATCGGTATCAAACTCATGGTTATAGTTGGTCTACTTTAACTGAAAGGTTTCGCCACCAACCATTTATTCAAGCTCTACATAATTCTAATATTGATTTTGAATTTAATGCCAAAGTGAAAGTAATTCAATCCTTGGAAAAACAAGCTTTAGAGTTGCATAATGCCCAACATTGGAATGAAGCCGAACAAAAATGGAAGGAAATTTTACTTTGGGATAACCATCATGCCAGCACTTACTATCATCTAGGCAAAACTTATTATCAGAAAGGCCAATATCAAGAGGCGCTAAATATGGCGGAGAAATCAATTAAATTAGATGCTTCGCAAGCGGAATATCATTATCACTTAGGTTTGATTTTAGAAAAGCTTGGGGATAATTGGCAGGCTGTGACTGTCTATCAAAAAGCGATAGCTCTCAATCCCAGTTTAATTGATGCCTACGATCGGTTAGGCAGTTTGTTAGCAATTGCTGGTTCTCCGGCTCAAACGGAATCAGTTTATCGGGAAGCGATCGCCCTGAATCCAGAAAATCATACCATCTATCTGAATTTAGGTAACTTTCTCCTCCAAAGGAACGATTTGGACAAAGCAATTTTAATTTATAAAACCGTTCTAAAATTGCAACCAGATAATCAGGAAGCCATCCGAAATTTAGAAATTGCTGACCAGATGAAGCAGGAAGAGATGGGTAATGGGGAATTTAGTTGACTTGATCGAATGACCTCCGAGTGTACAATGGATAACAGCTTTAGGGCAAAGATTAGCGGAAGTAAATGGAAAACGATTTATCGGTAATTGGAATTGATTTAGGTGGCAGCGCCATCAAACTAGGACGGTTTTTAAAAAGTGGTACTTGCTTAGAATCCTTAACCGTGCCAACGCCGCAACCTGCCACCCCAGAAGCCGTATTAGAGGCCATTGTAGCGGCGATCGCCCAATTAGATCCCCAGCATCAAGCTCGCGCTATCGGACTTGGTACGCCTGGACCTGCGGATGTAGGGGGGAGGATTGCTAGAGTAGCAATTAACTTGGCTGGCTGGCAAGATGTGCCTTTGGCAGACTGGTTAGAAGCGAAAACGGGATTGCCGACAACGTTGGCAAATGATGCCAACTGTGCCGGATTGGGAGAAGCTTGGTTAGGGGCGAGCCGCCATTTCCGCAACTCGATTTTAATCACTTTGGGAACAGGAGTTGGGGGCGCAATTATTATCGATGGCAAGCTGTTTACTGGACATCAGGGAGCAGCCGGAGAACTAGGATTAATCAATTTACATCCCGATGGTCCCCGTTGTAACAGCGGCAACAACGGTTCCTTAGAGCAATATATTTCAATTCTAGCCGTTCGCCGCAATACTGGACTAGAGCCAGAAGAATTAGCTGCTCGCGCTTTGGCAGGCGATCGCAAATCGTTGACTTTTTGGGAAAATTATGGCAGGTTGTTAGGCATTGGCCTAACTAGCATCCTTTATGTTCTCACCCCGGAAGTAGTAATTATTGGTGGGGGAGTTAGTGCCAGCGCCCAATTATTTTTACCCAGTGCGATCGCCGAAATTGAACTGCGAGTTCTCCCCAGTTCTCGCGCTGGACTGCAAATATTACCTGCCGAGTTAGGCAATCAAGCGGGAATAGTAGGAGCGGCGAAACTAGCTTGGGAAATCATCTCTTAAATGAACATTCTTTACTCGTTTACTCGTTCCCAGGCTCTGCCTGGGAATGCCCATTGAGAGGCTCTGCCTCGGATGAAAAAGTATTAGTATTAGTAGGGTGCGTTAGCGATAGCGTAACGCACCGCCTACCAGTTAACGGTGCGTTACGCTGCCGCTAACGCACCCTACTGGATACAGATTTGTGTCAATGATTTAGGCGCATTCTGTTGACATAGTTATTGTATGAACAATATGCCTCAAAAACTCGCAAAGTGAACAGCCTAGGCAGAGCCTCTTGAGATCGGTTCCCAGGCGGAGCCTAGGAACCAGTTCAAATCATCCAGGACTTACGCAGACCCTCTAAATATAGTGTTTTGTAGGGGCAATCCCCCCGTGGTTGCCCCTATTCCTAGGATAGTTGCGTAAGTCCTGTCATCGTTTAAAATTCAAAATCACAAAGAATATCCAGTTTTCTGCTTAATATAATCTAAAATTCTATGGTATCCATCAGCATCGCCATGCTTAGTAATAATAATTTCAATGGAACTTCCGGGCAACCAAAAAGTTAACTTGCCATTAGCCGCATGGGAAAAAGTGCTGATCCGATCCAGATCGATTAAATATTCACAACGATCGTAAAAAAGCTTAATCCAAGATGATTTAATCGAGTACCTTGTCGCTTTTTGAACGTACTCTGAAAGTTGATGATAGTCTTCAGGATTGCCCTGCTGAGTAATAATAATTGGAATCGAACTATCTGGCAACCAAAACGTGATTCTACCGTTGGGAGCGCAAGCAAAGGCACTGATCCGGTCGAGGTCAATTACATATTCATTTCGCTCATAATTAATCTTGATCCAATAGGCCACAAAACCTCCTCGTTTAGCGGTTAGTGGTTAGTCGTTGGCAACTAGGGACTAGCTTCTGGGAATCCCTAGCTATCAACAACCAAAAGTTAAGCCAGCCGACAGAAACAAATATACTCGGCAATCTTCTTTGGCAAAGAAAGCCAGGGCATAAAACACTTTTTTTGTTTGGGTCTACCAACTTAGCAACCAACAACTAACAACCGAGTTTTAAGATACTTCAGCATGGGAATTTATGGCTGAAGTTAGACTAGGAAAAGCGACAGTATTCTCAAGGGGAGTCTCGCTAGCATGAGGAGCAACTTGTCCTAATGCAGCTTCGATAAACCCTTGAAAGAGGGGATGGGGAGTGTTTGGTCGAGAGCGGAACTCTGGGTGGAACTGAGTAGCAATAAAGAAAGGATGATTGGTCAATTCGATAATTTCTACTAATCGTCCGTCCGGTGAAGTGCCGCTGATCGCAAAACCTGTTTCCAGCAACAGATGGCGATAGGCATTGTTAAACTCATAGCGATGGCGATGCCGCTCGTAAATTACTTCCTCTTGATAAAGTTTAAAAGCTAGTGTATTCGGGGAAATTCGACAAGGGTATAAACCCAGCCGCATTGTACCGCCTAAATCCACTACATCTTGCTGTTCTGGCAATAAGTTAATCACCGGATGGATTGAGTTAGGCGCGAATTCCGCACTATTCGCTTCTGGGAGGTTGGCGACGTGACGCGCCCATTCAATGACTGAACACTGCATCCCCAAACATAAACCCAAAAAGGGAACTTTCCGCTCTCTAGCATACTCAATGGCAGCAATTTTACCATCTACACCCCGAACGCCAAACCCTCCGGGGACAACAATGCCATCCGCACCAGCTAAATACTTTTCGGCTCCGGCGGATTCAATGTCTTCCGAACTAATCCAGCGGAGAATTAGTTCGCTATCCATAGCTATTGCTGCATGGCGTAAAGCTTCCACCACGGACAGATAGGCATCAGTTAACTGGATATATTTACCGACAATGGCAATCTCGGTCTTTTTGGTGGGACTGTACAACCGCTTGACTAAGGTTTGCCATTTGGTCAGATCGGGGGGGCGTTGTTCTAGTTCCAAAAGACTGATGGCTTGTTCCGCTAGTCCTTCGCCTTCTAAAATTAGGGGGACTTCGTAAATGCTGCGGGCATCTTTGGCAGTAATTACCCGCTCCACAGGCACATCGCAGAATTCAGCGACCTTTTCTTTCAGGGTTTGGGGAATGGGGCGATCGCTCCGACAAACTAAAATATTAGGTTGAATCCCAATCGAGCGCAATTCCTTGACTGAATGCTGGGTGGGTTTAGTTTTCATTTCCCCCGCCGAGGGAATCCAGGGAACCAAAGTGACGTGCATATATAGGACATTTTGTCTACCCACATCCTTGCGAAATTGGCGAATCGCCTCCAAATAGGGCAACGATTCAATATCCCCTACCGTTCCCCCAATCTCGGTAATTACCACTTCCGGATTAGTATTTTGGGCAACTCGATGAATCCGCTCTTTAATTTCATTGGTAATGTGGGGAATGACTTGCACTGTCCCACCTTTATAATCCCCCCGACGCTCTTTATTTAACACCGCTTGGTAAATTGAGCCAGTGGTCACGCTATTCAGACGAGACATGGAAGTATCTGTAAAGCGTTCGTAGTGTCCTAAATCTAGGTCTGTCTCAGCCCCGTCAGCGGTGACAAATACCTCTCCATGCTGGAAAGGACTCATTGTACCGGGATCGATATTGATGTAGGGGTCTAGTTTCAGAATGGACACAGAGTAGTCCCGCGACTTCAGCAACCGACCGAGGCTGGCAGCCACAATCCCCTTGCCAATACTGGAGACTACTCCGCCGGTAACGAAGACGAACTTAGTCATAGAATTTGTGACGAGAATAGATCTGTAGAGATACAACCAATTAATTGTGGCACAGCAGTTGCTAAATCGCTAACGCCCAACAGTCGAGTATAATATTAAACTGCCATTGCCGCTCTCATTCTTTCATGAGCAGCCGAGTAAAAAAAATCACTGAAAGTATCTGATACCTTGATATTTTTCAACAAAGCACCATCAAATTGCGTGCCGTTGAGGGCTGCTCCACTGAGGTTTGCCCCGGTTAAATCTGCCTGATTAAAAATTGCCCAAGTGAGATTCGCTTCTTCTAACGAGGCTCTGCTTAAGTTGGCTTTACTCAGGTTGGCTCCAGTTAAGTTGGTGGCGCGTAGAGCCGCATCGCTCATTACTGCCGAAACCAAATTTGCTCCTTCTAAATTAGAGCCGCTGAGTTTGGCTTCGCTCAAGTTGACTCCGGCTAGCTCAACTCCCATGAGGTCTAATCCTTTGAGGAAGGCTCGGCTGAGATTAGTATTGTTGAAGGAAGCGCCGTAGAGTTTAGCCCCACTGAGTCGAGCTTCAGATAAATTTGCCCAATTGAAATTAACGCCGTTGAGATTGGCTTCGCGCAAATTCGCCCTAATTAAACTGGCTCCACAAAAATTTGCCCCCCACAAGTTTGCCGCGCGTAAGTTGATGCTGCTCAAGTTAGCACCACTCATTTTCGCTCCGGGTAATTTGGCTTTGACTAAAAATGCCCCATTCAGGTTAGTTTTGGTAAGATCGGCATTAATCATTTTGCCTTCACTCATTTTGATAAAACTCAGGTCTGCCCAGTTGAGGAGTGCTTCGCTGAGGTCCGATTTGGTGAGAAAGGCTCGACTAAGATTTGCCCCGGTCAGGTTTGCGCCTCTGAGGTTAACCCCAATTAAGGCAACTCCGCTCAGATCTACTCCTTTGAGGTCAACCCCAGTAAAGTCCCTAGCTCCTTGTTCATAAAGATGAATTAGATGATTAACTTTCATTTTTACCAAGCTCCGGTTAACGCTAATTAATTTTTTGTTTAATTAGTTTGGGATTGGACGGAAAAGGAATAGAATGCAAAATTTTAGCGGTCTACTCTTAAATTATCTAAAACTGCGAATTACAGTAACCTGAACTTAAATTTTCTTAACTTTTTCTGCTAAGGGGGGAGATTTGAGGTTAGATTGAAGGCAGGCAGGCTAAAGTAGCGGTTTTTTTGAGTTAGCGCGAAGCTCTGCGTTCGCGTAGCGTGCCAAAGGCATACGCGCTAGCGCTATCGCCGCGTTTATGAGTAAATACCCTTAAACAATATGAATTCTCCCAAGGACAAACATGAAGAATTGCAACGCTGGGAACTAGAACTGCAAGCGCGAGAGCGGGAATTGCAGTTGCGGGAACAGCAGGTAAACGGACAAGTGCCATTTTATCAAACAACTAAAGAAGCACCAACCGATAAATTAAAAGGTTGGCAGCGCAAATTGCTAAATGTGGGCAAGTTTGTGGGGGTGGTGGTGGCAGTGACGGCGGCGATGCAGATTGCTGCTTGGTTGGCTTATGCGATTATTGTAGGTACTGTTGCCTGGGTCGCATACAAGATTTTTTTGGAAAGCGATCGCCCACCGAAATAATTGGCAATTCTCGAATAGTTCGCATTCCCCACTACAGGTACAATCCATGAGCTATACCGTTGAAAATAGCAGTTTGCTGGGCGATTTGGAACGAGTTGCCAAAACTAGACAAGAAATTGCTCGCCGTTTAAGTAAAATTGCTGATACTATTGCCCAAGCGGAATTAGCGGGAGAAACGGCATCGGGTAGGTTGGGATTAGCAGCGGAAGTGGCTAAAATCAACTTGGCTAGTGACAGTTTGCGGCAAGGGGTTTTTCGGCTATTGGTTTTAGGAGATTTGAAGCGGGGCAAAAGCACTTTACTAAATGCTTTGATTGGGGAGAAGTTATTGCCCAGCGATGTCAATCCCTGTACGGCGTTGTTGACGGTGCTGCGCTACGGATTAAATAAGAAAGTAACTGTTCATTTCAAGGATAATCGAGATGCAGTTAAACTAGATTTGCCATCTTTTCAAGAAAAATATACTATTGACCCAGATGAAGCGAAAAAACTGGAAGAGGAGTCAAAACTGGCTTTTCCTGAAGTTAGTCATGCGGTAATTGAGTATCCTTTGCCTTTACTGGAAAGGGGAATTGAAATTATTGACAGTCCGGGATTAAATGATACGGAAGCTCGAAATGAACTTTCTCTGAGTTATATCAACAACTGCCATGCCATTTTGTTTGTCTTTCGGGCATCCCAACCCTATACTCTAGAAGAACGCCGCTATTTGGAGAATTATCTCAAAGGTCGAGGTTTAACGGTTTTCTTTTTAATCAATGGTTGGGATGAAGTCCGGGATAGTTTAATTGATCCCGATAATGCTGAAGAGTTAGTGGCGGCAGAATCGCGATTGCGACAAGTTTTTAGCAATAATTTGGGAGAATATTGCGAGGCAGATGGGCAGAATTTTTATGCCAAAAGAGTATTTGAAGTTTCAGCAATTAATGCTCTGCGACGGCGAATTAAAAATCCCGATGATAACTTAGTGGGAACGGGATTTCCAGAGTTTACCCAAGCCCTGAATCACTTTTTAACTCAGGAAAGGGCGGTGGCAGAAATGCACCAGGCGAAGACTTTGGCAGGACAAGTATATCATCGAGTGCGGGAGGCTTTGGCAAGACGCATCCCCCTACTAGATCAAGATTTGGCAGAATTGCAACAACGGATGAATGCGGTGGCTCCCGAATTTGAGCAGTTGGGAGAAATTCGCGATCGCTTTCAGGACGAAATCCGCCAAACTAGGGATAAGAAAGCGCAGGCGATCGCTGATGGGTTTCGGGCGTATATTCTAAATTTGGGGAATACTTTTGCGGCGGATTTTTCCCCCTATCAACCCAATATCAGCTTTTTTGAATCTTTGGAAAGAGGCAAGCGGGAAGAATTTAATGCTGCTTTTAAACGGGGTTTCGAGCAGTATATCAATGATAAAATTGCTGCTTGGGAATTAACTGCCGAACGGGAGATTGCCGCCGCCTTTGGCGAACTAGCTCGCAGTGCTGCCGTTCACGGAGCCGCTTATGCTCAAGTATCCCAAACTATCGGGGAAAAATTGATTGGACAGCAGGTAAAAACCGGGATTAATATTGGTGTGGAACAAAGTTCTCCCAACTGGGCGAGTTGGGCGGTGGGTTTTGTTTCCTTAGCCTGGGGTAATGTGGCGGGGATAGCTCTAGCTGGGGCGGGATTTGACTGGAAAAATATCTTTGTCAATGCTTTGGCAGTATTAGGCATTTGGAGCTTTCTCTCGATCTTTTCCCTGTCCTTAATTGGGGGACCATTGGGAGTTTTTGTCCTGGGTTTAGGGGTGGGAGCATGGCAAGTAGAAACCGCCAGACAAGAATTAATTGCTCTAACTAAAAAGGAGTTTATCAAATATTTGCCCCAAGTGGCACAGGAACAATGGCAACCAATTTTTGAAGCGGTGAAAGGCTGCTTTGATAATTACGAGCGGGAAGTAATTAAACAAATTAATGATGATATTAAATCTCGCCAAGCGGAGTTGAATAATTTGGTAGAGCAGAAACAGTCGCGGGAAATCGATCGCGAAGCGGAATTACAGCGTTTGCAGAATCTTGAGGCGGAAATTGCCGCTGAACTGCGAGCCATTGATGTCTTGTAAACCTAATGGTAGTGAATCCTGTGAGGAATATGTCTGAGTTGATCGCCTTAGAAATTCCTGAATCTTTGGTCAAAAAAGTTAAGGAAATTGCCGCATTCAATCGCCAAGGGATTGAAGAAATGCTGATTGAATGGATTGATCGCACTATTAATGATATCCCCATAGAAGCCTTGCCTGATGAACAGGTTCTGGCTCTTTGTAATTTGCAAATGGGCGAAGAGCAGCAAAGAGTTTTTAGCGATTTACAATCTCGACATAGTGAAGGATTGCTTAATGCACAGGAAATTAAGAAACTGAATGAGTTAATGCAAGTTTATCGTCATGGTTCGGTGCGGAAAGCTAAGGCAATGCAGGTTGCCGTGATGCGTGGATTAATTCCTGCTTTGAATGCGATCTTATGAGTCGTCATTAGACCGCAATGGTTAATTCAAGCACCTTGCTTTACTTTTCGTATTTCTGCTTGTAATCCTGCAACTTCTTCCGAATAGCTGCAATTGTGATTTCTCCACCAATCTTGACTAGCTCTCCCTGGTAATCTGTGTTTCGTGCAAACTGATATGCAACTTTTATGACATTTCCTCCACTTGTTGCAAGAGTAAATTCTTGCATCCCACTCTCAGACTCAACAATATCATCAAGAAGACGAATGTTCTCCTTAACTATTTGTGTTCCAAGATTAGTAATTTCTCTGTAAGGAAATTCTTGCGTCTTATCAGTTAGTATTTGCCCATATTCCATGCTGTTATCAGACTGATAAGCTGCGACATGGTACTCAGTTAAAAAAACAACTAAAATATTGAAATGTGAATATCTAGTTTTACCATCCTTGCCGATAGCAAACCTTGTTTCCTTTAAGGATGCAGGACCTCCGATCGTATAAGGTTTTGCCTTATAGTCTTCATGCTCCAAATCAAGTCGCCTCAAAGCTTCAGCAGTAATCTTGTCTATATCGCTATTCATCCACTGATCCATCTGTTCATCTGACGGCTTAGGTTCTGCTCTCTCATAATCCTTTTCATACTGCTCATAATCTGATTCATACTTTTTCTTCTGACTAGAATACGCAGAAAATCCATTACTTAGGAGATTGAAACCGAAATATCCTGAAACAATACCTAGAAAAATGAGAAGACCTTGACCTGAAAATAATAGGATGAGCGCTAGAAAGATCAAGCCACCTCCAATCCCCATTTTTGTCTGATGATTAGAATAATTAGGCTCAGTAGGTTTAAGAGGAGTCTTTGTAAAGTATTTGCGTACTGCTTCAGGACGATTGAGAGAAGTAGTCATGGAGATGAATTTATCCTTTCTAATGAGCTTTGCCAAATTTGTTGTACAGTCTGAGCCAGCAGGGATTTGAAGGATCATTCAAGTGGTAAAGAATTTCTTCTACATCCTTTGCTTGAATAGATTCACCCAAGCTGAAAAGTTCAGCAGACGTGGGCGGATTCTCTATAAATCCATTCATTGTATAGAAACCATGTTTTACAATTGCCCAAAGCACATAGCACCTTGAGGGATTAGCATCTTTATCAACTGCTACACGCAATTGTTCTTCAATATCTCGAATCGTCCACTCGTCAACTTTCCGAGGTTTTTTGCCACTTAATAGCGCAATTGCTAAGTAATAGGGAGTGTCTGAAAGTAGTGGATCAATCTTTATTGCATCACTCAACACACTGACAGCTTGCGGATAATTTCGTTGGCTTAACAACTGGATTCCTCTATTCAGCAAATCTTGTCCAGTAATTGATGGCGCAAAATGCAGATTTTCAATACTGATTAGATCGCGCCCGTAGCTGTTATATTGTCGAGTCATACTTATGAACCACCAATTCTAGGGTTGCCTTGAATATGCTCAATGCTAATTATGTCCCGCCCATAATTGTTGTATTGCCGATCAATACTACTTTGGGATCGAATATTATTGATTTGTTGAGCAGTTTGCTGTAGGTCATGAGCAAAAATTGGGTCTGCCTCCATTTCGTCATCTAGATAAGTAGTTAATTTGTTCAATGCGTCTAAAGAACCTTGGTCTTGAATTGCAATAATTGCTTTTTCTGCCTTTGTGTCTTGTTTATTGTGAAACCATGACACAACCTTTTGGCGAAGTTCCCCTGCTGTAGCCAAAGCTTCACCTGTCAGTTTTTTTGCAGTTTCCCCAGCACTAGTCTTGATAAACTCATTAAAGGCAAGCTTGAGAATTTCAGCCGTTGCCACAGTAACAATGGGATCAGTCATGTAATACCCCCAACCAATTGACTCAGGTTTTCTCGAACCATACCTAGTACCAAAGTATCTGGGACTAATTTGCCCTGATCCATGTACGCTTGCGCTTTTAAACCAAGAGGTGTTTTGTTTGCTTTAGCTTCGCGCAACAAGTCGCCTGTTGAAATATGAGGTATCTGCAAGGATGTTGCCAAAATTTTAGCCTGAGTTCCCTTACCTGCCCCTGGCGCACCTAAAAATATTAATCGCATTACTTGTACTTTAAATTTGCTAATATGCTTAGAAAAGCAGCTTTAACTAGAATTTAATCTGAAACTGCTTTTTAAGCACTCTAACAATTATTTATCAACTTTGATAGCCTGAAAAGCAATAAAAAAGTAACGAAAAAGTAGCAAAAAAGTAACATTGCCTGCTTGTTGTGATAAGATCTATATCCATCTGGATTTAAATTCAGGTTTAAAGGGGATTTGCTATGCCCCGCGTAAGCCTTAACACTTTACTAATGAAGGATTTTGACAAATGACTGCTGAAGAGGCGCTAGTAATTTTAGAAACTGCCCTAGACTACGATCGCTTAAACAAAGTCCAAGAGCTAGTGTTTCGGCAGTCTTGGGAAGGACGCTCTTATGCTGAAATTGCTAAAAGTGCTGATTATGAAGTTGATTATATTAAAGATGCTGGTGCTAAACTGTGGAAGTTACTTTCAAAAGCACTGGGAGAAAAAGTTAAAAAAGATAATCTTCAATCAGTTTTAAAGCGATATTTAAGAAGGAATCATATCACCTTACATCAAACTCATGTAATTGGAGTACACCTTAGTGGAGGAACCCTATCTGAAGCTAACCTTACTGGAGCAAAATTGTTTGCAAACTCAGGTCAGGCAGAATCATGTCAGGCAGATTTATACAGAGAAAGAATTCCTAGTAGTGGAACTGAATTAGATCAAGAAAATCTATCTAGCAAAGATGAAAATAATCAGGGAGTTCAATCTAAATCTGAAGAGAGAAAATATTACTGGAATGGTTGGCATTTTCGCTCAGAGGAAGAAGTAGAAATTGCAGAAGCACTCGATCGTGCTGGCGTTCTCTTTATTCCCAAATCTAGAATAAGAATGACAACTTCCGAGGGCAAACAAAATCAACAACCTGATTTTCTAATCTTCTCCCAAGGCAAATGGGGGATTCTACAAGTGTGGCATGAAGATGAAGAAAAAGATCGGGAAAGCGCGATCGCCGAGCTTCAAATCTTTCAATCTCACGGCATTCAAACCGTTCAGCATTACTATGCTAGCCGATGCCAAATAGAGCCAGATCGAGTTGTCCAAGAATTTTTAGAAACTTTAACCTCAGTAGAGTAATAAGGTGGTGTTATACTGAGACGGAGTGCCAAAAATTAATATCTGTAGCTTTCTAAAATCTATGCTGACAACTACTCAATTTGCTCCCATGCTTAGGCAATTGTCTCACTCCGATAAGCTCTTATTGCTTAATCTCCTTGTCGCCGAGTTGCTCAGAGAGTCTGGTATTGTGCCGCTATCTATTCAAGACGATCTGCCTAGACAAGGTTTACATGACTCTTTTGAGGCTGCCGCCATTCTAGCCCAAGCATTAAAAGAGAATCAAGAATTGATTCATGGCTAATAAAGTAAGATTTGCTTTCACCGAGGTAGATCATAGTTTTGGAGCGTTAAGTACCCTTCCTTATTTGCCACTAACATTAACGTACCAAAACCAATCTTTGAGTGTTTCAGGTTTGTTGGACACTGGCTCAAGTGTTAATGTCTTGCCCTATGAAATGGGTTTAGCATTAGGCGCGGTCTGGGAAAATCAAAGGCTACCTTTACCATTAGGAGGTAATTTAGCTAGATTTGAAGCTCGTGCATTGGTTGTAAAAGCTACTGTTGAACAATTCCCTGCTGTGGATTTAGCTTTTGCTTGGACACAAGATAAATATGCACCGTTAATATTGGGGCATATGAACTTCTTTCTTTCGTTTGATGTCTGTTTTTACAGATCAGCCTCAGCATTCGAGATTAGCCCAAAATAGTTTAACTATTTGTCCAAGAGTTTTTAGAAACTTTAACCTCAGCAGAGTAATACCCTTCTGTAATTGTGCGCTAATGCGATCGCTCTTTCAACTATTCTTCCAAACCCACTTCTGTCCATTAAGGACAAACTTTGGGGGATGAATCCACCCAAAGTTTAATTCTTAAAAGGTTAGTCAGCAACTTTCACTGGCAACAAATCTCGATCTAAAGGGTTTTCAGGGGATTTTTTATAAATTGCGAGGCGGGGACGACTGGCCTGACAATTTATGGGGGAGAATTCTAGGATAGGGCGATCGCTATATTATGACTGCTTAATTCCAGCCACCGCCACCACCGCCGCGACGGTTGCCCCGACCAGATCCTTCTTCTTTTGGTCTGGCTTTGTTCACCTTCAATTGTCGCCCCATCCATTCGGCTCCATCTAAGGCTTCAATGCCAGCGGTTTCTTGGGCATCGCTTTCCATCTCTACAAAGCCGAAGCCTCTGGGACGGCCTGTTTCCCTGTCTACAGGCAATTGCACGTTTTTCACAGTGCCGTATTCAGAGAATATTTCTTTCAAGTCTTCAGCTGTCACCTGATAAGAAAGATTGCCAACATATATCGTCACGAGACTTATCTCCAAAACTTAAACAAAAATCCAAGCAGAATATCGGATACAAGCTATTGCTGCTGCCGAATTAAACCTTGTCTTACCAACACTTAATAGACCAAGCCCCGCCCTTGAGGGATAAGGGGGAAGCGCCTAAAAGCGCTAAGGAGCATTTTAGCACGCATTTATTTGAAGTTGTGTTAAATTTAGCAAGACTAAGAGGGGCAACCACGGGGGGATTGCCCCTACAAAACTCTATCAGGACTTACGCAGTTGCTCCGTATATAGCGTTGATGGTGCGTTAGCGATAGCGTAACGCACCGCATACCAGTTAAATACTAGCTAAAATTTTTTATTAAGGTGCTTTTGTATCCAAAGTTTTCACCGTCACTACTTGGGGAGGAGTGGCATCGGGAGGGTAGAGAAAATCGATTTTTACCAAACGGCGATCGCCTGGTGGCATATTTAATCCAATTAGGGTTTCTCCCATTTGCCCCCGCCGCTGGACTAAATGGACATAGCGAGTGACTTCTTCGCCATAATCATCTTTATAGGACAATTGTACTGTACCGCGAAAAAACACCGGATCGTCTTCTGGCGACGACTGGACAAATCGCAATCCGCCCTTAACCTCATCTTCTTTCAAAGGGGTTTGAACTGTCACCGCCACGGCTTGGGTGTCGCGGGTGGGATTATGTAGGGGCAAAGACAAACTATAGCGGACTCCATAATTGCCGTGGGCGTGATAAGCCGTATCCGAGTAGCGAACTGCTAGGGGAGCGCTTTGAACCTGATTTGTGCCTAACGTGCCATCTTCCACCGTACTAATCGGATAGGAAAAAGCTTTTCCGGCTTCAGGAATGCTCAGATCTGGGCTATTGTTATCCGTAGCCGTGGCTTGCCATTGGGAACCCATCGCCACCCCTGCTACTCGTCCATAATAAATTTGGGGAATTTTGTCAATTAGTTCTGGGGGTGTGGGGGGGCGATCGCGCGGAGACACCAACGTGCCATTATCAAGTAAATTTTTCCATTCCTCCACCGTCGGAGCGCGGTAAGCAATCTCCGATGTCTTCCCCTTGCTGCTGTCGGGGCGAGCGTGCATCGCTAAACTCGCCACATAGACTCGACCATTACTATTTAACCGGATCAGTGTTGACCTTCCGGTACTATTGGGAATAGGTAAGTTCAGCAACATTTGACTTTTACCGGGCAGAATCTCAATCTGCGTCGGGAAAAAGTCTTGATGTACGCCGCGCAGAATATCATTTGCGAGGCGGGAACCTGGTCCAGAATAGACTGTCCCCAAGGGGTTTTCGACTACCGGAGGCAAATCAATAAACGGGGCATCGGGAAACGTCAGATAGCTCACCGCCTGGAGAACATCCAGTTTAACTGGTCGGTCGCCGGGATTAAAAACAATTACCCCTAAGTATAAAGGGGCAGAACTTTTAGATCTTGGTGGTCTGGCAATATGATGGGCAAAGACATCAAACCGTCCGTCAAAGGAGTAATTGAGGTGGGCAAACAGAGAACGCTTGCCCAGAGTATAAAAAGTCGAAAGCAAAATGCCTTCTGTTTGAATCACTTCTGGACTGTTGCTGTTGAAAACTGGCACTGCATCCAACTTCCCCGGCAGTGGGCGGACTTCCTGGGGTTGGGTGACGATTTGAGCCAGCAGGAAGGGCGAGGGCGGGGGTGGAGTTTGAGCAAGGGAGACAATGGGCAATAACGGCAGCATGAGTTCAGGAGGATGGGGAACAAAAACAGAAACATCTACATCTACCTGCCGTCAGGATGGCAGGCAGGAATCTAGGGAGATGGGAGGATAAAGGGCGATCGCTACTTTCAATTGTCCAAAAAACCATTCTCGCCTATACTATATACCGAATATCGTCCAAATAATCTAGTTCCACAAAACTCATTTGAAGTGTTTATTGAATGAAGCTAGCTAAATTGATTAAATATAAGAATTTCTTTTTCAGTTTCGCCATCGGACTGATAACTTTTGTCGCCATCTCGATTTTGATCTTGTATATCACTGCTCCCAAAATTCCTTTGCTGGGCTTTCATGGCATCATTGATTTAGAAAAACCCGACCAGGTATTTGTCCAAGGTACGGCATTTCAAGAAATGGCCTACAATAAGCAGGATTTAGAGCCAGTCTTAGATTACCTGTTGCAAAACAACTACTGGTTTCTCTCTACTCAGGAGTTGTACGATTATTTTTTAACTAAATCCCAACCTCTGCCCGCAGAAAAGATTGGCAAAAGACCAATTATGCTCTCCTTTGACGATGGCTATAAAACCGATTACGTTAATTTACTACCTTTGTTAGAGAGCCTAGAAAAAAAGTACAACCAGAAAGTTAAAGTCGTTTTGTTTATCAATCCCGGCACTTTGGCAACCAAAGAGAGTATCGCCTCGACTAAATTAGGCTGTCCCGAAATCAGAGAGGGATTACAAAAGGGCTTTTATGATATTCAATCCCACGGCCTAACCCATAAAAATTTAGCTAAAATTGACCCCAAAACTCTGACAATTGAATTGGCAGAAGCCCAAACCCAATTAAAACAATGTACTGCGGATTTAGACCCCAATCGGGAAGTTGGCACTCATATTGCCTATCCCTATGGCTCGGCAAATAAACAGGTAGAAGCCGCTGCTGCCAAGTATTATAAATCAGGTTATCTCTACAATAGCAAATTTTTCAACCATTGTTGGTTAAAAAACCGCTATCAAATTTCTCGTTTAACGGTAAATCGGGAAAAATCACCGCAAAGTGTCATTGAAATGGCACAAAAATCCCATCAAGTTAAACGCGATCGCTGTTAACCTTCCATCTCTCATTACCCATACTAACCACTAAAAAACGTGACTACAACCCTTCCAGATAATTCTAACTCAAACCGCGCCACCGCCTTAGATGCTGTGCGAGGATTTGCTATTTTGACCATGGTTTTATCTGGCACAATTAGATACAAAATTTTGCCCTCATGGATGTATCACGCTCAACTAACTTCTCCAGAGCCGGGATTAACCTGGGTAGATCTAGTATTTCCCCTATTTTTATTTGCTCTAGGAGCCGCAATTCCCCTGGCTATGTCGCGGCGCTTAGAAAAAAAAGATTCTCCACTATCAATAGTTTTGTATATTCTGAAAAGAGGATTTTTACTCACAGCCTTTGCCTTATTTTTACAACATCTGCGTCCCCACATCATCCATCCCAGTGATGCTGATATGGAAAAGTGGTGGCTAGCTTTAAAAGGATTTGTCCTGATATTTTTAATGTTTGTCCGTCTACCCAATTTTATCAAAAATAAACGCTATCAGAGCGATCTAAATTTAATCATTAATCTGGGAGCTTGGATAGCAGCAATTTTGTTAATCTCCCAAATTCAATATCCCAATGGACAAGGATTTTCCTTTGAGCGCAATGATATTATTTTAATTCTTCTTGCTAATTCCGCCGTTTTTGGTTCCTTAGTTTGGTGGCTAACTCGGTCTAATTTGTGGTGGCGCTTAGGATTTTTAAGTGTATTATTTGGGATGAGGCTCTCTGTTACTAATTCTGAAAGTTGGATTGGCATACTTTGGCATAAATCCTTTGCCCCCTGGCTATTTCAATTAGATTATTTGAAGTATTTATTCATTGTCATTCCAGCCACAATTGCTGGGGATGCCATTATTACTTGGCTACAAGCTCCAGCCGTAGAGAATAAAATTGAAAATCCTAGGGAAAAGTGGCAGTTCTTGGGGATAATTCTACTAATGCTTGCTCTTTGTCTCACCTTGCTAGTGGGATTGCAATCAAGAATGGTTTTAAAAACCACTGTCGCCAGTATAATTTTATGTGGTTTGGGCTGGCGCTTATTTGTTAATCCTGCTAGTCCCACTGCCAATTTGCTCAAGCATTATTATCAATGGGGGGTTTACTGGCTGGCGCTGGGTTTAGCTCTCGAACCTTTCCAAGGAGGGATTAAAAAAGATCCCACTACCGTCAGCTATTGTTTTATCACCGTCAGCATATCGTTTTTTATTTTAATTGCCTTCACAGTGGCGATTGATATCTTCAAGCAACAAAAATGGCTGCAATTGCTGATTGAGAATGGACAAAATCCGATGATTGCCTATGTGGGATTCGCTAATTTGATTTGGCCTATTTTAAATTTAACAGGTTGGGAAGCATGGATTATTGAGAATACCGCGACACCTTGGCTGGGATTCTTGAAAGGGGTAATTTCTACCTTGGTTATTGCCTTGATAGTTAGTTTATTTACCAAATTAAAGATTTTCTGGAAAACTTAATTTTTGTCAGCGAGAACTCAATTAAACTGGTTTAAACTGGTTAAACTGGTTCCTAGGCTCTGCCTGGGAACCGAATCGCGAGGCTCTGCCTCGGATGACCAAGCGAGGCAGAGCCTCTCAATAGGCATTCCCAGGCAGAGCCTGGGAACGAGTAAAAACTTAACTTTTGACTGGTATAATCAGAGTGGAGGATGATGGAGAACAGGGATTATGGCAGTAGAACGTTGGACAGATGGAATGCTTGATGGTTTAGCCTTAAGCGTATCGGAGTTGCGAAATAGTTTATCAGAGTTAGGAGAGAGAGTGGATACGGTACGAGACAGTGTAGATGGGTTGCGAGTGACAGCACAAGCACTTTTGCAAGTAGCGGCTCAAAGTCAGCGGGATATGGAATTAATCAAACAACGGCAGGCAGAAAGTGATGCCCGATTTAATGTTTTGCTGGAAGAGGTGCGCTATTTGAGCCGCCGCAATAATCAAGACGAAAATGTTTAGCGCGATTTGCTGCCCGATGAAATCATCAGCTTTTTGATTTTTTTAGTAATTACACTCCAGAGATATTTGCCAGTGTTGAGCCAGCCTGAAACTTCTAGGGAAAATCCTAGAGAACTAAACATTCGGCCTTGGTATTTACGGCTCAGGTTAATCAATTTTTGATTAGAACATTGCCAGAGGTCTAAATAATTAATCGGATAGCAAGTTTGCCCATGACGGTGATGGTTGAAGGCAAAAGGATAAACATTTAGACTCGACTGGATACTTTCTGCTTGCTCGATATCGAACTGGCAATGAGCAGGGTATAAATAAAAAACTGGCATTTGGGTAGTGGTCAGTAATTTTGTCAAATCATAATATTGACTAATTTCTGGCACATCTGCATATTTGACTAAAAGTTGATTTTCTGTTCGTTCAGTCTCGGTACTCAAGAGACTAGCTAGATAAAACTGTCCAGAGAAGTTAAAAACTCTTTCTGCTCCTAGCAAGCAGCCGAAGAGGGTGGCAGCATAACCGCCGCCGGAATTCCCAATACAAGTTATTTTTAATCCCGCAGTCTCTTTTTTCAGAAACTGATATAGTTTCTCAATGGTATTAATTTCCCCATTAATTCCTTGCAAATACCATTGCTTCCAGACATCTCTCACTAGGATGGCGCGGCGCACTGAAGGTAAAATATTGCGTTGCCATTCAAATCGATTACCATTGATAATTCTGTCTAGAAATGTTTCCTGATCGTTGGGATAATAAATGGCGTGGCTAGAAAAATAAATTAGGCAACGATCGTCATTGGGATTGAGATCGTAAATTTGATAATTTTGGTGAGATTTATATGTGTCTAGAACTTCCGGAAGATCAAATTGGGTTTGCATAGAGATAACCTACTCAACTGGAATTTTAGAATTGGTTTTGAGAATCGTCAGAACTCTTTAGCACCCAAGTATTACCTTAATACTAGATCTCGATCTAGTGTTTTGGCATCAGTATTATGCAATTCAAAATTCCCAGTCTTCTCTCCGTAATTATCCGCATCTACCTAGCAATTTTTTCCGAAATTCAGTATTTGTAGCAAATTCTTCTTGGAGTAATACCTCGGCGACTGTGCGATCTACTGGGCGAGAAAAAATGTATCCTTGAGCATAGTCGCAATGGAGCGTTTTGAGTAGGGCTAATTGTTCTAGGGTTTCCACTCCTTCGGCGATCGCATTCATACCTAGATGATGGGCTAAAATGACAATTGTACGGACAATAGTTGAGCTTTTTTCATCCAACAACATTCGGCTAATAAAGCTGCGGTCAATTTTCAAGGCATCGATGTGAAAGTCGTGCAGGCGACTCAAGGAAGAATAACCTGTGCCGAAGTCATCAATATATACCTGTACGCCTAAAGCTTTCAATTCCATGACTATGGCGGCGGCAGCATCCGCATTTTCCATGAGACAACTTTCAGTAATTTCTAACTTTAAATAATGCGCGTTCAGACCAGTTTCGAGGAGAATTTGCCGCAAGCGATCGCTTAAATCTCGTTGCTGGAATTGTTTCGCCGACAGGTTTAAACTTAAGGTGAGGGCAGGTTGCATCGGAAATTGTGTCTGCCATTGCTGTAATTGGCGGCATCCCTCGGCCAACATCCACCACCCCATAGGGATTAAAAGTCCAGTTTCTTCGGCTACTTGAATAAAATCTGCGGGGTAAACTAAACCCCGTTGGGGATGCTGCCAGCGCATCAAGGCTTCAAAGCCACTGATGCGGCGATCGCTTAAGGAAACAATTGGTTGATAGTCAACTACAGCGTCTTGAGTGCATCCAAAGCTGAGTTCTCGAAAGTCTCGATAGGGGTTAATTCCGGCTTCGACAATTTCTCGCCAAGCCATCCGCCAACCTCCCAAGGAGTTTTCTGCAACTGCCATGAAGGTTTTGCCATGCAGATCTGGCAAATGGTTAATATCCGAGCGATTGCAGCGGCTGAAAATTGTCCCCCCAAAAACAGTGTATGCTTTGCCCATTCTCAGGCGTTTTAAAGTGGCAAGACGGTTGACGCTGCCTTGAGCTTCAAATTCAATGTATATGCCTGAATTGGTAATCACAAAATCAACTTCGCTCCGAGCGATCGCGTTGTGAATTTGCTCGAAACTGAGTAAGACAATTTTAAACTCATATTCGGGAATTTCCGCACTTAAATATTCTGCTGTTAGCTGCCACATCTGGACAGCCTGTGTTTCTCCTCTGACAGCCAGGATGCCAATTTTAATACTCTGATTTTTAGGGAGCATAGGAAATAGGGTGGTTTTGATTGTTTGGTAATAATTTAGAATTGCTCTACTAATATTCTTTCTGCAATCTAAAATTAGATGTAGATACAACTATGTTTGAAAGTCCTGCCATTACTCAGGCTGAAGTCCCACAACCTTCCTGTTTTCCTGAATCCACTGTAACTCGATTGACTTGCCGTACTTACAGACTTAGAAAACAGCATCTCATAGATGAATTAAAAAAGCAAGGTAATTTTCACAGGTTTTTAATTTGGAGTGACAAATCCGATTTTTTGTTTAAAATGTCAAAAATGTACTTGCTATTTGCCCCTATTAATGCAGCCAGTTATCAATTTGGGCGATCGCCTTCCATATTCTCCTTTCTATCCCCTGGCATTGGCTCGGCTTCTAAATCTTCAAATCCATCAATATTTGGGCTTTCCAGTTCCGGTTCTGGACGATAAATCCGAATTTCGTGCAGGCGGGAACCGCTGGCAGAAATAACGGTTAATTCTAAGTTGTTAAAATTCAAGGTTTCGCCCTGGGCGGGAATTCTTTGATACTGATAAAGTAAAAATCCTCCCAGGGTTTGATATTCTTCGTGCAGAGGTAAATCTAAACCTAATAAATCGTTGGCATCTTCTAAATTAATTTGGGCTTGGACAATAAATGTTTGAGCATCGATAAACTGTACTGGCAATTCATTGGCACTATCTAATTTAAGATTATCCCCAGTGATTTGAGCAATCAAATCCTTCAGGGTAATTAAACCTGCCGTACCGCCAAATTCATCAACGACAATGGCAATGGCTTGGGGCGATCGCTGCATCATCGGCAATAATTCTCGCAGGGCAGTAAATTCTGGGACAAATTGGGGCGATCGCATCCACGGATGTACCAGAGAATCAACATTAATTTGTCCTTGCGCTAAGGGAGCCGCTAATTGTTTAAAATCAATTATTCCCCGGACATCATCCAGGGATTCACCAATCATTGGGTAGCGGGAATAGCCGCTGGCAGCAATTTCTTCTAAAAGCATTTGGAAATTAG
This sequence comes from uncultured cyanobacterium, assembly GCA_936920195.1. Lineage (GTDB taxonomy): Bacteria > Cyanobacteriota > Cyanobacteriia > Cyanobacteriales > FACHB-T130 > CAKZHE01. Next base: position 4,685 of record CAKZHE010000062.1, on the reverse strand, counting down.
CCGTGATGGGAATAGCCGCAATCTTAGTGCGGGGAATCATCACTTCTCCTGCCACCGCATCGCCAAATTCAAAGACATTATTTAACAGTTCCCGTTGTTCCGCTTCCAGTCCGCTAGATTCCCTTTCCGTCGCAATAATCATCTGCAATTCTTCTGGTGTAACGCGGGTATAGGGCATTCCAGTAAACTCAATGCCGAATAACTTTAAGAGAAAGCGCGTAGATTGATTTAGTACCCAAATAAAGGGGTTAAAAAAACGCGCGATCGCTAAACTAGGCGCACCCAAAAATAAAGCCAAATTTTCCGAATACATCAAGGCGAGGGATTTGGGGCAAAGTTCTCCTAAAACTATTTGTAAATAGGCGATCGCCAAAAAAGCCGTCGGAATAGCCAGGGAATGGGCGATCGCATAGGCAAATTCCGCTGGCAGCGGCAACCGCAACATCAAATAGGAAATCAGCACCGCCATGGTACTTTCCCCAATCCACCCCAAGGCTAAACTAGATAGGGTAATGCCCAATTGCGTTGCCGATAGCAACCGATCGACATTGCGCTGCAACGCCTGTACCGCTCTGGCGCGAACTTCTCCCTCGGCGACTAATTGATTAATGCGCGATCGCCTGACTGAAACCATCGAAAATTCCGCCGTCACAAAGAAAGCATTGATTGCAATCAGCAACACCACCGATAGCAATCTCAACAAAATGTCCGGCTTGGTTAGGTATAGTGGGACTTGACTCATCAAGCCTCTACCAAGTGCCAACTCAACCAAAAAAAACTTATCATTTTTATTGCGAGAATTTCTACCTCACTACGGGAATCCCAGCCATTTTCAACTGGAGTTTTTGATCGGGATAATCTGTCAGCGCTAGCGACAGTTTTTGAGAGTTACTTAATAACGCCGTGGGAATGCTCACCGTGCCATAAAATTCCTTGCCATTGGGGGGTAACTCCCCCGGCAAACCATCGGTAATCGCACTCAGAGCGCGTCCTTGCTCATCGGTGACATTCAAAAAACTGTAAAGAAATCGTACTGCCCCATCGCCTTTATTTTTCAAACTAACATTTAATAATAAAGAATTTCCCTGTTGATTGGCACTAATCACTTCTAAAGTTACGCCGCGATCTTGACTTTTAATCGGAAACTTGCTTGGCAAATTAGCTTCCTTGGCTTCTGGACTAGGTTCGCTGCTGGGTTTGGGAACTGAAGTTAACTGATTGCTCTTTTTACTGTCGTCTGGCTCTTTTTCCGATTTTAAATCCTTGCCTTGACCATCAATTTGGGCCTTCACCCGAATCAGAATATCCTCTTCCCGTAAAATTGCCAATCCTTCTTTGCCGGGAGTCTTTAATTTATTGCGCGGGAGTTTTTTGTTTGGGCGACTGTCTGGCTGAGTCACGGCTTTAAGTGCCTCATGCCCCAGTGTAAACCCCCACATCGAACTCACAAAACCTGCTCCCAACATTGAGGACAGTAAAATTAAAGTCAGTGCTAGGGTAGAATTCAATCTCATGGGGGTTCAAGTTACGACCGGAAGGAGAGAAAAGTTTTGCGGCTGCCCAGATGGGGGTATTGAGACTAATTGACCAGAAATTCTGTGTTAGGTTGCCGATAGTTACCAATTTACTCTAATATAAACTTTAGCCAGGGTTGGCCGAGCGGTTTAGGCAGCGGACTCATAATCCGTGGGGTAACCCAAGGCTGGTTCGACCCCAGCACCCTGGATTGGCACAAGAAAGTTGGTAGTTGGGCTTTAGTTGCAGCTATCTGAAGCTCAAGCCGAACTACTAACCTTTTTTATCGCGTTGGTGGTCTTTCCAAGACTTGACACTCCCCTGATACAAGGCACGGGGATTCTTTAATCAATGATTCGCCTTGCCCTAGCAGGCTTTCACCAACCAGAGTAGAGGGCGAATCTCCTAAAGCGTTGCTGGCACCTGCACTGAGCATAGCCGAAGTGTCTAGTGCCAAGGTTCCGGTATGCCCTACCGTACCCAATCCTGCGTTAAGGATATTTATAGCAGCGTTATGGTCGCGGTCTAGTCTACAACCACATTGACAAATGTGAGACTGACGTGCCATTGAATTAAGTTCATTAGCAAAGGGAAACTCCGCCGCCAAAATTGCACATTGCTTACTCAAGTCGTACTTGCTGACCTTCGGGTTATCCATCCAAAAGCGGATACATTTATTGCGAATGAACTGCACAGTCCGAATTGCGTCGTCAATGGCGGCGAACTGGGGACGTTTTCCGTAGGTTTTGAACTCAAAAACTAGCATGGGAGCTGGAAGTCTTACGCTGACTATTATGGCTTAAATTCAGAGGTAGTTAATCTGTTATTTAAGGCTCCGGTGGATAGTTGCTGAAATAAACTGCCGCCGAAGGGATTGGGTAAATCTGGAGTGCGAAGATAGGGGTCAGATTGGGTTTGCTGATACATCGCATCCCGATAGATAATTTCAATTAGCTCGGCATCGCGCTCGAATTCTACTTCTGGAAACGAGCCGCGCTGAAAGAGGCTTCTAGGGGGACCAATAATGAAGTCAATTTGGCGCTGGGTACTCATATTGTAATAATAGTCTCCAGAGTTAGTATAGGCGGCTCTAAAGATGGAATCCGGTAGGGTTTCGATGCCGTATTTAGTGGCGGTGGAAGGCAGGGGATCGGCGATCGCACTGGCAGCTAAGGCGGCAGTGGAAGTAGCTGCCAAGGCCAGGGCGCTGATAAATTTAGTCAGTGACAGGCGCATTTGCTTTCAGCCTCAAGTTTTTTCAATATTATCCCATCTTTAAGTTTACGATGGGGATTGGTGAAAATTCCAGGAATTCTGCTTTTGCGGCGATCGCTATGACTGACAACATTTCCCCGCCTTTAGCTACTGACTTAACTGCCCTGCGCCAGCAATTACTAGATTTATTTTGCCAGTTGGCCTATCAAGAAGGCGATTTTGTGCTTTCTTCGGGACAACCCAGTACCTACTACATCAACGGCAAGCAAGTGACTTTGCATCCCCACGGAGCTTTAGCTACTGGTCGGTTGCTGCTATCTTTATTGCCAGAAGATACCCAAGCTGTTGCCGGATTAACTTTAGGAGCCGATCCCATTGTCACTGCTGTCAGCGTGGTTTCGGCCTACGAACATAGACCAATTCCCGCTCTGATTATCCGGAAAGAAGCCAAAGGACACGGCACTCGCGCCTATATTGAGGGACCAACTTTACCCCAAGGGGCGAAGGTGGTGGTATTGGAAGATGTGGTCACTACCGGACAATCTGCCCTGAATGCCGTGGAACGCCTGCGAGCGGCTAGTTATGAAGTCACCGAGGTGATTTCCCTGGTAGATCGCCAGCAAGGGGGTGCTGAACTCTATAAATCCGTGGGGTTAAAGTTCCAGGCATTATTTGAAATTGCGGAAATTCAAGAGCGATCGCGCCAACTAAACTCTTAAAAAAAGTGCTACAAGAGTTCACACAAAAGACAACACCACCCGACAGCCGACGCTGTAATTTCTATCGCCGGGATTGAGCTTGAGACGATTCGCCGAACGACAGTTTTTCGGATTATTGCCCCACGAACCCCCCCGCAACAACCGAGGACGGTTATCATTTTTAACTTTCCTGGCTAAATTCAGATAGCTTTGAGCGTAATAATCATTTTGACCCTCCCACCCCTAAAGGGGATGGGATTCTTAAGAAATTTCGTTCTTAATATCCCAGAAATACAATTGCGTATATTCTGGGTTCTCGCCCACAGGCCGTTTGCCACTTCGACTATGCTCAGTGCAAGCTTTTGATGGCAGCCTATTAACTGGCAAGCGTTCGCACAATTCTGTCTCAAAAAGACTCAACTGTGCTGGTTTCGACGAGTCCCGCCGTACCGTTTTTGATTTAACTATCTTGGCAATATTTAAAGAGTATCTTTCTATTGCCTTAATTTTGACATTTCTGGCAGCTTGTAAATTCGCATCATCAATATGTCCGCAATTGGTACAAATAAACTTTTCACCACTGCGACTAGCTGGATCGATGTGTTGACATTTGCTGCAAGTTTGGCTGGTATATCTTGGGTTAACTCGATACAATTTCTTGCCTGACTTCACAGCCAAATATTCAAGCTTTTGAGTTAACGCATACCAACCTGCATCAGCAATAGAACGATTCAAACCCCGTTTGGCTGATTGACCGTTAGGGAGAAACCTCCCCGCCTCAGACTTAACGGGCTTGCACCGTTTCATCATGTTTTTAATCTGCAAATCTTCAACGGCAACAGCATCGGCTCTTTTTAGGATACGTTTAGCAACATTCCACTGGTAAGATTCTCGCTGTTGCTGAATTTGATTGTGCAGTTTATTGACTTTTAGTTGAGCTTTACTACGGTTTTTACTTCCTTTCTGTTTGCGACTAACCCGCCGCTGCCTAATTCGCATTAAACGTTTAGTCTTTTTATTGGTAGCGAAACGGGGATTTTCAATACTACTCCCATCCGACAAATAAACTAATTTTCCTAGCCCTAAATCGCAGCCAGTAACGGTTTTAATTTCCTGGTCTGGAATTACTGGAAAATTCGGGATTTCTTTATTCTCTATCCTGAGCGAGACATACCAGCCATCAGCTTTCTGTCTCACTGTTACTGTTTTAATTTGAAACCCATCGGGGATAGAGCGGGAATTGTAAAAACGCATCCA
>CAKZHE010000061.1 GCA_936920195.1 uncultured cyanobacterium | reverse complement strand
TCAATACCCCGGATGTTTCAGGAAATTCTGTTTCCTAGTTACAAGCCCCATCCCCTTGTGGGTGGGGCAGTTGACTTAAAATTAACTGCTCTGCGGCTAAATAATCCAGGGGTTTTGATAAAAAGTATCCTTGTCCTTGTTCGCATTGCAAAGATTGTAGTAAAGCTAGTTGTTCCGCCGTTTCTATCCCTTCGGCAATCACATCCATATTGAGGTGATGGGCGAGGGTGATGATGGTTTGGACAATTTCTGAGGTTTCGCCCTCTTGTCCGATACAACTGACAAAGGAACGATCAATCTTGAGGGTATTAATGGGAAAACGGTGTAAATAACTTAAGGAAGAATAGCCTGTGCCAAAATCGTCAATACTCAACTGAATTTTCAATGCTCTTAATTGCCGCAAAATTTCCGCTGTAGCCGAGGCATTTTCCATTAATACGCTTTCAGTAATTTCTAACTTGAGATGGCGCGGTTCCAATCCCGTTTCCAATAAAGTTTGCTCGATTTGGGCGACATAATCTGGTTGCGAAAATTGCTTAACGGAAAGATTGACGCTAATGGTTAGTTCGGGTAATAGCTGCTGCCAAAGGCGAGTTTGACGGCAGGCTTCATGCAATACCCAGGCTCCCAAAGTTACAATTAATCCCGTTTCTTCGGCAATGGGAATAAAGTCAGAAGGGGGAATTAAGCCCCGTTCTGGGTGCGATAAGCGAACGAGGGCTTCAAATCCAGCAATTTGACCATCAGAGAGTCTGACAATTGGTTGATAGTAAACTAGCAAGTGCGGTAATGGCACGTCGCCATAACCAATTTTGGCAGCAATCTTGGCAACCTTGGGCGTGGCTTCGATGGCGCGACGCAATTCGTTTTCGAGCCGCATCCGCTCCACGGCGCGTTTGTGCATTTCAGTATCAAAAACTTCATAGCGGGCTTTACCGAGGGCTTTAGCTCGATAGAGGGCAATGTCAGCGTTGCGTAAGAGGTCTTCTGGATGGGTGGGATGGGTGGATTCATCTGGACAGAGGGCAATCCCAATGCTGGCGGTGACAAAAACTTCATTACCGTTGAGGTCAAAGGGCATTCGCAAGGCTCGATGGATGCGATCGCCTATACTGGCGGCATCGCTCAGTCCTTGAATATCTTCCAGTAAAATCACAAATTCGTCACCCCCCAAGCGGGCTACGGTGTCGCCACTATGCAGGGAAGCTTCTAGACGGCGAGCGATCGCCACTAGCAATTGGTCGCCGAGGAGATGTCCTAAACTATCATTAACTACTTTAAAGCGGTCTAAATCTAGAAATAGTACCGCCAATTGATAGCTAGGATGCCTTAAGCGCCGTGCGATCGCCTGTCCCAACCTGTCCATAAACAAGTTACGATTGGGCAAGTGAGTCAGGGCATCGTGCAGAGCGTCATAAATTAGCTGTTCCTCTGCCAATTTCCGGTCTGTAATATCAGTTTGGGAACCTGCCAAGCGGTAGGCATTGCCCTTCGCATCCCGCACCGCTAGCCCTCGACAGAGAACCCAACGATAGGTTCCATCCCGATGGCGGATGCGATGTTCGCTGATGGCATGGGGAATTAAACCTTCCAAATGGGCGGCAATTTCGGCGCGCAATTGTTCTTGGTCATCGGGATGGACGCGCTCAAACCACTCCTCTGGAGTATCACCAATTTCCCCGTCTGTACAGCCTAGAATGGCCTTCCAGCGGGGAGAAAAGAAAACTTCGTTTGCCCGCAAGTCCCAATCCCACAAACCTTCGTTGGAACCACGGACGGCGATCGCATATCTTTCCTGACTTTCTCGCAGGGCTTCTTCCGTGCGCTGGCGTTCCCGCACTGTTGCCAGGACATTCGCCACGGCTTGCAAGAAGTGAATATCGTCTTCGGTAAATTGGCGCTTTTGGGTGGAATACACCCCCAAAACTCCAAAAGGTTTATCTTGTCCGGGGATAATCGCACTAATTCCACTGACTGCCCGGTGGTTGTGCAGCAATGGCGGTCCAGAAAAGCGCGTTTCTATCCGCAAGTCCTCTACAATGACTGGCTCTTGCACCAACAAAGTGTAGCCAGCGTGGGAATTTTCCTGAGCGCCAATAATTGCATAACCAACTAATCCGTCTTGCCAACCTGTCCCCGCTCGCAGTAGAAAGGCATTGTCCCCTGGTAAAAGTTCTAAAATATAGCAATATTTAATTTCTAGGGTTTGGACAACTAGCTCCACTGCCCGATCTATCAGCACCATTAAATCCTTGCCAGCTAGAGCTAGTTGCCCTAGTTCTGCTACTACTGCTTGCTGATTGGCATGGCTTCTCAGGTTGCGTTCTGCTTGCTGGCGATCGTCAATATCTGTATTCGTGCCAAACCAAGCCCCAATTTGCCCTTGGGAGTCTCGCCAAGCCAAAGCCCGTCCGATATGCCAGCGATAAGTGCTATCTTTTTTCTTTAAGCGAAATTCGACTTCGTAGGGTTCCCCGGTAGTTAAAGAATGCCGCCAAATTTGGAGACAATTAGGCAAATCTTCTGGATGGATCAGGGACTGCCATTTCATCCCCAAAATTTGTTCTGGGGGTCGCCCGAAATAATCTAGTACCCGCTGGTTGACATAGTTGACTAGGCCATCTGGCTTGGCTGTCCATACTTGTTGGGGGATGGATTCTGCCAGGAAGCGCCAGCGCTGTTCGCTTTGTCGGAGGGCTTCTTCCACTCGCTTGCTCTCAGTGATGTCTGTTTGAATGCCGATGAAGTAGAGCAGTTGGGGTGATGGACTATTTTGAGTTTCAACTAGCTGGGAGTTAGTTGAGCTTTCTGAGTGCAGAGATGAAGACCCGAAAACTGGGGAAATTTTTAATTCGTTCCAAAAGGGCTGACCGTCTTTACGATAGTTGAGCAGGATGATTTTGATTTCTTGTTTTTGGGCGATCGCTTGCCGAATTTGGGCGATCGCTTGGGGGTCAGTTTTATCGCCTTGTAAAAAGCGGCAGTTGCGCCCCAAAACTTCTTCTAATTTGTACCCAGAGATCTTGGTAAAAGCTGGATTGCAATAAATAATTGGATTATCTTTTTGATTGGGATCGGTAATAATAATTCCTTCCGAGGCAGAATTTAGTACCTGGGATAATTTTTGGTTTTCAGCGGTAATTTCTTGGAGAATTTTCTGGGCAACTTTACTATCGGTGATATCTTGCGCCGTGGCATAAATTAATTGCGTCTGCACTAAAGGTGTAGAGTTCCACGACAACCAGCGATAGGAACCATCTTGGCAGCAATAGCGGTTTTCAAAGGCAATGACTGGATTACCCTTCGCCAGTTGTTCCACAACTGCCAGGGTAGCCGCGCGGTCTTCCGGATGAACAAATTCAATAAATGGTCGGCTTTGCAGTTCCTGGTCAGAATGACCCAGAATTTTTTTCCACATAGGATTTACCAGCTTAAAGTAGCCATCAAAGCCAGCCACGCACAGCATATCTAGCGATAGTGCCAAAAATATATCTAGTTGGTTTTCTGCCTGCGGGCTTTTGCTTGAGCGACAACCCGTCTGATTTAACAATAGATGCAATTTTAGTTGAGCAACAATTTGGTTCACTAATATTTGCAAACCATGCCTCTGCGCCCAGGTTAAATTTAGACGCGGTACGATATCCATTACCCCTAGAATGGCCACTGTTTTTTCTATGCCAATCTTGAAGGGTAAGCCAGCATAAAATCGGATCTGCGGCTCTCTTACTACCAAGAGATCGCTGGCAAATCGCTCGTCTTGGTGTGTATCTGGCACAACTAGCCAGTCTAACAACTGCAAGGTTTGGGTGCAAAAGTTACTATGGTTGGGGAATTTAGCGATTTCCCAACCAACTAAGGATTGTAGGCAGTGAAGCCCTATATTCGCGCAATCGCTCCCATCACTTAACCAAAGTAGGGCAATTGGGGCTTGACAAAGATGAGCAGCTTCGCGAACAATACCGTTCAACGGTTTCACGGAACGAGGTTCTGGAAGGTGAGATTGAGGCTTGGCATTAAGCGGAACTGCTTGATGCGGATAAGGGTTTGGTTTAATCATTCATGGCTAGCTACTGAAAATTAGGGGGCTGCCAATGCTATTTGTTGCCCTTGCCATCCTATTTTCGCTTTTTTTGAGACTTTCTTAAGTATTTCTTAATCTTTCTCAACTTTCGCTCAGGGGTTGCCTATTCCCGAATTTGTCGTAAAGTAGCTTCCGCTTTTTGGAAACCTTCGACTTGGTTTTGGCTGCGAAATAGATCGCGGGCTTTTTCTAAGGCAGCGATCGCTTCTGGAGTCCGCGCTCTTTCTTTCAAGGCTAGTCCCAGATTATAGTAGGCTTGGGCGTTTTGGGGAGCCAATTCCGTTAACCGACGGTAGGCGATCGTTGCCATCAGAAAGTCTGACTTGGCTAGATAGGAATCTGCCAATCCTGCTTGCGCTTCTACTGAATTGGGTAAAATGTTGGTAGCTTTTTCAAAGGCTTTGATTGCGCCATCCCAATTATTTTGGATTTGCAAAACCCTGCCCATTTGGACATAAACTTGAGGATTGCGGGGGTCTAGTTTGGCAGCTTTTTCTAAAGCGGCTATGCCAGCATTCATATCGCCTTGATCGATAAAAATTGCCCCTAATTTCAACTGCAAATTAGCATTGCGGGGGGCGATTTCCAGCGCTTTTTGCAGGGCTTTAATTGCCTCCTTGGGACGCTTTTCTTGCAGGAGAGTGGCACTGAGTAACTGATAGGCTTCAATATTTTTGGGTTCTAGGGCAACTACTTGCTGGTAAGCCCACAAAGCGTTTTGGGAGTCTCCTTGGCGGAGCAGTACAATCCCCAAGCCCAAAAGTGCCTTAACGTTCTTATTGTTGAGTTGGACTGTCCGGCGGTAAGCGGCGGCAGCACTGGCATTATCTCCAGTATTGGCGAGGCTGTAGGCCAGAGCGTAGTAGAAATCAGGATTATTTTGGTCGATGGCGATCGCTCGGCGATAGGCTGAGGCGGCATCGTCAAAATTGCCTTGGAGAGTTTGAACGTAACCAATTCCAGAAAAGATCTTGGCATTATTTGGCTCTAAACCAGCTGCCCGCTGATAAATTTCCAGGGCTGCGGCTAGATTGCCACTATCTACTTGCTTGCGTCCTTCCTTCAGTAAGTCAGCAATCGCCGAATTGGGTTGCTGTTGCTGGCTAACGACAACGGGGGGGTTGGCAAGGGCAACTGAGGGCAGGGCGATCGCCATTCCTGCTACTAACAAGCTGCCGATAGTTAGGGAAACTTTCTGGATAACTGTCAACCTTACCTCCTGAGAATTACACTCTTGAATCTATTCTACTTTCCGAACCATTGTATCTGCTCGGTGAAATTCCTGACAATTATACCAGCATCTTCCGTAAATTCAGGATAATCCTCCCTCGCCCACCCCTAATGTGCGCCCCATTTCTACTTTAGCGGTAGTGGCAGGATGAGATTACCGCTCACTGGCTAAGTCTGGAGCCGCATTTCAAGTTCAATGATGTTGCAGCCAAGCGGCTAAATCTCCAGCTGAGGCAAAGTCCAATAATGCTTCTGCTAGTAATTCTAATTGGGGCGAAGATAGTTGGTTAATTTGAGCTTGTAATTCTGGGGCGATCGCACCTATCCGTCGCTCTAATAAGCGTTGAATGATGGTTTTTTCTCCTTGTTGAATTCCTTGTTGAATGCCCTGTTGAATTCCTTGTTGAATGCCCTGTTGAATACCCTGTTGAATACCCTCTTCCATCCAACTAGTGACAATTTCCATCACTACCTCCTGCTTTTCTGGTTCTAACTGAGTGATATCGGCTTTGAACAATTTTTCCTCTGCCGCGTTCAACCGCAAGTAAGTGTCTACAAATCCAGCAATTAGTCTCATTTTAGCGGGATTTAACTTTAAGGTGGCTAACAGGCGCAAACATTCGTATTTTACCCGACGGCGATCGCGCTTATCAATTCGCATTTTGGCCATTAGTGCCGCCGCGACTGGGTTTTCCTGCTGTAAAAAATCCCGCCAGTTGAGTTGATTGAGTTGAATTACATCGTAATCGAACTGTAGCACTATTTTGTTGGGAAACTCAACTTGATAAACTTTCGGTTCTAAACTAAGGGGATAAGTATATGAAAAAAGTGCAATGGGATAAACTGGCAAGTTATATTTTTCATGCAGGCCGGAGAAGTAGCGAAACATTCTTCGGGCATATTCGGCTTGCGGTTGTGCTTGATGTTCTAAATGAATGAGAAAGAATGATTCTTGACCTCTAAATCGAATTTTAGCAACGATATCCGCTTCGTATCTTGCTCCCGCAGTCACATCAGTAAATATTTCTTTGTCCAGGAAGGAGATGGAATCTCGATCTAAGTAAGCGGTAATTTCTGGGAGAAATAATTCGATGAATTCCCAGAAGAAGGTGGTCAGCAGTTCTTTGAATAAGCGGTCGTGGTCGATCATTAGTGAAGATAGCTGGTTGATTTGTGCTTGAGAGCGGGGACACTGAGGAAACTGGCACAAAATTACTGGGGTTTCGTAATTCCGCTTGAGTATCCTGAAATCTAGCCTACCTTTTATTGCCCAGTAGAGGCAGATATCAAGACAACTAGCCGGAATTCTTCTGGATTTGTAGTTAATCCAACCACCTAGCTCAAGCTGTCAGATCTATATAATATAAACAACCCCCTTATCGTCACCCCTCCATGACTCAATCTCGCCCCAATTTTTTTCTATCCCCAGGCATTCTTTTGGGCGGAGCATTTGCTGCCACGGCTCTCTTATCTACTGTCGGTGGGCGCTCGGCAGGTGCAACCCTAGAAAACAGCCCAAAAGCTGTTGTAGATGAAGTTTGGCAAATTGTCAACCGCGAGTATGTTGACGGCACATTTAATCAAAATGATTGGCAGCACGTCCGCAAAGACCTATTAAGCAAAACCTATAGCTCTCGCGAACAAGCTTATACTGCCATTCGGGAAGCCTTAGAAAAATTACAAGATCCCTATACTCGCTTTCTAGACCCTAAAAAATATCAAGCTCTGACCAATCAAACTTCTGGAGAACTTTCTGGTATCGGCATCCGGATGGAAATTGATGACAGCAGCCAGATTGTCAAAGTGGTCGAACCGATTGAAAATTCTCCCGCCATCCAATCCGGAATTAAAGCCGGAGATAAAATTTTAGCGATTGATGGTCAATCAACCCTAGGGATGAGTCTGGATAAGGCTTCAGCCCTAATTCGAGGGGAAGTAGGAACGCCGATTACTCTGAAGCTGAGTCGGGAAGGTAAGGGCGTATTTGAAGTTACCCTGAAACGCGCTCAAATTGAGTTGCCCACGGTTCGCTACAGTCTGAAGCAGGAAGGGAAAATGCGGGTGGGATATATCCACCTAGAGGAGTTTAGTTCCCATGCAGCATCTCAGATGAGTCAAGCAATTAAGAGTCTCACTAACCAAAAAGTAGATGCTTTTGTCCTCGATCTGAGAGGCAATCCCGGCGGACTATTGTATGCTAGTGTGGAAATTGCTCAGATGTGGTTCGACCGAGGGGCAATTGTGCGGACGGTAGACCGTCAGGGTAGTAATGAAGAGTTTAAAGCTAATCGTAGTGCCTTGACTAAGTTGCCCCTAGCGGTGCTGGTGGATAAAAATTCGGCGAGCGCTAGTGAAATTCTGACTGGGGCGCTGAAGGATAATGGGCGAGCGACGGTGATTGGTACGCAAACTTTTGGCAAGGCTTTGGTACAGTCGGTTCACTCCTTATCGGATGGTTCGGGTTTGGCGGTGACGGTGGCTCATTACTATACGCCGAATGGCACGGATATTAGTCATAAAGGGATCTCGCCGGATGTGGTAGTGGAGTTAACTGCCGAACAGCGCCAACAATTAGCGGCTAATTCGGAGTTGATTGGGACTCCCGCCGATCCACAATATGCTAAGGCGATCGCTACTCTGGCAAATAGTCGTTTGGCTCAAACGGGCAATTCCCAGAATGCTCCTAATTTGATAGTTCCTGCGGTGAGTCGGTAGATGGGTAGGGGTGAAACATTGAATGCTTCGCCCCTAGGACAAACGGCTGATTTGACTGACGAGATGGGCTAGTTCTGGCAGAATCAGTTTTTCCATCGCCAATTTAACGGCGTTGGTGGAGCCGGGAAGGGAAAAGATCAATTTATGGCGATAGATTCCGGCTACTGCTCTGGAGGCGATCGCTCGCGAACCAATTTCCTGATAGCTCAACCAGCGAAATAGTTCCCCAAATCCCGGCAAGGTTTTTTCTAGCCAACCTTCAATAGCGTCGTAGGTGGTATCCCTCGGCGCTATCCCCGTACCGCCATGAAAAATCACCGCATCAATTTCAGAATTCTGACTGATGGCTACTAGCTGCGCCTGAATTTCTATAGGTTCATCTTTGACAATCGTATATACACTAGGATGATGACCAGCGGCTACGAGTAACTGTTGAATTAACTGTCCGCTTTTGTCTGTCTCTGGAGAGCGGGTATCGCTAACTGTAATTACCCCACAGTTAACTATCTGGCTAACCGGGCTGGCGTGAGGTTGATGCGCCATATCAGTTCTAAGAGTAGGGTTGACATGCCTCCTCGCCCTGAAGGAGCGAGGATTCCTTGACGCTTCACAGCCATGCGCTACCGAAGTAGTCTTACCTTCGCTCCACGTCCGTTTAGAGTCTCCCAATGCCCTATGGCGACTGTTTTCCATAGTTTAGCATACTGGCAAGCTGTCGTAGAACTACGGGGTTTTAGACCCATTCTTCTGATCAAGCAAGAATCTCCCGCCACAGCAATAGTAAGAGCTTGGCGGTGAGAGTTCCAACGTAACTTTCAACCTAATTAAGATTGGGAAAATGCTAAACCATGTTCGGCTGCATAGCGCTCCATAAAGCGCATAAACCGCTCCCACTCTTCTGCTGACTTGATGGTGTAAATCCCTTCTAGGGCATCAGGTTTGCCGTTGATAAATTTGGCTTTGACTTCCCGCGTCACTAACTCCCCTTCCTCATCAATCATATACATCCCAGTGACTTCTTCTGTGGTATCGTTACCTAGAGCTTGGGGATTCTGGAAATAGAAGGTCGCTGTCCCACTTGTCCCGTTACGGGAACGAGTGAGGCGCACTTCTGGCACGACTTCTTCGTTAATACCTCTGGAGAACTGAATTTGAGCCATGATAGCCTTGTTAAGTTTTATGACAATCGTTCTCATACTATCTTCTCACCATCTGGGTCTTCAGGCTATCTAGGCAAATGGCAAAGCTTGGGATATTTTGACGATGTTGGTGGCGGCGATGCCGCCCAGCCTAGCCATCAAGCCGATTTTTCCATAAATTGCCTAGATTTATTTCTCCAGATCGGCAATTGTAATATTTTGGGTATTAACAACTGAGGTTTAAGGCCATGATGACTAATATTGCTCTTTCTCTTGAGGCTTGCACGCAGTTAAATATTCCCTATGAGATGCTTCATTCGGAAGAAAGTTTATATAGAATCAAATTAAACAATAAAGTATATTACTTTGCTAATGATACTACTCCCGTGAATAGTCAGGCGATCGCCTACTTGTTGAAAGATAGGGAATACATCTATTATGTTTTCAAAAATAAGCTAAAAGTTCCTAAAACCCTAGCTTTTTTATCGCCATTGATTAGCAAAGATACTTTAAAAAGATATTTGGATTATCCGACTATTGAGCAAATGATCGAGATGGTCAAGCTGAATTTTACTATGCCAGTTATCCTTAGCAAAAATACTGGTGCAGATAGAAAAAATGTATTTCTCTGCCAAGAGATCGCCGAAGTTGAAAATGCCGTCAGACAAATATTTAACGATCGCAATTATGATTCTGTGGCTTTGGTAAGAGAATATGTGGAAATTGAAAAACAGTATTCGGCAATTGCCTTATATAATGAATTAGTTTTACTCTATGAAAAAGGGATAAATCAACCCAAGTTGGGTGACAAGGTAATTTCCGGTGAGGCAGAAAATGCCGTTGGCAAACAGATTACCAATCCTGATATTTTGGCAGCCATTGGCAAATTTATCCAACCCATTTTCCAAGAAATTGCAGAAGCGAAATACTTTCGTTGTAATATCGCTGTAGATAAAAGCGGTCAATATTGGTTGATGAGTATGACTTCTAAACCAAATTACCGTTTTTTCCTCAAGCATAACGATGCTCAAATTGCGGTGGAGATCTTTAAAAAGCTGATTCAAGGTTTGCCAGATTGCTAAAAAAATTCAGCATTACTTAGTCGGTTGCAGAAGTTTGTCGCTATAATCAGCAAACATTGAATATTTTGTTCGTCATTGAGGTCTAAAGTCATGCTGGGTAATATTAAGCTTTCGATTGAAGCTTGCAAGCAGTTAAATATCCCCTACGAAATTCTACATCCGGCAGAGAATTTGTATAGAATTAAAATCAATCACAAATTTTATTATTTTGTCAATTATAGCACTCCTCTGAATGTTCAGGCG
Organism: uncultured cyanobacterium; assembly: GCA_936920195.1. Taxonomy (GTDB): domain Bacteria; phylum Cyanobacteriota; class Cyanobacteriia; order Cyanobacteriales; family FACHB-T130; genus CAKZHE01. The sequence continues at coordinate 45,512 of CAKZHE010000061.1, read as the reverse complement.
ATCGCTGCTATTTTTAAAGACAAAGAATACAGTTATCAGGTTTTAAAAGATAAAATTAATATTCCCAGAACTTTATCGTTTTTATCCCCTTTTACCAAGCAAGATTATAAAAAATATTTGGATTATCCCACTATTCCCAAAATGATCGAGGCAATCAAGCTCAATTTTGACCTGCCAGTGATTGTTAAAAGGAATTCTGGCTCGGCGGGTGATAATGTATTTCTCTGTAAAGAAGTCTCGGAAATTGCAACTGCCCTAGAAACCATATTTAATATTAATAGCAAGAACTATGATTATGTGGCCTTGGTCCAGGAATATATTAACATTGAGAAAGAGTATCGGGCAGTGGTTCTGCACGAGGAGTTAATGTTGCTTTATCAAAAAGATATTAGCCAAGCTGAATTTTCTGGTAATTTAAGTCCGCTGCATTGGGAGGGAGCCGTTGCCAAACATATTACTGATTCGGAGATTCTTGCGGCTGTCAGAAATTTTATGCAACCAATTTTTACAGAAATAGAAGTTTGTTATTCTGGACTAGATATTGCGGTGGATACTAGCGGTAAATATTGGCTAATTGAAATGAATTCTCATCCCAATTACGATATTTTTACCAGAGATAATGATGGACAAATTATTGTGGAGATTTTTAAAAAGCTGATTCAAAGCTTACAAACCCGTTAGTGAAGTAGAGGTTTTTAAAAACCAGATACAGCCTTTACTCGTTCCTAGGCAGAGCCTAGGCTGTTGACTTTGTGCCGTTTTAGGAGCTTTTTGCTCATGCAGTTTGCGATCTGTTTACTCGTTCCCAGGCTCTGCCTGGGAATGCCCATTGAGAGGCTCTGCCTCGCTTTGTCATCCGCGAGGCAGAGCCTCTGGAATCGCTTCCCAGGCAGAGCCTGGGAACCAGTTCAAACCAGTTCAATGGTAGTGAGAATATCGAACACAGTTATTGCATGAATAAAACCGCTCAAAAACTCGCAAAGTCAACAGCCTAGGCAGAGCCTCTCGATATCGGTTCCCAGGCAGAGCCTAGGAACCAGTTTAAACCAGTTTAATCAGTAATCTTAGGTTGGGTTACTAGAGAGCAAAACCCAACAAACCACTGATAAATGTTGGGTTTTCACTATCGTTACAACCCAACCTACGTGTATTGCCAGTGCTGCAATTAGGCATTTTATTTATTTTCCAAAACCTTTGGCGCGATAGGTAGAAGGAAGACAAACACATTGTTTTAATTGCTCTAGGATTTTTTCTCGATCTAAATCTTGACCAATAAACACTAGCTGATTTTTCTTTTCGCCTTTCCACTCTTCATCATCAATGGTAAGTCGTTTGCCGCAGAGGTGGAAAATGTGACGGCTGGGACTTTCATCAAACCACAAAATTCCCTTGGCACGAAATACGTTGGCAGGCAATTGATTATCTAGGAAGTGCTGAAATTTTCTGATAGCTAGCGGTTTTTCGCTCTGGAAGGATACGGAGGTAAAACCATCATTTTCTAAGTGATGGGAATGGTGGTGATGTTCGTGATGCTCGTGATTGCAAACGCCACGATCATGATCGCAGTTTTCATGATCTTCATGGTCGTGGTGGTCGTGATGATGGTCGTGATGGTCGTGATGGTCGTGATGTTCGTGCTTTCCCTTCTCTTCGGATTTGTAATAAAGGTCAGTTTCAAATAATCCTACGCTGAGAATTAATGGTAATGGAACTTGGGATTTGGTGGTACGGAGAATTCTAGCTCCTTCCTTGATATCGCGGATTTTCAGTTCTAAACTATCAAGGTCGGCTTCATCTACTAAATCGGCTTTATTCAGCAGAATAACATCGCCGTATAAAATTTGACTATAGGCGGCTTCGCTCTTGAACAAATCTAGACTATAATTGGCAGCATCGACGACGGTAACTATGGAATCTAAACGAGTTAAATCGCGCAGTTCGGTACTAATAAAAGTCAATGCGACTGGCATGGGGTCAGCTAAACCTGTAGTTTCTACTACCAAATAATCAATTTTATCTTCCCGCTCTAAAACTTTGTAAACGGCATTTACCAAGTCATTATTGATGGTGCAGCAAATACAACCGTTGCTTAACTCCACCATATCATCACCAGTGGAGATAATTAGTTCGTTATCAATGCCAATTTCGCCGAATTCATTGACTAGAACGGCGGTTTTCACTCCTTGTTGATTGGTGAGGATGTGGTTGAGGAGGGTGGTTTTACCGCTGCCGAGAAAACCTGTAATGATGGTGACGGGCAAACCGCGCTTAGGAGCATCGATGGTGGGGGAGGGACTGGAGGTAACGGCTGGTTGCATGGCGATCGCAATATCCAAGAAAACGCTAGGAAGTTTGTTTAATCTTATATATAGCATTTATAGCCAGCTTGGGAAATCGCCGCAAGCAGGGTTGGGGATACAATGAGACAGAAGAGTTAATCCCTATTCCCTTTGACCAAAAATGACGCAAATCTTAAGTTTACTGGTTTTATTACTGGTTTGGATATCGGTAAATATTTCCCCAGCCACAGCCATTCCCAATCATCCTACATTACCACAGTTTACCGAAGAACAGTTACAAGCAGGCGATCGCCTTGCGGAAAAAGCCTTTGCTGCGGCTAGGGAGGGGGACTTGGCGGGAGCGGAAAACTATTGGACGGAGTTGATCGAGCAATTTCCCCATAATCCGGCGGTGTGGAGCAATCGCGGTAATATCAGGGTGAGTGAAAATAAGTTGCCGGAAGCGATCGCTGATTTTAATCAAGCTATTGTACTGGCTCCCGATGCCCCCGATCCTTATTTGAATCGCGGTATTGCCTGGGAAAGAATGGCCAAATGGTCAGAGGCGATCGCCGATTATAACCAGGTTTTAGAATTATATCCCCAAGATGCCGCTGCTTTCAACAATCGCGGCAATGCTCAAGCTGGTTTAGGAGAATGGCAAGGGGCGATCGCTGACTATCTGGCAGCGGTGAAAATAGCCCCTGATTTTGCTTTAGCTCGTGCCAATCATGCTCTCGCTCTTTATCAAACGGGGCAAGTAGCAGAAGCAATTCAGAAGTTAAAATTTCTAGCTCGCAAATATCCCCAATTTCCTGATGTTCGTGCCGCCTTGACAGCAGCTTTATGGGTAGCAGGGAAGCGGGGTGAAGCGGAAAGTAATTGGGTAGCAGCGGCTGGGTTAGATTCGCGCTATCATAATTTAAATTGGGTAAAAAATGTTCGCCGTTGGCCCCCAGCTATGTCTGCCGCCTTAGAGAAATTTCTGAAATTGCAATAATATGGGAGCATTTCACTTATTCAGGACTTACGCACTTTCACTCGTTCCTAGGCTCTGCCTAGGAATGCCTACCGAGAGGCTCTGCCTCGATGATTGTTAAGCGAGGCAGAGCCTCTCGATATCGGTTCCCAGGCAGAGCCTAGGAACCAGTGTATCAAGTTATTGATTTTTTCATTCCTTATTCCTAAAAAACTTGGTTTCTAGCAGTTGAGAATATTTATCTTCCAACTGGTTAACTTTGGCGATTGCCCCCCAACGATAATAGCAATAACGGGCATTGAGCAAATAGGGTTGCGCCAGTCTAGCATTGCCTTTGGCTAGATAGAATTTAGCTGCCAGTTCGTTAGCTAGGGCGGCTTCGTGAGTATATTTATGTTCTTTGGCTAACTCGATGGCGCGATCGTAGTAATCTATAGCTTTAGTATTTTGATTGAGAATGCTAGATAATTCAGCTTCGACTAAATAGAATTTGTGTAAATAATTTATCGGCGAATTTTCTGCCCAAATTTTCAGCTTTTGCTGGTGCGCTTGGACTTGAGCCACTATTGCCCGTTTTTGATAATTCTTTTGTCCATGATTGCATCTGGCTAATTGAGCAAGGGAAGCGTAAAAAAAGAACCCATAAAAAACTATTGTTCCCGTCACGCTATCTAAATATTTTTCAGCTAATACCGCCGATTCGACAGCGCGATCGTATTCCTCAAATAAATAGCTGAGAATTAGTTTATTAAAATATAAATGATAAATAGCTACTCGATGGTTTGTCTCTTGATAATGCAATAACATCGTCTGTTCATTGACATCCTTACCGACTAATTGACAGCGATATTTCCCCTTGTCCATCAAATTCAAAGTAACTTGTTGATAGAGCCGATTCAATTCAATAATTATTTCTGGTTCAAATTTGCTAATTTTCTCGTTATATCTAGCTATTTCCTGCTCCAGATATCCTAATTCTTCGCCAATATAGTAGGCCGAATAAAAATAAGAAAATATTGCATAAACTGCGGCTTCAAAATCCAGACTTTTAATTCCTTGACGATAGGCTTTTAGGAAAAAATTTAAGCTTTTGCGAAGATGCTGCCGCCAAGGTTTGATTCTAGTATGGACTACCAAAAATACCCGGTTTTTTAGTTCTTTACTATTAAAATCATCCAATAAAATCAAAGCTAGTTTACCAAATTGATATCCTAGTTCAACCTGATTCCAAGATTCGCAGAGCATTACTCCATAATGAGCATAGACAAAAGCAGAAATTCCGGTGTTACCATATTTGATCGATAAAGCGATCATTTTTAGCTGCAATAGCATAAATAGTTTATTCGTCGTGCTATCCGCCAGCATACAAACACTATACATAATTCGCATTGCGGCTAATTGATTCGGTGCAGACATTTTTGGCAAATTGAGCAAGTCATCAATTTGTTTATTGTGCAAAGCTAATTTTGTTTCTAGCCAGCCCAGAAATATCTCTAAATTAGTGGGGTGTGGAGACAACTTGATTCCCAGCAAATTTAATGCTTCCAAAGCTGTTTGAATGGCGGTTGATTTTTGGTGTCGCTGGATATATGATTGAATTCTGATTTCATAGATTTTAACTTTTTCTAGTAAAGTTTGAGTTTTTAACAAGGCAATACTTGTCAGTTTCTCCATCTGCTCAAAATCACCTTTGATAGATGCGGCTTCGGCTGCTTCTATATATAATTCTAAGCTTAAATCATAGTGCTGTTGCCAGCTATCGATACTTAATAAATTGACCCCTATTTGAAAGTAGTTAAAAGCCGCTTCTCTCGCCACCCAAGTTTGAGCCTTTTGACCAGCAGCTAAATTTATTTTAGACAACTCGTGTCGCTCTAGAGAAGTTGTTGATAATTCGATGCTCAGATTTAATTGATTGACAATTTCAAATAGTTGATCGTGGGAATTTTTTTGCCAAAGTGATTGACCGATATGCTGATGAATGGTGGATTTTTGGGAGAGTGAAATTAAATCATAAATAGTTTGGTGGACTAAATTGTGCGAAAATTTATAAATATAATTCTGTTCAAGTTCTTGATTGTCTAAGCGATCGCCTACTGTTTCTGTCGGCAAATGGGCTATTTCTTTTATCAGTAAATTGGCTTCAGTGTAACTATTTTCTACGCGAACAATTAGTCCTAACTCAATTCCCTGCCAAAGATCGGCAGCAATTTCTTCATCGTTTCTATTGGCAACAGTTGATATAGTATTTAAATCAAATTGCTTGCCCAGGCAGGCAGCTAATTTAATTGTCCTCTGCGTTAATTCGGATAGTTGGTTAAATTTCTGGGCTATTAATTCTGTGGCATTATTAAAATTGACAATAGGGGAAGATTTGATTGTTTCAAGATTCCATTGCCAAATATAGGAATCAAAATTAAACTCTAATAACTTATCCCTATAAATTTGTGTCAAAATCTTGTTTGTAAATAAAGCATTACCTTTGGTTTGAGCAATAATTAACTCGGCTAGATTTTTAGCTCTTTTGAAATCGCAACTCAAGGTATCAGCAATTAAATGACTGATATCCAGTAGCTGCAAATTTGAAATAGCAATTACATTGATATTACGACCAGAGTTTTTGCTAGAATTAAAATAATGATTTTTGATTCTTTCTAGCGCTAACATTAGGGTAATATTGGCATTCATTTCACCATCTCGATAGGCTCCAATAAATAATAAATATTTGCTATCTGCTAGGATTAGGGACTGCATTAAATGGATAGACGCAGGATCTATCCATTGCAAGTTATCCAGGAAAATTACTAGGGGGTGTTCTGGTTTAGTAAAGACATGAATGAAATTTTTCCAGACTAAATAAAAGCGATTTTGCAATTCTGTTGCTGTTAGTTCTGCTACGGCAGGTTGTTTGCCAATTAGCAGTTCTAATTCGGGAATTAAATCAATGATAACTTGAGCATTATTTCCCAAGGCTGTCAGTAGTTGCTTGCGCCAATTAGCAATTTGGGATTCGCTTTCGGCTAGCAACTGTAAAATCAGGTTTTGAAAAGCTTGAATTATGGAAATGTAAGGAATATTAGCTTTCAATTTATCCGATATTCCCCGAATAAAGTAACCTTTTTTTTGCTTAACTGGCTTATAAATTTTTTCAACCAAGGCTGATTTGCCCACCCCAGGATTACCTGTGACTAAAAACATTTCGCTTTTGCCTTCGCGAACGCGATTAAATGCTGCTAGTAGTATTTCAATTTCCCGATCTCTGCCATATAATTTTTGGGAGATTTGAAATTTATCAGAAATATCGTGTTCTCCTGGGACTAGACATTCAATTTCATCGTTGGCTTCTAACTGCATTAAACAAATGACTAAATCTGCTTTAATTCCCCAAGCACTTTTATATCTGTCTTCCACATTTTTTTCTAGTAGTTTCATCACTAGATCTGAAACTGGTTGAGGAATGAGGGGATTAATTTGATAGGGAGAGAGGGGAGATTTGGCAATATGGCAGTGAATTAATTCGGTGATATTGGTGGTTTTAAATGGCAATCTTTGAGCGAGCATTTCATATAAGGTCACTCCCAGGGAGTAAAAATCAGTTCGGTAGTCAAGAAAACGATTAATTTTTCCAGTTTGTTCGGGAGAGATATAAGCTAGCGTACCTTCTAAAACATGAGGATTTTCAATTTTTAATATTTGACTGTTTAATTGCATCGCCAAACCAAAATCTATCAGTTTGATCTGGCCAGTTTGGGGATTGATCACAATATTGTCAGGGTTGATATTTTTGTGAATAATATTTTGACGATGGAGTTGGACTAAACATTCTACTATTTGCAGGCTAGTTAGTAAAAATTCTCTCATTTCTAGCTTGCGATCGCCCCAAAAATTTCTTAAGGATTCTCCGCCAAAGTCTTCTAAAACTAATACCAGGGAATTCTGATGCTTTTGGAGATCGTAGGCTCGAATGACACCTTCTAAGTCTAGATTTTTCAGGATTTCATATTCGTGTTGATACTGAGCGATCTCTTCGTTGGCAGGATGCTCTTTTTGAAGAAATTTTAAAATTACTGGTTGGCGATCGCGTTGGCGGTATCCTCGATAAATAGCCGAGGTGGGACTTGCACTGAGTTCGGTAATAATTTCGTAGCCAGGGATTTCAGTCACTGTCGATCTTGCCCTAAAAGAATTTAGAATGGTGCTGGCTTTAGGAAAAAGCTAAATCGCGATTGTCTTCTAGTTTAAAACTAAATTTTATTTAAGTCGCAGGTGAATTCACCAGTTTTTTAATTTGGTTGACTGTTAGTTCTTGGATATTACTGAAAACTGCATCGGCTCCGGCAGCCATCAAAGTGGCTTGATAGGTGAGCGCTGATTTCTCATTCTCTTGAATGTGAGGGGGCAAAATTCCTACACTAATCCAAAGTCGCTCGGCATCAATTCTTTTGGCTTGCGCGACGGTATAAATATCGGCGACGGTATCTCCGGCATAGATAACTGGCGCAGAGTCTTTAATTCCATAGATTGATTCTAACTGACAAACGGCAGTAAGCAAGCCTGTGGGATCGGGTTTGCCCGGGGCATCTTCCATCGCAATTAAAACTGGCGGCTTTAAGCCTAATCTGCCTTCTAAAACGTAGGTGGCGGAAGCGCGAGTGGCTCCACTGAAAAACCCCCAAGGAATTCCAGCGGTACTTAGCTGTTCTAGATAGCTGGGTTCTACGAGTAATTGCTCTTGACAAATATACCCTGTCCAGTTATCGGGATCTGTACCCCGATACCGAGATTGAAAGAAGGCCACTAACTGGTTATAGTTAAGGGCAAGCTGCGATCGCTCAGTGCCTTGTGCCTCGAAGTAACGGTAAACCAATTCCTGAGAACCTTCCCAATCGTTATTCCAAATCCCTTCCGATTTCAGTTGGTCAATATCAGCGGTAGTGGGACGATAGGCACCGTCCGTAAAGTGTTCGACGGTATCTGCCAAGGCTCGGAGATAGGAACTACTGACATCCCGAATTACGCCATCAATATCAAAAATTACTATTGGCATGGGGAGAAAAAATATTTTGGAGTGCGATCGCTCTGGTCAATGGTATAATAGCTGTTTGTAGACTGGCGTTCCCGGAATAGCCGTGGAGGTGTAATTGTCGAAGTTTATTTTAAAAGTTCTGTGGTTGGATGAGAACGTAGCCCTAGCCGTTGACCAAGTAGTAGGCAAAGGTACTAGCCCCCTAACATCGTACTTTTTTTGGCCTCGCAACGATGCTTGGGAACAATTAAAAAGCGAACTAGAAGCCAAGCACTGGATTGCCGAAGTTGACCGAGTGGGTTTGTTGAACAAAGCAACTGAAGTGATTAACTACTGGCAAGAGGAAGGCAAACGCCGTCCAATGTCAGAAGCACAGTTGAAGTTTCCCGAAGTTACTTTTACAGGTAGCGCTTGATTGGGCAGTTTTTAAGAGAGCTTGGGAACTGGTTGCCATAATCGGATACTCTTGTCTTTACTAGCACTAGCGATCGCCCAAGCTTTGGCATCGGTGGCAATGACGCTGGCAGCGCATACGGAGTCCGAGTGTCCCGCGAGAGTACAGATTTCTTGACCTGTACTCCATTCCCAGAGTTTAATGGTTTTATCCCAACTACTGCTGATCAAGATTTTACCATCGGGACTGAAAGCCAGAGCCACCACTGACCAGGAATGACCTAGAAGCGCCCGGGTTGCTTGTCCAGTTTCGGGATTCCAGAGTTGCACCGTGCGGTCGTCGCCTCCCGTTGCTAAAATTTGACCATCCAGGCTAAAAGCGACGGCAAATACAGGCCATAAATGACCGGAGAAAATTCTAATGGTTTTGATTTTGGGAGAGTTGTCCCCGGAGACGCTCTCCTGATTCAATTGTAGGGCTTGCAGATCCCACAGGCGAGCGGTGCGGTCAAAGCTGGCACTGGCTAAAAATTTTCCATCGGGGCTAAAGGCCACGGCAGTAACTTGTAAAGTATGTCCAACTAGGGTGGCAACCTCTCGCTGTTGGGGAAGATGCCACAGTTTGATGGTTTTATCCCAACTGCCGCTGGCGAGTAATTCCCCATTGGGACTAAAATTCAAGGATTTAACAGCGCGTTGATGTCCGGTGAGAGTAGCAATTGCCTGTAAAGTTTGTTGACTGGTAATTTCCCAAAGAATGATACTGCGATCGCTGCTGGCACTAGCAATCATTTTACCATCCGGACTAAAGGCGATCGCATTGATCGCATCGGAATGCTCTTGGACAGCACTGAGCGCACGTCCAACATTGACATCCCACAACCTGACAATTTTATCATCTCCCCCGCTCACCAAAAACTGCCCGTTGGGACTGAAAGCCACCGCATTAACACTAGCTGGGATACCATCATTGATAGTGAGAACTTGGGTACATTCCCAGGGCGAAACCGGAGCAGGAATCGGAATTTGCAATCGTTGCGGTAATGCCATAAGGACTGCTGCCGCCGATTGATAGCGACGGGTAGGGTCATTTTCCAGTAATTTATTTAATATTATGGCCAGGCGATCGCTAACTGGAGTCGGTAAATATTGCCGCCACACCCAACAATTATCCGCCCCATCGAACAAATCGAAAGGCGAAACCTGAGTTAGCAAACGAATGCAAGTTACCCCTAAACTATAAAGATCGCTCGCAACCACTGCTTTTCCCTGAGCTTGTTCGGGAGCCGTATATTCCGCACTACCACTATTAAGCGAGAGAACCACGTTACTTTCTACCATTAATTGTGGAGTTCCCCAATCCACCAATACTAGCTGGTTGCTCCCAGTAGCTCGGATGATATTTTCCGGCTTAATATCTCGGTGCAGAACTTGCCGCTGGTGGGCAAAACTCAGCACTGGCAACACCTCCGCCAGCAATTGCCAAATTTGCACTTCGCTAAAAGTGCCTTCCGCCACTAACACTTGGGCTAAATTAGTTCCCTCGATAAACTCCTGCACCAAGTAAAAGCAATCATATTGTTCGCAAGCCGCTAATAAAGCCGGAATTTGGGGTTGTGCGCCTAATTCAGTTAAGGAAATAGCCGCTTGTTGAAATAAAGCTTGCGCCTTAGCTAAAACTTCCCCAGTGGCATTGCCCAGCCAAAATTGTTTAACTATGCAAGGAATTGGCGGCGATGACAATTCATCCACTGCCAAAAAAGTTTTGCTAACTGCCCCTCGCGCCAGCAGTTTCTGGAGGCGATAGCGCCCTTGCAAAAGTAAGTCTGGTACGGTATTTTGATCGAAGTCCATATTATTTAATTATTTTAGTTCTTTTTTTGAACGATCGCCAGCTTTTAAGGAGAAAATCTTGAGCGAATCTTTGTTGGAAACCATCATCAATTTTTTCCGAAAAGATGGTTGGATGTTTACAGAAATCAGAGAACAGTCTGCCTTGCACTTGAAATTTCAGGGAAACAACGGCAAATGGGGATGCTACGCTTGGGTGCGAGAAGAACATCAGCAAATGGTCTTTTATTCAATTTGCCCCATTGTCGCCCCGGAATCAAAACGGCTGGCAGTGGCAGAATTTATTACCAGAGCTAATTCCGGGATGGCGATTGGCAATTTTGAGCTAAATTTCGAGAATGGCGAGATTTTCTATAAAACCAGTATTGATGTCCAGGGCGATCGCCTCAGCTTTCCCCTGATGCAGCGCTTAGTATATGCTAATGTCACCATCATGGACGAGTATTTACCGGGAATTATGGCAGTCATCCAGGAAAATGTCACGCCAGTGGATGCGATCGCCCAATTAGAAAACAATTAAAACAGGATTTAGATAAATGCCAGAATTAATGGTATCTATCTAAATCCTCTTGTTCAAAGCCTGTGGCACTTTGAGTTGCCAAATATTATGCTTTATTTTCCTGTTGGGAACGAAAAATCAATAAGGTGACTAATCGCAATCAACGATTTTTTTAACGCAAAGGACGCAAAGGGAGCGCAAAGGACGCAAAGGGGAATCAAAACAGTAGTTGTGAATCGTAAGTAAAGACACCCGATTTAGTGAAGCTCAATAAACTTTTCAATTGCCTCAATAACAGTAATATTTGAATTATTACCATTAACATTCCATTGAACTTCTCCATGGTTAATATAGCATTTAGTTGCCAGGATCAGGTCGTTACAAGTGTTTGGATCGTCGATATCTTCGCTGATTTCTTTCTTCTCGTTCGTCTCTTTAAAAATGTATCCATTATAACGCTGTTTTAATTTTACTAGTTTATTTTCTTCTATGTCAAACCGATAATTTAGCCTGAAATCCAAACGCAGATAATTTTGAATATCTGCCTTTTGTAATATGCACTCAGCAATACGCTCTGAATTTTCCGCACCAGGGTTCAGGAAAATATTTGGTAAATTTTTTACCCAATCCAGGAGTCCCCAATTTCTGATCTCGGGATATTTATAAGGAGGAGTTGTTGAACCAGTTCCAATGGAGAGAGCAGCAATATCTTGTAAATTTAACTTACTAATCGTTCCATCAGCCATTCTCATCGATAAAGCATGGGCAATCGCCGCCAAAGTTGGGTTATTAGCCGCTACCCCACCATCAATATGCGGAAGATATTCCTCTAGTTCATTGTGCCAGAGTGGGACAGAAGGGAAAAATGTTGGCGCTGAAGCCGAGGCGGTGCATATTTTCCAGAGAGGAAGTGTATAATACCATTTCTCCTTGCCATTCTTCTCATACTTGCCATCATTCGCAAACCAGGTTGTATTTCGGGATAAAACGTCATAAGCAAGGATCAAGAGAGATGGGTGCTGGATATCTTCAAGTGTCGGAGATTTACCCAACCCTGGATAAATCAATTGTTTTTGCAAGACCTCAGCTAACCCCGGTTCTTTATCCTGGTTGGGATATAACCCGCGACTTCTGAAAAGCCGACTCAATAACCGCCATTTTCGCTCGGAACGTACCGAATCTAGGAAAATATTTTTTCCTTCTTTCTTGTAGAGATCGATCAGGCTCTTAGCATCCTTCTGACAAGCAATTCCCGCCGCCAGAATTGAGCCAGTGGATGTCCCAGCAATCAAGTCGAAATATTCATGTAATTTCTTTCCCTTCTTTTTGTACAGTATTTCCTCTATCTGCTTTAGAATTGTTGCCGATACAACTCCACGCATACCACCACCATCTAAGCTGAGAATTTTAAAAGTCATAGTATTCCTGAATATGAGCCACAAGGAGAATATAGATAAGTTATATTTTATCAGCGATGTTGTCAAGATGTTTTATAACCTGTTAGCTATTTAAATTTTCCGGGCGATCTATACCAGTCAAGGGTTACAGGCTCCCAAACACAAGGAATCTCAAATGACTAATTAGCAAATAGTCTTTTCTAGCCCGAAAAGTCAAATCCCTATTCCCTATCTTCATCCTTTCCTGATACCCTGGAATCAGTTCCGTTGCTTTCCCCTCCGAGGTCTGTCAGATACTCGGCTTCTAAGCGCCCCAGAGATTGATATGAGCCAGGATTTTTCCCAGACAGCCGATGAACAGGTAAAACTAATCGAGCAGCTATTAGCTGTTGGCACTGGGCTTTTTAGTTGCCAAGATTTAGAGGAATTGCTGAACCTGATCTTATCCAAGAGCCGAGAACTGACTTGGAGCGATGCAGGTAGCATCTACCTACTCGATCGGAGCGATCGCGTATCTAAACTATTATTTATGGTGGCACAGAACGCTTCCCAGCCAAATTTGTCCCTGCGGGAGTTTGCTATGCCCATGACGCGGGAAAGTTTGGCGGGGTATGTGGCAATCACCGGGGAAAGTCTCAACTGCGCCGATGTTTATCAGTTGCCGCCGGGAGTTCCCTACAAGTTTGAGCGCAATTTTGATGAGGATATCTCCTATAAAACTCGTTCGGTACTGCTGCTGCCCATGCGGAACTCCGAGGGCGATACGACTGGGGTACTGCAACTAATCAATCGCAAAATTCGCCCCGATACTGTCGTCACGATTGATAATGTCCAGGAGACGACACAGCCGTTTTCGGCTTGGGAACAGAGGATAGTTAGTTTGCTGGCATCTCAAGCGGCGATCGCTATTGAACGCAATCAACTGCGCCAAAGTATTGATACACTATTTGAAGACTTGGAAAGTGCTGGGGAAAGATTATCCCCGGAATCAGTCCCCCGCTGCATTTATGGAATTGTCCAGGGTAAGCAAGCTTTTTTGGCGAGTAATGTTTTAGAGGGCAAAACCCAAATCCTAATTTCGGAAGAGCAAGTTTGGACAATTGGACGCGATCGCAATTCAGCTATTCCGGCTCAAAATGACCGTTTATCTCGCCATCATGCCGCAATTCGGTATTTGGATGGCAAGGGATTTTATTTAGTCGATCTTAAAAGCACCAATGGCTCCTTTGTCAATAGTAGACCAGTTCGTCAACCAATTCTACTCAAAGACCGCGATCGCCTTCGCTTAGGGGGGATTGGATTTACCTTCTTTATTAGTTACGGCGATCGCGCCATCGAGCGGATTCCCGCTGATATCATGGAGCAAATCCAAACTGCCGATACCGAACTAAAATCTACCTGAAATTATCATAGCAAAAGCGGGAATCTCGCATCGGGGATAGGATAATTTCAAACCTGAATCCTAAAAAGTTGCTGAAGGTAAGACAAAACAGCATTAGCAAAAGGTCGATATTGTCCTTGAGAATTTTTTTGCTGGCAAGCTTGGGCGATTTTCTGTGCTTCCTCATCTGTAATACCTTGTAAAGCTTCCCAAGCTCTTTTCCGACTTTGCTCTAGATCTCTGTCATTTAATCCAAGAATATCAATTGTGGCGATCGCTTTCTCCGCTTCTAGTTGACTCAACTCACTTGCCGCCACTATCTTTCCGCTTACAGAGTAAGCAAAAAAATCTTCACAATCTACCTGTAATGGCGTAATCTCAATTTGATTTTTGCCTTTTTTATTACCGCAATGCTTAGGCCAGCGCTCAGAACTTCTGCAGGAAGCTAGCATATTATTATAATCAATGGATGAATCGTCATCATTTTCACTTTGAGCATTTAGGTGTTCAATATGACTCCCATTTTTGCTAATGCGATCGCAACAATAACAACAAATCAAACCTTGTTCGCTTAATAATGATTCATGTACTAAATTCTTCTCAGGATTTTGCAAGCTTTTATAATTGCAATTAACTCCAACATTTCTCTGGATTGATTTCCAGGTAGCAAACTCTTCCGGTTCGCTCCCTTTCTGAATATACTTCATTGTTTGAGAATTTCCTTGCGCTCAATTAACCAATCTGCCTTAGTAAACTCTGGATCTTGATCTTCCATTTCTTCTGCTATCCGATCTCTTAATTGCCGTGCATCATCAAGATTTCCTCGATCAATCAATTCAAATAATTGTTGCAAGTCTTCCATAATTTTTTGGGGACGTGATGAAGTCCCCATAATTGTTTCTAGAACCCGATTGCTATCTTTACCGTAAGATGGGATTTGTTCAGCCGTAATCCCTTCTGGAGTCACATCCAACAAAGTCACATATTTTACGCCACTAATTACCTGCGGTGAGTGAGTAGTAATAATAAATTGGCAGTTGGGAAAAGTTTCTTGCAACCTTAGAATAATGTTGCGCTGCCATTGGGGATGCAGGTGCAATTCAATTTCGTCAATCAAAACCACGCCACTACCTTGCAACGGATTTTCTAAACCTGGATTGGCAATTGCCAGCCTTCTAGCGAGATCTCCCACCATTGCTAGCAGGCATTTTTCCCCATCCGATAGTTGATTAATATAAAGTTTTTTACCTTGCTTTTCCACAATCATTTTTAGCGGTCTGCGTTGAACCCGCAAGTTAGAAAAGCCATCTAATATTGAACCAATTGCTTTTCTGACTGCTTCTAATTGGTAATTATAAAATAATTTTGGGGTTGATTGAAAATTTTCATTTGGGTTATCAGACTGTTTTAAAATATTGATTATATCGCTCTCAAATTCTGTAGAGCCTTCATTGCTAGAATGCTGAGACAATTTATGATGTAAATTCTGCTCCTTTAAGAACTTTTCCACCATTACTGCGACAAGTTCGTTTAAAGATTTGAGGAATAGATTGCTTCTCTCTTCATTTTCTATATCTTCTTGATTTCTAAACCACTCAAAAAAGTCCCCGAAACTTATTCCTCCTCTTGCTAGAGATTTATAATAAGCATCTTTCGTTTCAAACAAATTCTTTTTGCGAACTCTCAAAGGTATATCTCTAACTACACGATTAACCGTATAGTGGGTAATTATAGGAAGTGCAAAATCAGCATCTTCTATTATTTTATTTTTTGTATTATCGACAACATCAGATATTGCTGCCAAATCGTTATTATTCCCTTCGCGAGTTTTTGTTAAACTCCATTTGATTTCGCGATCGCTCTTAGCGCTGGGCTTCGCCCAATCGCCAATATTAGCTATTATTTCAGCACTAGCAATACCATCTTTATTTTCATTATTGATATCCTCTTCACCAAAAAAATCCCCTGAAGAATCTGGATTGCGAATTGGTTCAGTAAAATGAGACAAGAGAATCGCAAGGCAATCAAGGATACTCGATTTGCCAGAACCATTAACACCGATGAGTAAATTAGGTTGCTCTGAATTGAATTCTAGTGCTAAATCCTTGATGCCTCGAAAAGATTTAATTTTCAATTGTTTGATTTGCATAGTAATACCAATTCTCCAACTTTGCTACAGGATAAACTTTCCTAAAATCTGCTCTCCAATCTAATGTTTCACACCTGCCTTATAGACCAAATCGACTTTTACTGCCAAGTTGTCAGAGTTTTCATCAACCAATCTCTCTTTAGTATGGTATCATATCATGTCCATTCAATAATATCCTGTAAATAGTCCTCCACTTGCCGTTTAGTCACAGATAGACAACCTCCCCTAAAATTTGCTCTCTAATCCGAGGTTTCACACCTGCCCTATGAACCAAATCGACTTTTACTCCCAAGTTGTCGCTGAGATAATTCTCTAAATTGATAAATTTTAACAAGCTTGGTGTTTCAGAAAACTCGACTAGCAAATCAATATCGCTGGCTTCAGTCTGCTCTTTCCGAACATAGGACAGGACTTACGCAACTATCCTAGCAATAGGGGCAACCACGGGGGGATTGCCCCTACAAAACACTATATGTAGAGGGTCTGCGTAAGTCCTGATAGGAGCCAAAAATTCCTAGCTCTCTGACATGATAACTTTCCTGCAAAACTGACTTATGCAGCACCAGCCATTGCTTGGTTTCCTCCAGAGTTTTCATTAACCAATCTCCGTGCATTGCTCAGTAATTTACAACTAACTTTCTGCGATAATTTCAGCTAATATTTGCTCAAATTGATCTACAGAAGTTACAGTAATTGACTGTTTGAGAAGCTGTTTTAACTGAGTCAAATTATCAAGATAATTCAGGCGATCGCTTAACCTTGATGGCACAACTCCAAACCGCGTTTCCAAAACCTCAATTACCGACTCGCGAGTAGCTTTCACCATTCCATCTATTTCAAAACCAGTAATGTATGGCATCCGATTTTCCTCCTGATAGGATCTCAGTTCATTTCTAAAATCTTGCTCTAGTTCTTTTGGCAAAACCATCATCCATTCAATTAGCCGGAACAATTGCAGAATCTCATTTCTACTATAACCCTGCTCGTACAATCCGCGCACTAGACTCAACTTCGACTGCAATCGCGCTTGAGAATCCCCTTTAGTTGCTTGGGTTCTCAAATGAGCCATGACAATTACGGCAAAGGGATTCCGGCTTGATTCCAACATTTGCCACTGGGATTGATAGTCTAACAACTTGACGATGGGAAATTGTAGAGAACTCTGGAATCCCCAGCGGCTATACCCATAACTACTTGGTCGCCAAGAGGTTTGTTCGTCTCCCAAAACTGCTAAACTGATTACTTCTTGGTCGTATTTGTCAAAGAATCGGTGGTTGTAGATATACATCCGCTTGCCAAAATCAGCCTGCACTTGGCTTTGAATTTCAATGTGAATTAATATCAATGCCTCCTTTCCTGAAAGTAGCCAAACCCTAACTAATTTGTCTGCTAACCGCCTGCCAGTTTCGGCATCTCGAATAATTTCTTGCAATTCTGTGTCTAAGGATTCGTAACCTCTCGACCAATCAATTTCCTGATAAGCCTGATGGAAAAAGAATTCCATAAACGGCTCAAAGTAAATATCTATTGCCTCTTTCCAAGGACTGTCATAATCTGATGGTATCTGAACCAAACCTTTTCTCCTCCTAGCTGGTAACGATGTGTTAGTGAATCGTAGGTTGGGTTGTGCGATCGCTATTTATCAGGTTTTTTAGGTTACGCCTTCGGCACGCTAGCTCTTTCAGAGCGGCTACGCCAACGCCAACGCTCGCTCAACCCAACCTACTTTTTAGCTGAATTTAACCAGGACTTACGCATTTACTCCGTATATAGCGTTGATGGTGCGTTACGCTGCGCTAACACACCCTACGGATAGAGGCGCGTAAGTTCTGTTTAACCAATCCCTTGAATCGCGGGATGGAAGTAGAAGGCTAACCCCAAAACTGTATATGCGGCTAGCAATAATGTTCCTTCTAACCAGTTGGAACTGCCATCAGAACTAATCGAATTAGCAATCAATACGGAAACAGAGACAGCCACTAATTCAAAAGGATTGAAATTTAAATCCATTGGTTGTCCCATTACCCAACCAGCTAATACTAAAACCGGAGCTACAAATAGGGCAATTTGCAAGCTGGAACCCACTGCCACAGAAACGGACAAATCCATTTTATTTTTCATTGCCACTGTAACTGCCGTGGCGTGTTCCGCCGCATTACCAATAATCGGCACGAGAATTACCCCAGTAAATAGGGCGGTTAATCCTAGTTGAGAAGTTGCCACTTCCAGAGAATCAACTAACAACTCCGATTCCACGGCTACGGCTAAAGTTGCCAGTAATAGCACCCCAATCCATAGAGGTAGATTAACTTTTTTTCCACCTTCATCTGGGGCTAAATTAGCTTCGGCTAATTCTTCTGGCTCCATCTCTGCCAAACCCACATCGTAGAGATAGGTATGGGTTTTCATGGAGAATAAAAGGGTTAATCCGTAAACCAAAATTAAGACGATGGCGACTCCAGCCGAAAGTCTTTGAATGGTCACTTCATCAATCCCAGAAGAAGTATAATTAACTGCCGTTGGGACTAAAATAGCAATCACCGCCAGGTTCATCGAAGAAGCATTTACCCGCGCTATCACTGGTTGAAATTCTTGTTCTTTGTAACGCAAACCTCCTAATAACATGGAAAAACCCATGACTAAGAGTAAGTTACTAATAATCGATCCGGTAATGCTGGCTTTGACAACTCCAACTAATCCGGCTTTGAGGGCAACTAGGGCAATAATTAATTCGGTGGCGTTGCCAAAGGTGGCATTTAATAAACCACCGAGGGAAGGCCCAAGGACAACGGCAATTTCTTCAGTGGCGGTTCCCATCCAAGCGGCTAGGGGAATAATTCCTAAGCAAGCGGTGATAAAAACTACTGCTTCTCCCCAATGGAGAAAATGAGCAGCGATGGAAACGGGAATAAACAGCAAGAGAACGGATAAGACATTCTTCAGGTTCAGCATCAAAATTTATGTTAATCTTTCAAGTTCGCCGATACCTTTTAGGGTACGACTACAAGGTTGACATTTCCCAGCCTAAAGGCACGGGGATTCCTGAAACACGCGAGACAACTTACCAGCCAGACTTGCATCTAACTGGCAGAGGTTGAACTCTCCCCAGGCGTTAATAGAGTGTGGGGAGGGGAGGATGCAAGTCCTATCTGAATTTGACTTTAACATTCACTCTGGGAAAGCTGTATTACCCCCAGTTAAAATTGGCTTTAGCCAGGGGGCGCGGAAAAAGTTAAAATTTCTTGGCAATGGTGCTAAAGTGAAATTTTTGTGGGTGGTAAAATTGCGATGCGATCGCCATCTTGATTTTTCCGGAGCTAATATGGGCATTTTCCTAGATATATGGCGATCCCAGCTAGTTGATGAATTGATTGATTCCGGTCGCGATCGCTCTCAATTTTCTCTCCTTTCCCACCGGAATGACCAGGATTTTTTTGAGAAAGATTAATTTCGGGTGGATTTTTGAGGAAATTAAGGTTCAATTCTCAGTAATCTGGCTCGGTAATTGTGTAAGCTGCCAGTGGATTGATTACCAATAATTACAATGTCAGACGGGCTAATGCCTGCGATTGCTGTTCGAGCTTAGAATCCCCATGCCTTTTCTCAGGGGAGTATGTCAATTCTATTCAAATTTGGATTAACTCTGATGACTTATACTGCCGATGTGCCTGCGTTACAAGCCGATGCTGCCCACCCCACAGTAGCGGGGGCGACTACGCCCTTAGAAACAGCTACAGGCGTGTATGTGACGGTTCACGGACACTTTTATCAGCCTCCCCGCGAAAATCCCTATTTAGATGCCATTGAGCGCCAACCCAGCGCCTCCCCTTTCCACGATTGGAATGAGCGCATCCATGCAGAATGCTATCGTCCTAATGCCTTCGCCAGAATTTTTAATGACCGGGGCGAGGTAGTAAATATAGTTAATAACTACGAATATTTAAGCTTTAATATGGGAGCAACGCTGATGTCATGGCTGGAACGCTATGACCTAGAAGTTTATCAGCGGATTTTGGAAGCGGACAAAAAAAGCTGCGATCGCCTCAACGGTCATGGCAATGCGATCGCCCAAGTCTACAATCATATTATTATGCCCCTGGCTAACCAACGGGACAAATACACCCAAATCCGTTGGGGCAAAGCGGATTTCCGCGCTCGGTTTGGCAGAGAGCCAGAGGGGATGTGGTTAGCAGAAACGGCAGTGGATAGAGCCACCATTGCTGCCCTCATTGCTGAAAATATTCGCTTCATTGTCCTCGCCCCTTCCCAAGCCGAACGCTGTCGCCCCCTAGGAACAGGGGAAGAATCTTGGTATGGTGTGGGAGGTGGACAAATCGATCCCACTCGCCCCTACCGCTGCTTTTTACCAGGAGGCGATCGCGATAGCGACTACCTTGATATCTTCTTTTATGACGGACCAATTTCCCGCGACATGGGTTTTAGCGATGTCCTCTACAACTCCCAACATTTAGCCGGGAGAATTGGGCAAGCAGTTCGCGGAGATCATCGCCCCAGTCAATTATTAGCCGTTTCTACCGATGGCGAAACCTTTGGACATCACAAAGGCGGCACAGAAAAATCCCTTGCCTACGCTTTTACTGGTGAATTTCCTCAGCGGGGTTGGACTGTCACCAACTTTGCCCATTATCTCAGCCTTTGTCCCCCCACTTGGGAAGTAGAACTGAAACCTGTCACCGCTTGGAGTTGTTCCCACGGAGTCAATCGCTGGCAAGATGATTGCGGTTGTGGTGGGGGTGGCGGCTGGCATCAAAAATGGCGGCGACCGCTGCGAGATAGTTTAAACTGGTTGCGCGATCAATTGCTGCCCATTTATACAGAGCGATCGCAGGAGTTATTTTCTGACCCTTGGCAAGCGCGAGATGAATATATTCAAGTTATTCTTGACCGTTCTCCTGGTAATTTAGAAGAATTTTTAGTCCGCCAGCAATCCCATCCTCTCACAGCGGAAGAAAAAACCGATGCTTTGCGGTTGCTAGAAATGCAGCGCCACGCCTTGTTAATGTTTACCAGTTGTGGTTGGTTCTTTGAGGAATTGTCCCGTCCCGAAGGGGTGCAGATTTTGCGCTATGCTGCCAGAGCGCTAGAACTCGCCGGAGATATTTCTGGCATTCAGTTAGAAGCGGCTTTTATTCAGCATTTATCTTTTGCCCCCAGCAATGTAGAGGAATTCCAAAATGGGGCAGAAGTCTATCGCCAACTGGTGATGACTGCCCAAATTAATCTGCCCCAAGTGGCGGCACACTACGGGATTAGCTCTTTATTTACGCCCTATAGCAGTCAGCAGCGCATCTATTGTTATGAAGCAAATCAGATTGATTATCAATTACAACGGATAGGCTCCCTCACCCTGTCTGTGGGACAGATAGAGTTAGTTTCCCTGATTACGCGGGAAAGTGCCAATTTTGTCTTTGCGGTGCTGCACTTAGGCGGTTGGGATTTCCACTGCTGTCTGCAACCCTTTGCTGGTCGTCGCCCCTATACTCATCTGAAGGAACAATTATTTGAGGCATTGCAATATGCTAGTGCCGCCAATGCCATCTTAGCGATGGTGGAATTGTTTGGCACTTCCACTTTTAGCTTGCAGAATTTGTTTGCCGAGGAACGACATCGGATTGTCCGGCTGCTCAGTCAAGAAAATTTAACTCGATTGGATCAGTTATATACCCAGGTTTATCGAGATAATTATGGGGTGTTGATGGCGTTCCATCGGGATGAGTTGCCCGTACCGCCGGAGTTACAGGTAGCGGCGGAGGTGGCGTTATCCCACCAGGTACAAACCAAGTTGCGAGCTTTGGAACAGGATTTTAGTGAATCAGGGGAAATCTCTACCCCCTCACAGTTAAAAAATTTAACAGATTTAGATGCGATCGCCACTGAATCCGACCGAATGCGCTGTCAGTTAAAGATTCCCGATGCTAAACCTACTTTAGAGCGTTTGATCTGGCGATCGCTCTGGCAATTACTCGACGAAGGTAAATCTACCTCTTTGGTTGCAGACATTCAATGTATTCATCGCATGATCGATTTAGGGTCAAAGCTCCACCTCAGTTTATCCTTAGACCGCGCTCAGGAGTTATATTTCAGCCACCTCTCCAGTCAAATTACCTCCCTACCAGCTACGGCAACCACGTCATCGCCTTTAGTCGGTTGGGCTAGTTGGGATCTCCATCATTTACGTTCCTTGCTGCGCTTAGGTCAAAAATTAGCTATTGATGTTAGTGCTTGGGAGATTCTCCGCAGCACCTAGTTAGTCTTGTCGAAGATTGGGCTGATGTCATGTCCAGGCGATTACACAAGATGTGGTAATTTAGGTATGTTTGGTCAGCAATGGGGAAAAGCATTGTTAAGCGAATATCATAGAAAAAAGTTACTGCATCACTTTTACTGTCTGGATGCTGATAATTCAGGCTTCATTGCGAAAGAAGATGTTGAGATTTTTGCAGAGAGGTTCGCCAACATCCGTAGTGCAGAGCTTGGTTCAGAGATTCACAAAGATTTGTTGTTTAAGTGGCTTTATATTTGGGAGAATTTTTGGTCTACAGCGGATTTGGATGGTGATGGTAAGGTAAGTCCCGAAGAATTTTGTCAGGGCATGGAGAAAGGGGTTTCAAATCCAGATTACAACGACCCTTTAATAGAGACTTTGTTTGACATGGTTGATTTAGACAGTGATGGTCATATATCACAACAAGAGCATAGTCTATTCTTCAGTGTGTTTGACCTAGATGCTGAAAAATCAGCTTTTGTCTTCTCCAAGCTTGATACCGATCAGGACGGCATCCTCTCTAAACAAGAGTTTGTTTCTGCTAAGAGAGAATTTCTAACTGAAAAGGAACCCGGTGCTGTGGGCAACTGGTTTTGGGGTCCTGTGGACGGGCAAATATAGCAAAGCTGTCAAGCCTATTCAAAGTAGCGAGTGGATTGATTAAAAAACTGGCGATCGTTTTCTAGTTTACTTGATAGATAGCGATCGCCTCTTCTTTCCCCGATTGAACGTTAGCGTGAAACAGCCCTGGGATCGTACACGGTTATTGCATGAAAAACATTGCTCAAAAACTCGCAACGTGAACAGCTACCACGAAAATAGTCACAGCATTGGGTAGGCGGGATAAAATATACTAATAAAAAGCCGTCCTAGAAGGACGGGACTTTATACCCGTTTTTTTGGTAAAAATAAAAAACGCCCATCAATTGAGGGCGTCGATTTATCAGGGTGCATCTACTAAAACTAATATACCTCATTGAGGGGCGTTACCCCTCACCCCGCCAGAAATTGTTACAGAACTTAATAATAAAACTGATCAGTGAACTGTCAAGAATCACCGCTCCTTTAGGACGGTGAGTATGTCAAAGATGGTTTTAGCGTCAGTCCTGGAGACGTTCCACCGGAACGTCTCTACAGGCAATAGCTCGCCCAAAAAATAAACGAAGCAAGTATTTTGCACAACGGTGACGAAGTGACTAAAACGACTTGCTTCGCGGCTTTCGGCTTTGATAATAGCTACTATGAGCTAAAAAAGTGAATACTTTGTGAATTTCTGGAAAATTTAGAAATTATTGCCATCGACTAGAAAGCGATCGCTGCCTTCACAAAGTATTCACAATCAAAAGCTAATTTTATATTGTAACCACAGGTAATAAATCCTTAAAACAGACTTTTTGCAAAAAACCAAGATTGTTTATGAATAATTATAACTTTTTACCTCTGAGCAATCAATCGACAATTTTTCCAGTAGTTGATTCACAAAGAGTTTTTATAAAGGCGAAAAAATGGGGATTTCCTTGCCATGAAGTCCACGACCAATCCTATTTGATATTGCCTCTCTCATCATTGGAAAAATGGCAGTTACAATTTCAGGAAGACCGCTGGCTCTTACTGGTAGAGGATGTTCCTCAAATATTTTTAATCTCAGCCCAAGCACTGCGATTCCTCAGCCGCCATCGCGAAATCCCCTTAGCTGTCTAATCCCTAATTCCCTATCTCCTATCTCTCCTATTCCCTATTCCCTATTCCCTGTTCCCTGTTACCAGTAACCTATAACAAATTCACTAGTAAATAATAAATGTTAGAGCATAGATAAAAAATAAAGCAAAATCAAAAAAGCAACACTGATTCCTCAGCCCTCATCGCGAATACCTCTTACCTGTTCCCTGTTCCCTGTTCCCTCTTCCCTGTTCCCTCTTCCCTATTCCCTATTCCCTGTTCCCTGTTCCCTATTTCACAGAACCAATGCGACGGGGAGGCCAAAAGCGGAAAATAGCGCGACCAATAATATTTTCCTTGGGCAAGAAACCCCAGACGTGGGAATCATTACTGTTATTCCGATTGTCACCCATGACAAATAGCTGGCCTTCCGGGACTTTTTCTGGTCCCCAACGATAATCGGGAGGTTCGGCAATATATTTTTCTGGTTGGGGTTCCCTATCTATATAAACTTTGCCGTTCCGAATTTCTACCATTTGTCCAGAGAGGCCAATTACCCGCTTAATGAAGGCTTGGTCTTTACCATAACCGAGAACTTGTAATTGGGGAGGGGGTGCGAATACTACAATGTCGCGAGCTGCTGGCGGGTGCAGACGATAAGAAATTTTCTCGATCACTAAGCGATCGCCTGTTTCCAAAGTTGGTAGCATGGATTCTGAGGGGATGTAACGGGGTTCGGCAATAAATACCCGCAACAACAAGGCTAATACCAGAGCGATCGCTAATATTTGCAGATTTTCTCGAATTTGCTGCCAAAAGCCTCCCAAGGGAGCAGTTTTTTTCGGAGATTCCGGGATGGGAGTTACTGCTGGGGTTTGAACAGTTCCCTCAACCATACTCTCCAATGGGCGAGACTGGTTGCCTGTTAAATCTTTTTCCTCAGATGCCATACAACTAATTAATATTTGGGGAGAAAAAGCCGATTGGTTTATTTTACGCAATATATTGCCACAATCCTACCATCATTATTGTTGCGTCTTGTAAATTTTCTCCCCATATAAAAAAATATCCGGCTAATTTCTACTCGTTCCTAGGCTCTGCCTGGGAACGCCTATCGAGAGGCTCTGCCTCTATGAAAACCAAGCGAGGCAGAGCCTTTTGATGTCGGTTCCTAGGCTCCCGCATGGGAACCAGTTTAACCAGTTTATTTTAACAAAATTTTTCTATTTCTAGAGAATCTTATCAGTAAAGTTACTTAATTTACCATCAAAATAACTAATAGCGATCGCCCCATTTACTTCACAAAATATTCACAATTTTACGATCAAAAATTTACAAATTAAATCAGAGTTAATTCTTTACCAAAACAACACGAATATTCCGGTGAAGTTTACAGAGAACTTAATCGATTCTTGTTATGACTAAGACAGGACAAGTTAAACGCAAAACTGAGGGTTAGGAACGTGAAATCATCTAAACTTGCCACCTTATTTAGCAGTGCTGCCCTAGCTCTTGGCCTCATGGCAAGCAACGGACAGCAAGCAAACGCAGGCCAACTGTACAACGGTTGGAACTACGGCATTGATTCTTTGACTGATGGTTCCGGCGGCGATGTTTACAATATTCGTGGCCTTGCCATCAAAGAAACATCAGATAGTATTTTTGTAGCTTTGACAGGCGGTTTGCCTTTAGAAGGTACTGCCAACAGCGGTGCTGCTGATGGCAATATTGGCTGGGGCGATCTTTTCTTTAATTTCACTGGCAAAGACTTTAAGAGTGCCAGCGACAGCAACAGTTTATTTGCAGTTCGCTTTGCGGGTACTAACGATTCCAAAGCTGCCACCACTGGAGTCTATAAAAACGTCCAAGCTACCAGCGTCACCACAGATAACCACGGCTACGGTAGTTTGAAACAGTATTACGATTACGGATGGGGACAAGGCAACACCCAAGGAACCGATCTACCAACCGCCGCATCTGTTTACAACTATTACTACGGCAATACAGTTGGCAGTAACCCTACTACCAGCAACACTCCGATTCTGAATGTGATTAATACTGGTACGATAGTGGGCAACGTTAGCTCCCTCAGCGCATCTGCCCTTGCCGCAGCCGGACTAGATTTTGGTCACTTTTCTGCTTTGGGCAGTCAGACAATTGGATTTCAAATCGATCGTTCCTTGTTGCCTGATGGTAAATTCTTCAGCAACATCTTTATAGAATGCGGTAATGATGGTTTGGCTCTAGCCGGAACTCTGACAGCCGTACCAGAATCTGGCAATACTATGGGATTAGTCGCTTTAGGAGTAGTATTTGCGGGTAGCCAATTGCTGAAACGCCGCCCAGGAAAAGCGATCGCCGGTTAAAAAAATCTCTGCTCTCTCAATCTCAATCCATTTGCCAAGGGTGCATTTATCAATTATTGAGAGAAAATCCAGAATAGTCTGCCCATTCTGCGCTAGCGTAAGAAGGGATTAAGACTTGTTCGAGCGATCGCTGTGTTACTTAATCAACATCCTGCCATCTTCGCGGCTTTGTGCCTCCTTACCCTCACCTCCTGCGCCAACAGTACCAACAGCAAGGCGCTAGAAAGTTCGTTTGCCGCCGATCCTCGGCTAAAAGATTCCCCTGCCGTTGTGGGCGCTTCCCCCTCTCCTCAGTCATCCCCCAGTCCACCCCGTCGCGAACTGCCAACGGACTTTCCCTCAGAAATTCCCCTTTATCCAGAAGCCCAACTCGTAACCGATTCAACGGCGGCAAGTCCACCGACAGCCGCCGGAAAACTCACCCGCTGGCAAACTGTCGATCCTAGTAATTTTGTTCAAATCTTTTACGAACAAGCTTTGCAATCGAATGGGTGGAAAATTTCTAGCCCAAATTCTACCTCAGATACCATAGTTGCTAAACGCAACAATTTACAAGTTACGGTTACGACTCAAGCCATCCCCTCCCAAAATTCCCCGACTCCCTCCACTTCCCCTGCAGCCAATCCTTCCCCCAAAAATATTACCGAATTTACGATCGAATATCTGACCGATAGCGGGATGCCATCCCCTACCAGCAGTCCCAATGTTACAACTTCCCCTGCACCTAGCCCCCCTACATCCACCACACCCCAAACATTTAAAGACTTAGACAAAGTTCCCAAGGAATTACGCCAGTATGTCCAAGATATGGCAGCTTTGGGCATACTCAATCTTGCCCCTACCAAAAATCCTGCTGCTAGCAATTTATTTGAACCCAGTAAAGTAATTACCCGGCGAGAATATGTCCGGTGGTTAGTAGCTGCCAACAATAAAATGTATGCCAACAATCCCGGCAAACAAATTCGGTTAGCCGCCGAAAGTTCCCCACCAGCTTTCCAAGATATTCCAAAAACCGATCCTGATTTCGCTGCCATTCAGGGATTAGCCGAAGCAGGTTTAATTCCTAGTCCTTTAACTGGCGATAGCACTAATGTTGCCTTTCGCCCAGATTCCCCCCTGACGCGGGAAAATCTGATCCTGTGGAAAGTGCCTTTAGATAGTCGTCAAGCCTTACCTAATGCTTCCCTGGATGCCGTGAAGCAAACCTGGGGATTTCAAGATGCCAGCAAGATTGATCCGAAGGCATTGCGAGCGGTTTTAGCAGATTTTCAAAATGGGGATTTAGCCAATATCCGGCGGGTGTTGGGCTACACCACTTTGTTTCAACCGAAAAAATCTGTTTCCCGTGCCGAAGCAGTAGCGGTTCTGTGGTACTTTGGAGCGCAAGGGGAAGGGGTTTCGGCTAAAGATGCCTTACCAGTAAAATAGAGTTGGTTATGGAGGCGATCGTGCGAGCGTGACTCCCTCCACAACTCCACCACCAAAGATCTGCAATCCTTGATCTAACCACCAGCTTTTTGCTATTATAGGAATCCAGCGCCGATATAGCTCAGTGGTAGAGCACTCGATTCGTAATCGAGCGGTCGTGAGTTCAAATCTCATTATCGGCTTAACACAAATGTACATTTCGCAAGGCTTTCAGCCGTTTTAGTTAAACAACTATAGCGCCTTGTGGGGTAATTTAATGATATTTTGAATAGAAATTGACCAGGACTTACGCAATGCCTCTATCAGTAGGGTGTGTTAGCGCAGCGTAACGCACCATCAACGCTATATACGGAGTAAATGCGTAAGTCCTGTTGACGATAACTTCTCGCAAACTTGCCCCTACTATTTAACTGTACCTCTTTAATTCTTGCCTTGGACTTCATCACCTTCTTTCTCCAACAATTTCTCAACGGCTTGTCAGTCGGGAGTGTCTATGCCATTTTTGCCTTGGGATACACTCTGATATTTTCAATTTTGGGAATTATTAACTTCGCCCACGGTGCAATGTTTACCCTTGGAGCCTATTTTACCTATGCTTTGATGGGAGAAGCTTTTGGTTTTAATGGTTTGCTCGCTAATGCCAAAATCCCCATACAATTACCCTTTTTTTGGGCGCTATTGTTCAGCAGCATTCTAACTGGTTTAGTGGGAGTGGCAATTGAACGGCTCGCCTTTCGTCCTTTGCGTCGCCAAGGAGCAGAATCTCTGCTGACAGTGGTTTCTAGTTTGGGCGTAGCTTTTATTATTGTGAACCTCATTCAGTATTTAGTGGGGGCAGAAAATTACCCGTTTCCCGCTAATACTTATGGAAATTTACCCGCTGCGATTAACTTTGGCTCCATCGAAAAACCAATTCCCATCCGTACCGTGCAGGTGGCAATTTTTGGAGTTTCCATCTTTGTTTTGGGAATTTTAACTTATTTTATCAATTTTACCAAATTTGGGAAAGCGATGAAAGCGGTGGCAGAAGACCCAGTAACAGCAAGTTTACTAGGAATTAATACTGATGGATTTATTGTTCTAACCTTTTTTATTAGCAGTTTCTTGGCGGGATTGGCAGGCACTTTAGTTGGTTCTAGCGTGGGGATTGCTGGTCCATATTTTGGCATTGCTTTTGGACTGAAGGGTTTAGCGGTGATTGTGTTGGGAGGATTGGGGAGTATTCCCGGCGCAGTGCTAGGGGGATTAGTAATTGGGATAATTGAAGCTTTTGTGCCGGGAGAATTTTCGGCATATAGAGATGCGATCGCTTTTGGAATCTTATTTGTTATGCTGTTAGTACGTCCCCAGGGTTTACTAGGTCGTCAATTCATCCAAAAAGTCTAAAAAGTCTCTGCAATTTAAGAGTTGTGAAAAATCTTTATCGCTTTTGGTTTTATGTGGCGATCGCACTTCTGCTAGCGGTTGGGCAACCCCTATCCGCCAGCAGATTAGATCGAATGGCTGTCAATTCTGCCCAACCAGAAATAACAAGTTCTGAAATTGCCAACCAAGTCACAGTCAGAGTGTTAGGAGAAAATTTGGCAGGTTCTGGTGTAATTATTGCCAAAAAAGCCGAGACATATACAGTATTAACCAATCGCCATGTGGTTGACACCAGTGGCGAACATCAAAAATGTCTAAATTCTAAAAATATCGAGTATCATATTCTGACGACAGATGAACAAAAACATAGTGCTAAATGGCTTTGCCAAGTGAATTTTGGCGATTTAGATCTGGCCTTAGTGGAATTTAGTAGTCCGAATAGTTATCAAGTGGTACAATGGGGGAATTCGGAAATTTTACAACCAGGCGATCGCCTTTATGCCGCCGGATTTCCCAATTGGCGATTAGTTAATCCCGAAAGAATCGAAAATACTCGCGAATTGGGTTGGCAAGCCTTTAAATTAACCGCCGGAGAAGTGAAGATGAAATTATCTTTATCTCTAGCCAGCGGCTATCAATTAGGCTATACCAACGATATCGATCAGGGCATGAGTGGTGGACCAATTTTAAATCAATATGGTCAATTAGTGGGCATCAATGGACGGTTGAAATATCCTTTACAGGGAATTAGCGTATTTAAATTAGCTGATGGTACTTTACCCTCCATTGAACAATTTCGCCAAATGGAAGCTCTCAGTTGGGGCATTCCCACAGCGACAGTCCAAAAATATTTACCTTAGCTATTAGTCCGGAAAACCCTTGCAATTTTAATTGAGATGGCTTTTGGATGGCGATCGCAGTTTAGGAAACCGATAAAAAGTGCCGTTATCAAGATCGACTTCGGTAGTAGCTTCAAACATGATTGCTTGTTCTTCTAAATACTCCTTCGCCAATTGTCCGTTAACTCTAGCAGCAGCGGCTAGTTGAATCAGGGAAATGCAACCATTTTGAGATTCTAGCAGTTTATAAAAAGCTCTTTCTAACTGAGTTTGTTGCTGGCGCTGTTGCAGAATGTGGTAGAATAACCACCCAGCAATCGCCGCTAGTCCGCTCACCAAAACTAATTCAATTGCTGCCATAGGAAATGAAATTGTCTTTAATTTTGAATTGATAATTTTGAATTTTGAATTCAAAAGAGCGATCGCCCCCATTTCTGAGGATAACTTGAGGGATAGGCGATCGCACCTGGCAATATTAACAAATTGTAGCTACACGGTCTATCCGCTAGTTCTGTTGAAGTTGAATTTGAGCGGTTTGAATCGCTTGCCGAACTTGCTCGAAACCAGTACCGCCATAACTGTTGCGAGCCGCAATCACTTGCCGAGGGGCGATCGCTTGGTATATATCTTCAGCAAAGGCAGGATGGAGTTCTTGCCATTCGGCGAGGGTTAAGTCTTTCAACAATTTGCCAGCGGCTAAAGAGGTTTTCACCACTTTTCCTACCAAGTTATAAGCTTCTCGGAAGGGTACGCCTTTAGCTGCCAAATAGTCGGCTACGTCGGTGGCGTTGGAAAAGTCTTCGGCAACGGCGGCGGTGAGTCTGGCGGTGCGGAATTCTAAACCGTCTCGCAAGAGGATGCTGGTGGCTTCCAAACAGGCTTTCACGGTTTTGACAGTATCAAACAGGGCTTCTTTATCTTCTTGCAAGTCCTTATTGTAGGCCAGGGGCAATCCCTTCAAAAGCACTAACATGGCTTGCAAATGCCCAAATACTCGCCCGGATTTCCCCCGCACCAATTCGGGAACATCGGGGTTCTTTTTCTGGGGCATAATGCTAGAACCCGTGGCACAAC
The DNA here is from genome assembly GCA_936920195.1 of uncultured cyanobacterium. GTDB lineage: Bacteria > Cyanobacteriota > Cyanobacteriia > Cyanobacteriales > FACHB-T130 > CAKZHE01. The sequence goes on along the minus strand of CAKZHE010000061.1, from coordinate 14,541 downwards.
TATCTTTCAGGGAGATAAAACTAAATTCTTGGGATGCCCAAAGAATAATTTCTTCCGAAAGACGGCTGAGATGCACCATAATCAGACTAGCCGCTGCCAAAAATTCAATGGCAAAGTCGCGATCGCTGACTCCATCCAAACTATTGCTGTAGGGGCGAGCAAACCCTAACAATTCTGCCGTATAGTGGCGATCGATGGGAAAAGTGGTTCCCGCTAAGGCTCCGCAACCCAAGGGGGAAATATTCACCCGCTGATAAATCTCTCCGAGCCGCTCCCAATCTCTTTGTGCCATCTGAAAATAGGCGAGCAGGTGATGGGCAAGGCTGATGGGTTGAGCGCGTTGTAGGTGCGTATAGCCGGGAATGGGGGTTTCTACATGGACTTGAGCTAAGTCCAAAAGTACAGTTTGAAATTCCCGCAGATGCTGCCGAATTTCGGTGATTTTTTCCCGCAGGTAGAGGCGGGTATCTGTGCCAACTTGATCGTTACGCGATCGCGCGGTATGAAGTTTTTTACCGACATCGCCAGCAATCTCTGTCAGCCGTCTTTCCACGGCAAAATGGACATCTTCGGCATCAACCCCCGGATTAAAGTTGCCGTCGCGGTACTCCTGACGAATTTGTTCTAATCCCGCCACCAATTGCTCACCTTCGGCTGCCGAGATGATCCCCGTATGCGCCAGCATTTTGGCATGAGCCACCGATCCGGTAATGTCAAACTCAATTAGTTCAATATCAAAGCTAATACTGGCATTAAAGCGAGCGATCGCGGGATCTAGTGCTGATTCAAACCGCTGGCTCCAAGTTTTTGGTTGTGTCATTAATTGTAAAAATCTGTTTTGCGCCGATCAGCTAAAGCCGCATTCCTCTCACACTCCCCTGTCGGGTGAGATGTGAGAGGAATGCGGGTCAAAGAGGGGGTTCGATAACCCTCTCTTTGACAATTTCTTTTGTGCAGTACAATTATGACATGAAACTAGCCTACCAATTCAAACTACTACCAACACATGACCAAAGATGTCGCATGAGCAAGTGGCTCGATATGCTGCGTCATCAATACAACTATTTGTTGGCAGATAGGTTTGACTGGTGGGAGTTTAATCGCTGCCCCATTAATGCTTGTCCATTGGTTTGCAGTATTGCTGAACCACGGGAACAACCAGAATATTACGGACAAAAGCGATCTTTGGTATCCCTCAAAGCAGAGCGAGATTGGTACAAGGATATCCATGCCGATGTCTTGCAAGATATGGTGAAACGGGTAGACTTAGCCTTGACTCGGTTCATTAAAGGAGATAGTAACGGCAAGCGTAGCGGCAAACCTCGCTTTAAAAACAAGAATCGTTATCGCACTTTTGCTTATCAACGAGTCAAGCCTGATTGCATCCAAGGAAATCGAATTGAGCTTCCTAAGCTAGGAAAAATCAAGTTGATTCAACATCGCCCTATCCCAGATGGGTTCACCCTCAAACGGGCGCTAGTTACTCAAAAAGCGGATGGTTGGTATGTCAGTTTAACTCTAGAAGATGTTTCTGTTCCTGACAGCCCCGTTATTGACAAGAAGCCCACTGAAGCTAACAGTATCGGTGTTGATGCGGGCTTGGAATATTTTGTAGCTTGCTCTGATGGCACAATGGTAAAACCGCCTAAGTTTTACCGACAAGCCGAAGAAAAACTGTCTAAACTCCAAGCCAAGCGGGAGGCAAGGAAGAAGGGATCTACAGCCCGACGCAAACTTAATGAGCGCATCGCTAAGTTGCATCAACAGATAGCCAGACAGCGCCAGCAATGGCATTTTGAGTTGGCGGGTGAATTAGTAGATAAAGCTGAGGTTGTCTTTGTGGAAGACCTCAAAGTTTCTAATCTGGCGAAACGTAATAAACCTAAACAGGATAACGAGGGGAAGTTTTTGCCTAATGGTCAATCGGCTAAGTCGGGATTGAACAAAAGTTTTGCTGATGCTGGGATAGCTGGGTTCTTGAATGAAATCTTGCCGTACAAGGCTGCAAGGGCTGGGCGGTTAGTTATTAAAGTTAACCCAGCTGGAACATCTCAACATTGTGCAATATGCCTCAATAGAGTTCCGAAAGAATTGAGTGACAGATGGCATGATTGCTCTTGTGGTGTGTCAATGCCTCGCGACCTTAACTCTGGAATCCTAATTAAAAAAGTGGGGTTGGGCGTTCGCCTCACTATAAAACGCGAATCCGGGAAATCTCGGAGGAGAAGCCTACACTTACCCGATAGGGAAGTGTAGGAGTACGTCACTGTATCTCATTTTATGGATTTGAGAACCGCTATATACTATACAATCAATGGGAAGGGACGGTTAGGGGTATTTCATTGCTAGCAGCATTACTCTACGGACGAGAAGATTTGCGCTTGGAAACCGTTGCCGATCCTACACCGGGAGCAGGCGAAGTGGTGCTGCAAGTGGCAGCAGCTACGACTTGCGGTACAGATTTGAAGGTGTGGCGGCGCGGCGGTCATGCCAAAATGTTGCAACTACCAACTTTGTTTGGACATGAAGTTTGTGGGAAAATTGCCGCAGTGGGAACTGGAGTCAGCGGTTGGCAAATAGGCGATCGCGTTGTCGCCAATAATTCCGCCCCCTGCATGAAATGTTTCTTTTGTCAACGGCAAGAATATTCCCTTTGTCCCCATTTAACTTGGAATAATGGCACATTTGCCGAATTTGTCAAAATTCCCGCTGCGATTGTGGAACGAAATTTATGGCGAGTTCCCGATGGGTTGACAGAGGAATTAGCCGCGATGACGGAGCCTTTAGCTTGCGTGCTACACGGGATTGCTCGTTCCAATTTTCAACCGGGAAATAGCGTTGTCATCATCGGCGATGGGGCAATTGGGTTGATGTTTGTGGCAGTTTTGGCACAGCAATCCCAGGAAGTATATTTATTTGGTGGACAGGATCAAAGGTTGCAAGTCGGGGAACAGTTGGGAGCCGCCAAAACTTTTAATTATCGGCAATTAACCGATATTCCTGGCACAGTGCGGCAATTAACTTCCGGTTGGGGAGCAGATATTGTGGTGGAAGCTACAGGAGTGCCGACGGTTTGGGAAATGGCGATCGCCTGCGCTCGTCCTGGAGCTACAGTAAATCTCTTTGGCGGTTGTCCCAAGGATACCACAATTACCGTCAATACGGAACAGTTACATTACAGCGAATTGACTTTGAAAGGTGTTTTTCACAACACACCCACCTACGTCCAAAATGCTTTGGCATTGCTGGCAAGTGGGAGTATTCCCTTTGATTTATTATTGAGCGATCGCCGTCCCTTAAAAGATTTAGAGCAAGTTTTTCAAGAAATGTTACAGCGGCAAGTGATTAAAGTCCCCATCGATCCCAGTCAAGGTTAAATTTTGCGGTAAGATAATTGCACCAATCCAGTCTTGTAGGTTTTGACATCCTGCAATTCTAATGTAGTAAATAGAGTGCGATCGCGAACAATCAGGGGAATGCCACTGCCGAGAATCACTGGATGAACTGAGAGAATAAACTCATCAACCAAACCATGTTTCAGAAAAGCATAAATTATTTCCGAGCCGCCCACTAGCCAAATATTCCCCGTGCTAGTTTTCTGCAAACCCTGGACAAAATCCTGAAGTTCGCCACCGATAAATTCTACTCGCTCATCTTTTTGCCCTGCCAGAGTTCTTGAAAAAACAAAGGCAGTTTTCCCGGAATAGGGATATTCGCCAAACCCCAAAAGTTGCTGATAGGTTTTATTCCCCATTAAAACCGTATCAATTTGGGCAAGAAACTCCGTATAGCCATAATCTCGATCGCTAAACAACCAATCCACTTCCCCAGAGTCTCTGGCAATATAGCCATCCAAGCTAGAAGCAATATACAATTGGATTTTTCCCATAGACTCTCAACCAGCCCTAGAACAGAGAATTAATAACAGCTATAATTGGGTAATGATACCAAATTTATCAAGATTTCCAGACGGTGGAAATAGTTTATGCTGATTCTACCTCGGAAGTCCTAGAGCGATCTGTATGTAGGGGCTAATGCTATCATTGGTGTCAACTTAAGCTTAAAGTCTTGTCCGAATTGGCTTTTATGGCTACCTTTCTAAGTCTAGATCCCCCTAAATCCCCCTTAAAAAGGGGGACTTTAAGAATATTTCTGGCTCCCCTCTTTTTAATGGGAACTTTAAGAATATTTCCGGTTTTCCGGTTCCCCCCTTTTGAAGGGGGGTTAGGGGGGATCTCTTATGGGGCAAAAGTTTCAGGCTTAAGTTGACAGCAATGGAATACCATTCGTCCCTACATATTTTAACACCTGACGCAGCGGACAATCTTTAAAAATCTCACTATTCCCCATTACCAATTTGGATTTATCTACTTACTGGCTCTACATCAGTCCCCCCATTTTAGGGGCAATTATTGGCTATTTCACTAATGATATTGCCATTAAAATGTTATTTCGCCCCTATAAAGCGGTTTACATTGGCAAATATCATCTGCCTTTTACCCCAGGATTAATTCCCAGCAATCAAGAAAGGCTCGCCCAACGGATTTCTGATAGTATCATGGGTTCGCTGCTGACACCAGAAGAACTCCAAAATCTAGCTCGCCGACTGCTAAAAACGGAGCGGGTACAAGGAGCCATTCATTGGTTATTACGAGTATCCTTAGAGCAAGTCAAAGAAGAAAGCGAACAGAAAACTGCCCAATTAATTGCCGGGATTTTGCGAGATTTATTGGGGCAAGCTTTTCCCCGGATTTTAAAGATTTGGGCGCGGCGCGAAGATTTTCTGGAAGTGCAAATCAACCAAATTTTTGATAATTTACTCCTAGAAATTCAACTGAATGAAGATCAAGCGAAAAAACTATCTGATTGGATTTTACAAGTAATTTTACAACCGGATATCTTACGGCAAGGAATCGTTGATTTCCTGACAGATCGGAATATCAAAGTGATTGATGAAGGTTTCCGAGCCAAAAGTAGCGGTACATATTGGGTAGTTGCCAACTTATTTGGATTGCAAAATACTTTAACTCGATTGCGAGCCTTTTGTCTAGATGAAAAAGAAGCCAGCAATGCCAGACTAGAGGAATTAATTGTAGCTTTAAAAATAGGCGATCGCTTGCAGGAACTTCTGCAAAACATTTCTCTGCAAAACCTACCAGTTTCTACCGTGCGCCAATTGCGAAAAACCACGCGGGAAACAGTTCGGCTCTATATTCAAGAGAAAGGCACTGATTTAATCCAAGGATTAAGTAAATCCGTTGATTGGGAAGATGTTTCTAAATTAATTCTGGCTCGCCTGCGAAATTCTGCCGTCGTCAGCGCCTCCCTAGAGGTAGTTAGTCAAGAATTAGCTTTGGTTTTAGAACGCTATTTGGAACAAGATTTAGAAAAAATCGTTGCCAAAGTCATTCCCATTTTATCCATCGATCAAGTAATTATCGATAGAGTGAAAGCCACTTCTCCCGCTGATTTAGAAGCGGCAATTCAAGGGATTGTCAAAAGTGAATTGCAAGCCATTGTCAACCTAGGAGGTGTTTTAGGTTTAGTGGTGGGTTTGCTGCAAACAGGTTTACTCTTGTTGCGCTAACTGGCTTCTTTCCTCTCTATTAAATTGATAGTCATCGGGGAGAGTGAAAGAGTACCGATCTACAAAATCAAAAAACCGTTTCTTATTAACTTCAATTTCATCGGTTTCAAAAACAATTACTTGAAAACTTTTGCCTTCCCATTCATTGCTCAATTTTTCATCAAACACCAGATTGCCATTATTGCAAGTAGCTTGGAGAATTTTATACATTTTAGTTACGATCCTTTTTTACTTGATTGGTGGAAACTATACACGATACGGACACGGTTCAAGGCAATCATGTCGTACAGATAAATTCGGCTTCCCTAGTCGTCATGTACCAAGAGAAAAAATACACTTTGATTTTCAAACTGGCGACATTGTAAAAGCAGTTGTTACCACTGGTAAAAAGGTTGGTATTTATGTTGGCAAAGTCGCTATTCGTTCGTCAGGTAGTTTCAATATTTCTACTAAAACCGGATTAGTTCAAGGAATATCGCACAAGTTTTGTAAGCGCATTCACGCAAAAGACGGTTACTCCTATGCACAATAAAAGATTTGTCAATTGCTCAACTGTCCTCATCAATTTCGATGCTCACGCACAAATTCACTCAGAGGACGTTTCACAATTAACCCTCCATTCCTCCCGCCACCAATCTGAGTACAGATTTGGTGGGGGTCTCCTGGAGGTTTGAGATGAAAGGAATTTGGATGCTGGTGACGATCGCTGGTTTGTCAGCCGCAGGTATTGGCTGTAGAGCGATTGAGGAAAATCCCCAAGATGCCGTACAAGCCCAAACACAACCCGCCAATCGTCCGGTAGCCGTGGATGTGGCGATCGCGCGCAATGGTTCTCTGGCAACAGAAGTAGAGTATGCCGGAACAACTTCCCCGATTCGGGAAGTATCCGTGCGATCGCGATTGGAAGGAAGACTGCTAAATTTGAATGTGGATATCGGCGATCGCGTTTCGGCAGGACAAGCGATCGCCCAACTAGATAATGCCGAACTTTTCGCCACCGTACTCCAGGCAGAAGCAGAAATTGCCGCACGGCAAGCCGAAGTTGCCCAAGCCAATGCCGCTGTAGGCAATGCCCGTTCCCAAGCCGAAAGAGCCAGATTGGAATATAGACAAGCCCAGGCAGATGCCAATCGCTTCTCCCAATTAGCCAAACAGGGAGCCGTATCCAAACAAGTGGCAGAAAATGCCCTTACCCAAGCCAGGGCAGCCGAACAAATATTTTTCGCCTCCGAGCAGCAGGTGCGACTGCAACAGCAAACAGTGGGAGCCGCTGCCCAACGGGTGGCAGTCCAACAAGCCATTCGCCTGCGGGAACAAGAACGGCAATCCTACACCATCATTACCGCCCCCATTGACGGTGTGGTACTAGAGCGGATGAGCGAAACCGGAAATTTACTCTTTCCAGGCAATGAAGTCCTAAAGTTGGGGGATTTCAGTCAAATCAAAGTAGTTGTTCAGGTTTCGGAATTGGCAATCAGCCAGATTCGCCCCCAACAACCCGTAGATGTGCGTTTCGATGCCATACCCAATCAAAAATTTACCGGGAGAGTCAAGCGCATTTCCCCCGCCGCCGATCCCGTGGCGCGACTGTTGCCCGTGGAGGTAATTATTCCCAATCCCGGCGGCAAATTAGGTAGCGGTAAGTTAGCTAGGGTAAAGTTCCTCAGCCAGCAGCAACAGCAGACAATCGTTCCGGTAGCCGCCCTAGAAGTAACTAAAAAAAATTCCTCCAAACCCAAACCGGGGGAAAAACAGAGCCAACCTAAAACCGCCACCATATTAGTGATTGAGGGGGATGAAGAGCAGCCCCAAGTAGCAGAGCGAGAGGTGACTTTAGGCGATCGCCGGGATGGAAAAGTAGTCATTCTAACGGGGTTAACCGAGGGCGAACGGGTAGTGGTGCGAAGTGGCGGCAAGTTAGAAGCAGGTAATCCGGTGAGAATTAGCGTCCTATCAGAAAAAGAGTCATAAACCGATGAGCGACCCAAAACCGACTGGATGGAGTATAAGCGCGATCGCCATTCGCCGTCACATTGGCACTCTCATGCTGACGCTGGCAATTTTGGTGATGGGGGCATTTTTTATCACCCGCTTGCAGGTGGATATGTTGCCATCCATTGTCTATCCCCGGATTGGGGTGCAGCTAAATATTCCCGGCATTACCCCAGAAGTCGCGATTACCGAAGTGACCAAGCCCTTAGAAGAATCTTTGGCTGTCACTGAAGGGGTAAATCAGCTATTTTCCCGTACCAGGGAAGGGCAGGTGCGGGTAGATTTATTTTTTGAAGCAGGGAGCGATGTCGAGCAGGCGTTAAATAACACCGTAGCTAGTTTCAATCGGGGACGCAGCCGCTTACCCAGTGATATTGAAGATGCCCGAATATTTAAATTTGACCCCTCGCAGTTTCCGATTTATGAGTTTGCCCTCACTTCCCCAGGGCTGTCCATTGCCCAATTGCGCCTATTTGCCGATGAAGAACTAGGGCGAGAACTAGCAATTATTCCCGGTGTCGCTTCCGTTGATGTGGTGGGGGGCGTGAAAGAAGAGGTACAGGTAAATCTGGATTTAAACCGCCTGCAAGCCTTGGGAATCAACTTAAACGATGTTTTAACGGCTTTGCGCGATCGCAATGTTGACATTTCCGGAGGACGATTGCGGGATGGCAATACGGAACCCCTCACCCGGACAATTGGGCGTTTTCGCAGTGCCGAAGACTTAGCCAATCTATCCTTTTTACTTCCCAGCAATATCTCCCCCAACCAGCGACAGCAAGTTTATTTGCGCGACTTCGCCAACATTGTCGATGGGGAAGAAGAACAGCGGGTTTTTGCTACCTTGAATGGAGAACCAGCGGTGCGAATGGCAGTGACTAAACAGCCTGATGCCAATACCATTGAAGTCGTAGATCGGGTCAAAGAGAAGATTGCCATCCTTCAGAAAGCCGGGAAAATTCCCAGCGATGCCCTTCTCACTCCCACGCTAGATGAATCGAAACTGATTCGCAGCGCGATCGCCAACGTTACCGCATCGGGAATAACTGGTACTGTATTGGCAGCGGTATCCGTCTTTCTCTTTCTAGGTTCCCTGCGCCAAACCTTGATTATTAGTTTGGCAATTCCCCTTTCCACCCTGGCAGCCATTATCTGCATGGGAATTTTCAACTTCTCGCTCAACTTGTTTAGTTTGGGAGGGTTAGCTTTGGGAGTGGGGATTGTGGTGGACAACTCCATTGTCATGCTAGAAAACATCACCATTGGCCTTGACCAAATGCGGGCGAAAAAACCTAGCTACTCCAACCCAGATCTAGAAGATATCATCGCCCAATCCCAAGTCAGCAGTCAGGAAATCGAATCGGCGCTGATTGCTTCCACCAGCACTAACTTGGTAGTTATTCTGCCCTTTTTATTATTGGGGGGATTCCTCTCCCTGCTATTTAATCAACTGATTTTGACAATTAGTTTTGCGGTGGTGGCTTCGATTGCGATCGCCGTTACCGTAGTGCCAATGTTAGCCTCTCGGTTGTTAGCCATTCCCTATTCCAGTCGCCTGAATCAATCTTGGCTGATGCAGAAATTTGAACAACGCCTGCAAGCAGTCAACAACGGCTATGGACGCTTTCTAGCTCGAATTATTCCCTATCGCCTCTGGGTGGCGATCGCCCTGTTTGTCGTCCTAGGCGGCGGTGGGTTGCTCCTGGGGCGGCAAATTCCCCAAGAAATTATTCCCCAAGTTCGCACCGGAGACATTAACCTCATTGCCCAATTTCCCCCCGGCACTACCCTAGAGAATAATCGCCAGGTAATGACATTGGTGGAGGAAATTATCACTAAGCAACCAGAAACCAACTATGCCTTTAGCACCGTTGGGGGCAGTTCCTTTGGGACTAATGTCACTTCCAACCCCCTTCGCAGTGCCAGCACCATTACCCTCAAACCCAATACCGATATTGCTAGCTATATCAGTCGGGTGAATCGGGAAATTGACAAATTGAATTTAGCGGGGATTCGGATTCGGCTCAATCCCGGTCAAGTGCGGGGGATTATTGTCAACAATTCTCCCGTCCCCCGCACCGACATTGATGTAATTTTACAAGGCAATGAGCCAGAAACTCTAGCCCAAGCAGGGATGGAACTTCTGAGCATCCTGGAGAAAAATGTTAAAGGGGTGAGTTTCCGTCCCGATGTGGATGCCCGCCAACCAGAAGTCCAAATCATTCCTAACTGGGAACGGTTGCAAGCCCTGGGCTTGTCTACCCAAGAGGTGGGCGGGATGCTGCAAACTGCCATTACAGGCTTTGTGCCTACTCAATTAAAACGGGGCGATCGCTTAGTGGATATCCGCGTCCAACTCGATCCGATCTGGCGACGCAATCCTTCCCAATTAGAACAAGTCCCCCTCTTTGTCCAGAATAATCGCCCGGTGCGCCTGAATGATGTGGCTACCATTCAAGAAGGACAAGCTCCCGGCGAAATTCAACGGATTAATCAGCGCCAGGTTTTTTTACTCCTCGGTAGTTTAGAGCGAGGGGCTAGTTTAAGTAACGCCTTAGCAAAAACCGAAAAAGCGATCGCTTCCATCCCTTTGCCATCAGGAGTGTCAGTCTTGCCCAGTACGGCGAGAGAGGCCAATGAAAATCTCAGCAATGCCTTTATAGTTTTGGGAATATTAGCTTCCTTCCTCGTCTTTGTGGTAATGGCAGTCCAATACAACTCCCTCATCGATCCCTTTGTCATTATGCTCACCATTCCCCTAGCCTTGGCAGGGGGAATTTTTGGGCTATATGTCACCAATACATCCATTAGCGTCATGGTGGTGATTGGGGTAATTTTGTTAATTGGGATTGTGGTCAATAATGCGATCGTCTTGGTAGAACTAGCTAATCAATTGAAAGACGAGCAAAAATGCAGCCGCATTGAAGCCATTTTACAAGCTGCTCCCACCCGTTTGCGCCCAATTCTGATGACCACCATTACCACCGTAGTTGGGGCTTTTCCCTTAGCCTTGGGAGGCGGTGACGGCGGCGAATTTTTGCAGCCCTTGGGCATTGTGATTTTCTCTGGGTTAGCCCTGGCGACAATCCTCACCCTATTTCTGATTCCTTGTTCTTACATCCTATTGCACGAGTTTAATGGCGATCGCCTGAGCAAGTTTATCGATTCTAGGATGCCCGCACTGGTACGCAAATAAACCAGGACTTAAGCAGAGCCTCTAGATTTAGTAGCGACTGTCTTGAATGTCAAGGGCGAGGCTCTTGTGTTATGAAAATATTCTGACACCACCAAGGCACAAAGACACAAAGGATAAAACCTTGTAGGGGCGAATGGCATTCGCCCCCATTTGTAGCTGACTTTTTGTGGCGATCGCCTTGCGGAAAGGCAACGATTCCTGATAGAAAATAGCTAGTAAGTATCAAAATCTGGTTTGGCCTTATATTTTTAGTATTAGATGGTTTATGAGCTACTGCGTCTCCCCCGAATGTCGCCAACCGCAAAATGCCGATGGTGGGCAGTTTTGCCTAAGTTGTAATTCGCCGCTAGTCTTGAAAAATCGCTATCGTCCAATTCAATCCTTGGGTAGTGGAGGATTTGGCAGAACTTTTTTGGCAGTTGATGAAGATAGTCCTTCCCGACGACGCTGCGTAATTAAGCAACTTTATATTCAAAGTGAAGATGAATTTGTTTTACAAAAAGCTAGGGAGTTATTTCGGCAGGAAGCTGTCCGTTTAGAAGAATTAGGCGAACACCCGCAAATTCCCAATTTCCTCGCTCGCTTTGAAGAAAACCAGCAATTTTATTTAATTCAGGAATTAATTTCTGGACAAACTTTACAACAGGAGTTGAAAAATCAAGGGGTATTTAATGAAATTCAAATTTGGGAATTCCTGAAAGATTTGCTACCAGTCCTGCAATATATCCACAGTCACCAAGTAATTCACCGGGATATTAAACCTGCCAATATTATCCGCCGCCGTCGGGATTTGAAACCTGTATTAATTGACTTTGGAGTGGCAAAATTAATTACTGGGACGGCTTTACTGCATACTGGGACAACTGTTGGCAGTCCAGAATATATGGCTCCGGAACAAAACCGGGGGAAAGCTTTACCTGCTAGCGATCTTTACAGTTTGGGTGTGACTTGCATTCATTTGATAACTCAGGTTTCACCCTTTGATTTATTTGATATTAATCGCGATCGCTGGATTTGGCGAGATCATCTCCCATCGGAAACGAAAGTGAGCGATCGCCTAGGCAAAGTTCTGGATAAATTGTTACAAAATGCCCTCAGCGAACGCTATCAATCCGCCGATGAAGTATTAAGAATAGTTGCTACCATTAGTTCTGTCCCCACCATCGCTACCCCACGGCAACAGAGTCATCCTCTTCCCTCCCATACGGTGAAAACCAAGTTAATTCAGCCCCCAGTTTCTCAACCTGCTCCCCCGCCTGTTAACCCTGCCATTCCCCCAAAGCCACCTGCTCGTAGTCCTAACTTTCTAGATAATATTTGGAAACAAGTAGTTGGCAAACCCACCGAAGGCGATCGCCTCCTATCTGTGGTAGGCTTTGATTATTCGACTCTCCAGGAACTTCTCACCCGTGGTAAATGGCAAAAAGCAGATCAAGAAACTTGGGATGCTCTGTGTCAAATCATCGGCAAGCATAGAGGTGGTTATTTGTCCCCTAGTGGTATTGCCAAACTTCCCTGTGAAGATTTAATTACCATTGACCAATTGTGGAGAAAACACAGTCAAGGGCGTTTTGGTTTTAGCATTCAAACTCAAATTTATGCCAGCGTCAATCAGGAATATGAAAAGTTTTGCATCTGCGTTGGTTGGCCTATCTATCAACCCTTTATTCCCGATGAGGCATTAAAATTTAATTTGCGATCGCCGCTTGGACATCTCCCTTCCCGCAATTGGGTAGGTGGTACTGAATGGTGGCGGCACGCAGAATCAATGGCAAATAAGTTAGCTCAATGTTCCATCGATATTAATCACTAAAATCAATGCTAGAATCCGCGCTCCTTCCTACTCCCCTTGAGCCGGGATTAAAATTAACTGCCCTGGCTCCAATGCAGGATGTAACCGATTGGCGATTTATGAGCGCGATCGCTCATTATGGCAGTCCAGATTACTTTTTTACCGAATATTTTCGCGTTTATGCTAATTCTGGTTTAGATCAAAATAATCTTCGCGCCATTACCGAAAACTCTACCAACCGCCCCATCTTTGCTCAAATCATTGGTGAAAGCATTCCCGATTTAGTCCGGATTGCCCAGGAATTGAGTCAATATCCCATTGCTGGCATCGATCTAAATATGGGATGTCCCGCGCCGCGAATTTATCGAAAAAATGTCGGTGGTGGACTATTGCGCGATCCTGAAAAAGTGAACCAAATATTAGGGGAATTGCGCGGGGCAGTTAATGGACGATTGACTGTTAAAATGCGAATTGGTTTTGAAAATACTGATAACTTCGATCGTCTTCTGGATCTAATTAATCAACATCAAATTGATTTACTTAGTTTGCACGGTCGGACTGTCAAAGAAATGTATCATAGTGCAGTCCATTATGATTTGATTGCCTACGCCGTGCAACGGGTTAATTGTCCAGTTTTAGCTAATGGTAATGTAACATCTGCCCGTACCGCCGCCGCTGTTCTAGAACAAACAGGAGCAGCGGGGGTAATGATTGGGCGAGCCGCAATTCGCAACCCGTGGATTTTTAGCCAAATTCGCCAATATCTCCGGGGGGAAGTTGTGGCGATTGTCACCTTAGCAGAAGTGCGCGATTACATTGAGCGTTTGCGGTTGACTACCACAGCGCCAACATTTCCCGAACGAGCGCGGGTAAACTTTATGAAAATGTATTTAAACTTTATTGGACAAAGTGTAGATTCTGCTGGAGCCTTTTTACGCAGTATGCGGTTAGCTCAAACTGAAACTGAATTATTAGGAGTTTGCGATCGCTATTTATTAACCAATCCCGATCGAGAATTTGCCGCCGAGCCGTATCCTGGATTAATAGCCCGTCCCAGTTGCGAAACAGTTCGCGAATTGCTCCCGAATTAAGCTCGACCAATAAATTAACCCACCCAAACTAAGTGCTTGAGTGGGATAAGTTATAACTTGTCAGCAAGTCTAAGTTGTTGAGCCTCAGCTGCTACGAACCGCAACCGCAGGCTTCTCCATGCCATTATCTATGATCCGCAGACTGGGAAATAAGAAATGATTTTCTTCTACGTATTGCGCTCCGAAGAGTCCTTTCTCTGCCCAGAAATACCTGTCTGTGGTATGCTCGTTACGTTTAACAAGCAATAAAGCGGGTGGAAGGATACCCTCAGATTGAATAAATTTGCGCGCTGCTGTCACTGGTTTGTCTTCGCCGCTTTCAATACTATACTGAGGCACATGCTCCAGAATTCTACGTCCTTCCTGCCGACGGCGGCTTTTGCGCTTACGTCTTCTTGCCAACCTCCTTACCTCCTCTTTTATTTGACAGTTGTAATGCTAGTTACAAATGCCGTCGCAAGTATATCGGCTTGGACTCAAAAATTCAAGCCTGTGATTAATACTCAGTCCAAAGCCTGAAACCGTTACACTGTAAAAGTTTAAGCCTTCAAAAGGGGCTTTAGCCCTCAGAACAATTTTGAAAAAAATATAAGATTTTTAATAAAAATCAACAAATTAGGCATTTTGGGTGGTCAACAGCTAAAAAAAGTAGTCAATTTCCTTCGGGAGATAGACCGGGCAACAGTAGAGTTGATCGCTAAAATAGAGAGTTGTTAGTCAATACCCTGTTCCCAATTCCCTTTCTTCCCTCTCTTCCCTCTCTTCCCTCTCTTCCCAATTCCCAATTCCCAATTCCCAATTCCCAATTCCCTGTTCCCTGTTCCCTGTTCCCAATTCCCAATTCCCAAATAACTGTTACCTGATAACTGTTAAGAAATAAGAA
>CAKZHE010000060.1 GCA_936920195.1 uncultured cyanobacterium | reverse complement strand
ACCCAGTTCCCTCTTACCTATTCCCTGTTCCCTGTTCCCTCTTCCCTGTTCCCTCTTCCCTATTCCCTATTCCCTATTCCCTATTCCCTGTTCCCTGTTCATCGATCTCAGGCATGGACTGAGAATTGGCAAAAGCATCAGATTTGCGCTTTTGTTCCAAAAATTGCTTCAAAGCTATGCGGCGATTTTCGAGAAAGCGACTCCAAAACCCAGGAATGAAATGATCCATTGTTTCTGCCAAAGACCAAGCCTCAAGGTTCATCAATTTGTAGCGCAAGTGGTGGGAATGCTCAATTTTGGCAAGTAAATTTTTAATTTCTTCTTTACTAGGCGAGTCTAAATCTGTAAATGTAGGCTCCTCAGAGTCATCAAAATCTGGTTTGGACATAGCAATCACCTGGCAGCAGCACAAAATATCGTTCTAGCGACGCGCCTATATTGCACCAAGCTTAACATTGGCAGTCTAAATTTGATTTTCAACAATTCTTCAGGCAGCTACCTGCCTTTTCCTCCCTTGTCTACCCCCAACTCCTTTAATCCTTGGACTTACAAACCCTGGTGGTGTCAACCTTGGTCGATAGTTTTGACCGGAATTTTGCTGATTGGCAGTAGTTGGCTGCTGACCAAAACTATTTGGGTAGTAGTGCTAGTGGCAATCCCCATCCTGATTTGGATGGGTTATTTTATATTAATTTGGCCTCAGCTAGTAGCCCGTTACCTAAACGAACAAAGCCAACAGCCACAGTCTAAAATGGATTAAAGAATCCCCATGCCAAATCCTGCGGTAATGCTGTACTGCCCCGATCGTCAATGTAATTCCCCCAATCATCCCCAGCAAGCTGTCTGCGAACAATGCGGCACGCCGTTGCTGAGAATTTATTTGCGAGCTTTAGGGGAGGGGATGAATAGCTATAAAGTTGGAGAACTCATTGGCGATCGCTATTTACTCTACCAACAACGGATTTTACTGGATACCAAACCAGCGGAACTGCCCTCGATGCCGGAAGAAATTCCAGCAGCGATCGCTCCCTATCTTAAACTTTCTCCCTACCAGTTACACATTCCTCAAGCCTATGGCTTGCTCCTGCCACCGGAAGACAATCCCCATTCAGAAGTTTGGTTGCTGGAACAAGTACCCGTTTACAGCCGGGGCAAGTTGGCGGCGGGATTAATGCCAGAACTCACCAGTTGTTGGCAAAATACCTCGGCTTTGCAGCAACTGGACTGGTTATTACAAATCGCCCAGCTATGGCAACCATTAAGTAACGAAGGGGTGGTTGCCAGCTTGCTGAAACCCGAATTGCTGAGGGTAGAAGGCTCTCTAGTCAGGTTGTTACAATTGCTGCCCCAGCGCCAAAATATTTCTAATCTGAAAGATTTAGGCCAATTGTGGTTAACTTGGCTACCTGGGGCGCATTCAGCCATTGGGAATTTTTTCCAGCAACTATGTCAACAAATTATTGCTGGTCAAATTCGGACATCAGAACATCTAGGGGCAATTTTAGACCAAGCCATTGCGGAAGTGGGGCGCTCCGTTGCCAGTCAAATCCAAATTTTTACCCGCAGCGATACTGGCCCAATTCGGCGACGGAATGAAGATTCCTGTTATCCTACCAGTCCCAGCAAAGAGCAGTGGGCAATGGCGGAGAGTGTCTGGCACAAACACCCAATTACAGCTGATGCGCCCTCTCCTGACTTCCTCCCCCTAGCGATGGTTTGCGACGGGATTGGGGGGCATGAAGGCGGCGATGTGGCTTCGCGGATGGCGATTGAGGTGATTCAAAAGCAAGTTCAGTTGTTGCCCAATGGTTTTTCCCAGGAGAATTCGGGAGATCTGCTTTTACAATTAGAAACTTTTGCTAGTCAAGCGAATGAAACAATTAGCCAGCAGAATGATACCGAAAAGCGCCAAGATCGTCAGCGGATGGGGACTACGTTGGTAATGGCGATCGCCCGCGCCCATGAACTTTATATCACCCATATCGGCGATAGTCGAGTATATCGGATAACGCGAACTGGCTGCCATCAAGTTACTCTGGATGATGATATTGCTTCTAGGGAAGTGCGCTTGGGATATGCGCTCTATCGAGATGCCATTCAACAGCCAGCTTCGGGATCTTTGGTTCAGGCTTTGGGGATGGGTTCTTCTGCCCTGTTGCATCCCACCGTCCAGCGGTTTATTGTGGATGAAGAGTGTATTTTTCTACTTTGCTCCGATGGGTTGAGCGATCGCGATCGCGTAGAACAGTATTGGGAATCGGAACTCCTGCCTGTCCTAGAAGGTAAAGTTGATTTAGCGACAGCTGGCGATCGGTTAGTTGAAATTGGCAATCAACAGAATGGACATGATAATGTCACGGTGGCCTTAGTCCATTGCCAGTTACAGCCCTCAACACCCATACCAACCATTGCCATGTCTCCAGCAGAAATGGCAGCCATCCAACCCCCAGCTAGGCCAGAACCAGAGCCATCAATGGTGGGTTCCCAGATGAAAACTTTACCCCTATTGCGCCCTCCAGTTAGTTCTAGTTCTAGGCCAATATGGTTCATTTCAGTCTTGATTGCCCTCGGCGTGTCTGTGGGGCTAGCTTATGCCTTAATTCCTAGAATCCAAGAGCTATTAGAAAAGCCGTCGGAGAACCTTCCTAGCCCGGTTCCCAGCGCCCCTGCAACTCCATCAATGATTCCTGGTACGCGCCTCAAAATTAACAGTCCCATCCAAGCCTGGAAGCGAACCAACCAGCCCCCAAATTTGCTCATCCCAGGACAAAGTATTTTACAAGTTTTGCCCTTGTCTGAAAGTTCAAATAGTTGGTTGCAGTTGCAAGTTTGCTCGATTCCCAATCTTGGGGAACCAGCTAATGATAATACCAAAACTAATGCTACAGGTCAAGGGCGATCGCCCACTGCCCCAAAACAAAGTTTAGTCCGAGCCGGAGACAAAGTGTACATTCGTAAAACTGAACTAGCAAAGGTGATTGATAAAACACCGCCCTCGGCAAATGCTCCTCTAGAGAAATGCCAAGCACCTACTTAATTTAGGTCGCAAGAGTCGGTAGACTGGTAAAAACTGCTTTGATTGCCAGTAAAAACCCTTCATGCCTCAGTTTGAGAATCCCTGTATTAGTTTAGCTGTCGATCGCCTCAATTATGGGCGATCGCCAGACTTACCGCAACAGGGAGAACATTTTGCCATTTGGGTTCTAAAAGCTCCTTATCCCGGCGGTTACGTTCTCCACAACTGCTTTTGGCCAGAAAATTTGACCCAGACTTGGCTGGCTTGGCAAGAAGCCTTCTCTTTGCGCGGCTTGCCCCACGTGCCTTTAATTCACCATGCCACGGTCAAAAATTGGCAGTTACCCCCATCATCCTCTACTCCCGTCAATGCTAACTACACCAGCCGTTTGATGCAACATTTGGGCATTCAACTCTGGCAGTGGTTATTTAATGGACCAATTCAGGGCAGTCTCGCCCAAAGTCAAGGGATTGCCATTGGGCAAAATAAACCCCTGCGGCTGCGGCTAGAAATTCGTGACCCCAATTTAATTGCCCTGCCTTGGGAAATTATGCAGCCGCAAGCTGGCAAACAAGCTATTTCCCTCAATCAACAAATTCTATTTAGTCGGACTACTATTGATGTTGACCCCCTACCGCCCCAAAATTACGATCGCGTTTTAAATATTCTCTTAGTTTTAGGACAGAGTGCGGAAAGCGAACAAACTCCGGAATTGCAGTTAGAACAAGAAGCTGCCGCCTTAGTCAAAATCCTGCAAGACAATCGTTCGCCCTATGTAGAAGGTTCCCAAGAAACGGAATTGGCAGTCAAAAGTTGGGTAGACACATTAATTCAACCAACTCCCGCCGAATTGATTGCCAAGTTGGAAACCGAGAAATATAACGTTTTATTCTATGCTGGTCATGCCATTCCCGCACCCGACGGCGGCTTGCTATTTCTCTGTCCCAATGCTGCCTTAAGTGGCACAGAATTAGCCCAAGTGTTAGTTCGCTGTCGAGTCAAATTGGCAGTGTTTAATACCTGTTGGGGAGCGCAACCAGACCAGGAAAATCAACCAACTCCCAACGGTGAAACTACTCTTTCTTTAGCTCGCAGTAGTTTGGCAGAGGTGTTAATTCATCATGGCGTACCTGCGGTGTTGGGAATGCGCGATTCCATTGCCGATGCAGAGGCACTAAGTTTTATTCAAGCCTTTGCCCAAGCTTTACGAGAACGGTTGCCAATTGACCAAGCGGTGACAGTGGCGCGACAACATTTGTTAACGCTGTATAAATTTAATCAGCCTGCTTGGACTTTGCCAGTGCTGTATATGCACCCGGAGTTTGAGGGGGAACTAACTCCTCCGATGGGGGAAGGTATTACTGAACTGCCGGGATTGCCCCCAAATGTGTTGGCAGAACGTTCAACGGCAGTTTTTCTCCGTTCTACCAGTAGGATTAATGTGAAAGAGTGGCAACTGCAAGGCGGTTTAATGCGAGTTGGTCGCCAACAGGGAAATGATGCCATTATTAGCGAGCCTTGGGTATCGCAAAAACACGCGGAAATTAGTCGCCGCGATTCTTTAAATGAGAAAAGTGGGACTCGTTCGACTTACTTTTTGCGAGATTTTTCCCGGTTTGGAACTTTCATTTTAAATCAGGGCGATCGCGATTGGCAAAAAGTCCACCATCAAGAGATTATGCTCCAATCGGGCTGTCAGCTAAAGTTTGGCAGTCCGGAAGGTCAAATTTGGGAATTTACCATTCAAAATCAAAATTAAATAGGACTTAGGCAACACCTCTATTAGTAAATCTGTAGGGGTAGCGCCCCCGTGCCTACCCCTACACATCGGGGCAACCACGGGGGGATTGCCCCTACGGAATTGCACAACTCATTGAGACGCGCTATATACAGAGCAACTGTGTAAGTCCTGTTAAAGTAAAATCCAGAGATGACTGATTTCCAGGATGATAGTCACAGTCCAAACTAGAATGCTGACCCCAACCGCTGCTGCTGAAATGTCTTTAATTGCCCCGATGCGCTCATCTTGATGGGATTCGACAAAATCACATAGAATTTCAATAGCACTATTAAATAATTCAGCCATTAAAATTAATCCGGTGGCGATTAAAATCAAATTGAAATCCACCCATTTATTTAAAATCAAAGAAATCACAATCAAAGGGATTGACAAAGCTACCTTGTAAGCAACACTAAAATCAGAGGCAATAGCCAAGTAAAGACCCGATAAAACAACTTTGATTTTCCGGATTGGATGATAACCGGAAGTGCGAAACTTGTGAAACATAAAATTTATCGTTTGGTTAGCATAGATTTAGTAGGGGCAGGTTTAGCAGTATCTTGACAACTGAGATCTGAATAAACCCGCCCCTACCCAGATATTAAGGTTAATCAGCCAGACATAATATGAGCTATTCAAACAATCGAAAATAGGGATATCTGACTGGTACTCCCGGCTCTTTTTCTAAGTCAAAATTAATGACTTCCCAACAAGGTTCTGCTTGGGAATCGGGACTGAATTCGACTGGCAACCCGTATAATCGAGGTTTAGGCGATTCTGGCTGACCTTTCCAAGGGGTACTGCGCTCTAAATAGGAACTAATTAATTCCTGATAGCGACGGGCAATAATCACTTTTGTGGCTCGAAAACCCTGGGTATAAAGACGATCTAGGGCTTCGTGAATCTCAAACCGAATCCCATCGGGGTGAGTGTGTTGCCGATACCATTCATTGTCCCACAACCGCCAATGACGGCCTGATTGCAGGTGGAGCAGTTCGCCAGTTTTTGGGTCGGCCTCAAAAGCGCCATGACGCGGACATAGATAGGTATCTGTGAGAGTCAGAGCCGGAATCGTCTGGCGGCAGTGGGGACATTGAATCTCTGCGCCAAAAATGGGGTACTGCAAGGCTAGATTCATTAAGTAGATTGTCCAGATGGGAAACGATCTGTGGAGATGAACTCAGAGGGTGAAGCCCCTCAATGAAGTAGGGCGCGAAATCTCTGCTGATATTGCCCTTAGTGGCTATATTATAATCTTTGACATCCCCTAATGGGTAAAGCTTTGAGTCAATATGAATTCTTTTTGGCCTGAAATAGATTTGTCATTAACTGCTTTTGTTGCGCCCAATGCTACAGTCATGGGCAGGGTACAACTGGCGGCTGGAGTCAGTATTTGGTATGGGGCAGTGGTGCGGGGTGATTTGGAGCGGATTGAGATTGGGGCGCAAACGAATATTCAAGATGGGGCAGTTCTACACTGCGATTTGGGCGCACCAACTATTTTAGAGGATTGCGTCACGGTTGGTCATCGGGCGGTTGTCCATTCGGCTTATATTGAACGGGGATGTTTAATTGGGATTGGAGCGATAATTTTAAATGGGGTGCGGGTGGGGACTGGTAGTATTGTAGGAGCGGGTGCAGTGGTGACTAAGGATATTCCAGCGCGATCGCTCGTTACTGGAGTTCCGGGGAAGTGGATGCGGGAGGTGTCCGCAGAACAAGCGGCGCAACTGATAGAACACGCTCATCACTACGAACAACTAGCCTTAGTCCACGCAGGCAAAGCGACAAGTTTGGATTTTCAATAAGAATGGTTAAAACCAAGAAAAAAGTAGCGATCGTGCTGCTATTTTTTGCGTAAACAGATGTTCTCCTACCGTAGCAAGATACAGAGAATCGCGATCGCTTCTGCCAAAATATAGTCAGAGCAGATATTGTAATTTTAGAGGTGTGAGTGACCCGCCATCTTCGCAGTTTGTGGTTTTATCCACTTTTCCAAATCCCGCTGATGTTTTTGGCAGCTTGTTTAGTTGCTGCAGCGTTATTCTGGGTATTAGGTCTTGGTAGACCAAATGTAGCCGTAGCGATCGCCCTTGATTTGAGTAATAGTACCTATGCGCCCCAAGCTTTCAACGCTCCTGGTACGGTGATGGAGCGGGAAATACAGGCTGTGCGTTCCTATTTGCAACGAAATAACCAGCTGGGAAGTCCCAACCAAGTCCAAATTTTTGGCTTTGGTGGGGCAATTCGACCTTTAACCAATTCCTTTAATACTGATGGCAAACAAATCGAGGCTGAATTAACTCAAGCATTGCAAAATCGCGACTTACCTCAACAAATAATTAGCAATACCACTGACCTAAATTTAGCTATTCAGAAAGGGACAGAAGCTCTCAGCAGTATTCCCAACTATTGTCGGGATTTACTATTAGTTACCGATGGGGCGGGGAATGTATCTCCCCCAGTGGTAGTGAATGCAGTTGCCCAAAAAGTTCGGCTTAACTCGATCATTGTTGGTGCAGAAGCTCCCGAACTGAAATTAGCGGCATTAACGACTAATGGGATTTATATTGCTGGCGCAAAAGACCGTCTGGAAAACTTCTTTACTAAGGAGTTTTTTGCCAAAGTTAATACCAATATTAAGTGGATTGTGCTTTGGCTAGGGGCGGCTTGGATAGCTTTGATGTGGACGCTAACTCTGCCCCTAGATCGATGGATATTCCAAGGTTTAATGAGGTTGGAAATGCCCTTGGCAGGGCAATTATCTTTAGGTAATGCTTTGTTTTGGAGCGTGTTAACGCCAATTTTAATTTGGCAAATTTTGAAGTTGCTGGATTTGCCCTTTTTCTCAGCTTGTTAATTAATTTGCTTTTTCTAAAAACCATTACGAGGAAAGAATTATGGCAGCGGTAGAAGAAAAAAGTATGGTTCCCACGATTTTAGTGGGGATTGGCGGTACTGGACACGAAGTTTTATCGCGAGTGCGCCGTTTGGTAGAAGAAACCTATGGCGATTTAAAGAATTTTCCCTTAATTAGTTTTTTGGTGATTGATACTGACCGAGATTATAAGGTTAGCAATCCGGAAGCAGCGGGTTCTGCTTTTAAAGATAATGAGAAACATTGGGCAAGTGTGACTGGGAAAGAAGCCCGAAATATGGTAGCAGATATGGGCAATTTCCCTTGGATTAACCAGTGGTTTCCAAGGGAATTGGAACGGAATTTAGGAGCATTGGAAGCGGGAGCGGGACAAATTCGAGCTTGTGGCAGGTTTGCTTTTTTCTGTAACTATCACGCCATTCAGCAGAAATTTAATGAAGCGGCAAAAAGAATTAAAGGCCGTGAAAATTTCATGCTGGATCGCTATGGAATTAAAGTTAGTAGTACCGGGTTGAATGTCTTTGTCACGGGTTCAATTTCTGGCGGTACTGGCAGCGGAATGCTGATTGATTTGGGTTATGCCATCAGACATTGGGTGAGAGGCGAAGCTAGTCCTCTGGTTACAGCCATTGTACCCATGCCGAACGCCTTTGCGGGGATGAATGTGGGCGATCGCGTTTTGGCAAATGGCTATGCAGCATTGATGGAATTGAGTTATTTTTCCGATTATCGGACGGAATATCAGGCCCAATTTAGCAATCAATCTCTGGATGGTATTCGCACTCAACAAGCGCCTTTTGATTTTACCTATTTAGTCGGAACGAAAAATGGCGAAGGGGAATTTAAGTTAGATCAGATTCGGGAAATGATTGGTCAAAATATCTTTCTGGATTTGACTTCGGACTTCTCGCCCCATAAACGCTCCATTCGAGATAATATCAAGTCAGCTTGGGCAGCGCAAGACCCAGGGGGAAGAGGCTATCCCAAGAACTTTATGAGTTTTGGACTTGCTACCATTGAAATTCCCATTGCTCAAATTCGCACCTCTTTATCGAATCGATTGGCGACGGATTTTATCAATTGGTGGTTAAATGAATCGGTGCAGTTGCCGCCGCAAATCATGGATTTGGTACAAACCGATATTTTGAAGCGGATGCGGCTAACGGATGCGGAATTGCTGGCAGATGTTTCTTCGGCAGGGGATAAACCCTATGTGGGGGTGATTTCTAACTGGGTGAATGAAATTCGCAACGAAATTGCCAAGGATAATTTATTGCAGTCTACCCAGCAAAGTTTAAATATTTTGGGAGCAGAGACGGGAAAAATTCTCAAATTTGTGGATGGTTATCTGCAACCGAAGGTGGAAGAGTACATTTCCCTACATTTAAATGAATTAAGTCCTGATGAACGAGTTCACGGCGACTTTCTGCAAAAAATGTATGATAATCGCAATCAAATGATTATCCGAGGCCGAAAGGCACTAGAAGAAGAATTTTATCGGATTGTCAGCGATCGCACTCGCGGATTAAAATTTGCAGATGCCTTTGTGGTGGCAGTGCGCCAACTGTTTACCAATGCCGCCGAGAAGTTTCGCCGGGAAGCCGAGAAGGTTTGGCAACCCAATGAGGTGAATCGTCGCCAGCAGTATGAAAAGGCTTTACAAGATATTACTCATTTCAAGTCTTCCTTTGGGATTACCAAACAAGCCAAAATGGAAGAATATGCTGCCGACGCTTTACAAGGTTTGGAAGGCAGTTTGGCAGCAATTATCCAGCGAAAAGCTAGATTTTTGGGCTTGGATGTAATTGCCAGAATGCAGGAACATTTGGAACTTTTGGAACGGCGGTTAAATCGCTTAAATCAAAAATTGCGCCAGTTTAGAGATAATTTCAAACAACTAGCAGATCGTCAAATTGATAGCGCAGATGCCCTATTTATCAACGGATTGAAAATTTTTGACAGGCAAGAAATCAACAGTCTGTATCAGGATTTAATTGAACAACTGGCGGGAGCCAATGAAGGTAGTAAGAGCCGCTATGAATTGGGAATGAATCAAATTTGTAGCACTTTGTCCGAGGACATTCTCAAGGAAGCTAGTCCCCTGTGGAAAGAAAATCGCACCGCTGGCGAAGTGATGCAATTATTTGATTTGACGCAATTGGCAGATGTCAAAGAAGATGATTTTACTGCCATTGTCGCCAATAAAACCCATATCGCTGTAGAAAAAGCCCCTGACAGTAGTATTCTAAAACGGGAATTGGCAGCAGGCGATCGCCTATTTAAACTCTTCCAGAATAACCAGGATGAAGTAGTCAACAATATTCGCATTGCCTACCAAAAATCCAAGCCGTTAATTTTGCTTTCTCGGAACGTTTTGGCAGGGCAAGATGCCGGATTTACTCCAGCGCTGAATATCAAGTTTGCTATTATTGGCGGACGGAATACTGTCAATCCAGCGGCGCAAAAAATTATTCCTTTGGTGCAGGAATTTATTGGTAGCGAAGATGCCATTTCCCCTTTAGGAACGGCAGAACAACACCGCCTAGTTTTTGTCCAAGAAATTGGTGGTTTTTCTCTCCGTTGTATTGATGGAATGCCAGATTTACGGCAATCCTATCAAGATTGGCAGGGACAAACAATTGAGGCGAAACGAGCCAGATTGCGAGGGGAAAATCGCGATTTACCGATTCCCGTTCACATTCAAAAAGATCCCCCATTTTGGGACATTTTCCCAGAAAATCCCGAAGTCTTTAATTTAGTATTGCAGGCGAGAGCTTTAGGAGTGTTGCGAGTTGAGGAAAATCGGGCTTTAAAAGAAACTTTAGTCCGCTACACTCGCCGCAACGCCATCGGTTCAGAAGATGTGGATTTGGCAGCTAGTTGGGAAGAAACTGTCCAAGTTTTAGAAATTCCTGCTTGTCGGAATGACCGAGAAGAAATTCAGCGCCAAGTTAATGCTAAACTAGCCGCATCGGAAACAGAAGAACAAAAGCGATCGCTCTACACCCAATTAACTACTTATCTTCAGCAGCGGGAAATTGAATTAGCCAAAGAAGGCGGCAAAGATAGTTTTAGTTACAAGCGAGAGTACCGAATCATTCTGGAGATTATTGCTAAATACAAGCTCAATGTTGGCGGCGTTCCAGATGTTACCACCCCACCAGCACCTGTACAAGATAGTGTTGTCCAAGCGCCGACAGTTTTAGACGGTAACGGTGGAGGAAATAATGTCCGCGTATCGGTTTTTTGTACCAGTTGCGGAACTAAAAATCCTGCCAATTCCAAGTTCTGTTCCAATTGCGGTACGAAACTTTTGCAAATGACTTGACTAGATCTCAATGTAGAGACGTTCCGGTGGAACGTCTCTACTGAGATATAGCGCGTCTGAATCATTTATGTAAATCTGTAGGGGTAGCGCCCCCGTGCCTACCCCTACACATCGGGGCAACCACGGGGGGATTGCCCCTACGGAATTGCACAACTCATTGAGACGCGCTATATACTTTATTATTAGCGCGATCGCTGACACATTATGAAAATTAAATCTCTTACCCTCGAAATCACATTTTTGTTCCGAGTTTAATTGATTTTTTCGCCCCAGTGAGGAACTGGGGCGCTTCTTCTTAGTCTAAACTCCAGTTATGTTACATTTGGTGGAAAATGTGGGATATTTAATTTGCTCAACTTGATCTTGAGGTAACTGGTGAAAATCTCTGCCTTAGCATTACTCTTATTAACTTTCTCTCTAGTAGCAACACCGACGATGGTAGTTGCCGAAAGTGTCGAACAACTCTTTGAGCAAAGTAAGGCGGCTTACCTTGCTGGAAAATATGCCCAAGCAGAAGCTCTATATCGTCACATTATTGAATTAGAACCAAATAATGCCTTTGCTTACTACAAACTTTGTTATGTCCTCGACGATCAAGACAAACTAGATGATGCTGTAGCGGCTTGTCGAAAATCTACTCAACTCAATTCTAAGAATGCGCTGGGATTTTATATTTTAGGTTATGTTCTTTCTAGGCAAAATAAACTAGCAGATGCAGCGATCGCCTTCGATCGGGCAATTCAATTAAACCCCAAATTTACTCTGGCTTACTATAGTTTGGGAGTAGCACTACTGGATCAAGGAGAATTAGCAGCAGCTATGAGTGCCTATCGCACAATATTAACTTTACCAAACGATCTCATTCTTTCAGTCAATATCCATGCTTTAGCCCATAATGCAATTGGTGGGATCTTTAAGCAGCAAAACCAGTTAGAAGAAGCCATTCCTGAATTTGAAGAAGCTATTCGCATCGATCCTAACTTCATCTATGCCCAAAATAACTTAAAAGAAGCTAGGCGATCGCTGCAAATTCAAGCCCAAGGAGAAATTTTAGATGATACCCCTTGGTTGCCAGAAAATGATCCTTCTGTACCGATATTACGTCCAGTAGTTTTGATTGTCGCTAATTTTTCTAGCCGACAAAGACAAGGAGCAGAAAAAGCCACAGGAATTGTCATTCAACGAGAAGGCGATCGCACCTTAATTATTACCAATCGCCATGTAGTTTACGATCAACAATCTAATCAAATTAGCAAAAATATCCGAGTAGAATTTTTTAGCAATCCCCCTGAAGGTACATTACGAATGAGGCGGAAAGCTAAACTACTAGCCATGACTAATCCTGAAGACAGAATTGATCTAGCTGTATTGGAAGTAATTGGAGATTTGCCGGAAGACATTCAACCCTTACCGATAGCCGATACTCCCATTAGTCGAGGAATGCCTGTGATTGCCATTGCTAATCCTCTGCGGGGTCTTCCCTGGTCTACCCTAGATGGCAAGATCAGTAGTTACAACCATCAACAGATCCAAATTTCTGGCGGAGCGATTTCTCCTGGTAGTTCCGGCGGAGCCATCATCAACTCACAAAATCAACTGGTGGGCATCATCGTGGAAGCTAATGGTGATATGGGATTTGCCTATACTACCAAGACTATCATCGAGAAAATGCACGCCTTGGGGATTGAATGAAAACTCAACACTTTTAACCCAATCCCTAGGGAGGCTAATTTTTTTAAGTATCTTTTTATTCAATATTTGCGTTAATGTATGTAGAATTAGTAATGATCGCTTCTGTCTCGATTCTATATTAGGGTAAATTGTGAGGATTCCTACATTAGTGGTGCTGCTACTAAGTATATCTTTGGCCACTACGCCTAAAAAAGTAGTTGCTCAAAGTATTGACCAACTACTACAGCAAGTTAACACCGCCCAAGCAGCGGAGGACTATGCCAAAGCCGAAGCCATCTGGCGCACAATTATTGATCGTGACCCGAAATACGCGATCGCCTACAACGGACTGGGTAATATTCTGTATAAGCAGGGGAAACTAACAGACGCAGCGGTAGCTTACAAGCAAGCCATCCAATTAGAACCCAAATTTGTCATTGCTTACAACGGATTGGGCAATGTCTTAAATAAACAAGGGCAACTAGAAGCAGCAGCAGTGGCTTACCGCCAAGCCATCCAACTAGACCCCAAATTTATGATTGCTTACTACAATCTAGGCATTGTTCTGAGTAGCCAACAGAAACTAGATGAAGCAGTCAAAACTTATCGCCAAGCAATTCAACTAGAACCTAAATTTGCCAATACTTATAATAACTTAGGAGTGGTACTCTACGACCAAAAAAAACTAGAAGAAGCTGTGATTGCTTACCATAAAGCCATTGAACTAGACCCAAAACTGGCGATCGCCTACAATAACTTGGGAATTGTATTATCCAGTCAGCAGAAATTAGATGAAGCCTTGGTAGCATATCAACAAGCGATTCAACTTAACCCGCAACTTACCATTGCTTACTACAATTTGGGGGTGACACTATCCGAGCAAAGAAAATTGCCAGAAGCGATTAATGCCTATCAGAAAGTATTAACTTTGTCCGATGATATCACTCGTTCAGGAAAAATTCATGCTTTAGCCCACAATGCGATTGGGATAATTTTCAGGCAACAAGACAAGTTAGAAGAAGCCATTGCAGAGTTTAAGCAAGCTAGTACCATCGATCCGGGCTTTGTTTATGCTAGAACCAACTTAGAAGAAGCCATGCGAACCTTACAAATTAAACAACAAGGAGAAATTTCTGATGATAGACCGTGGTTGCCCAAAGATGATTTGCTGCCCATATTGCGTCCAGTAGTTTTGGTGGTGGCTGATTTTTCTAGCCGACAAAGACAAGGCTCAGAAAGAGGCACAGGAATTGTCATTAAGCGAGAAGGAAAACGCACCTTAATTATTACCAATCGCCATGTAGTTTACGACCAACAATCTAATCAAATGGGTAAAGACATCCGAGTAGAATTTTTTAGCAATCCTCCCGAAGGTAAATCACGAATGGGGCGGAAAGTTAAACTTTTAGCCATGACAAATCCTGAAGACGAAATTGATCTGGCTGTACTAGAAGTAATTGGCGATTTGCCTGAAGATATTCAACCCTTGCCCATAGGAGATACTCCGATTAGTCGAGGAATGCCCATTAGAGCTATTGGCAATCCTCTGCGGGGTCTTCCCTGGTTGATGGTAGATGGTAAGATCGCCAGTTACAACCATCAGCAGATCCAAATTTATGGATCAGCAATTTCTCCTGGCACTTCTGGTGGTGCTATCATCAACTCAGAAAACAAACTTTTGGGCATCATTGTCGAAGCTGAAGCTAATGGTGAAATAGGATTTGCCTATACCACCAATACAATTATGGAAAAAATGCAAGCCTGGGGAATTCCATAAATTGCCGTAAATCGCCATTAGTTTTTCACCCTAACAATCCTCAAATCTACCATGAAATATCAACTACTGCTGATTAGTTCCCTGATTCTTTTATCTAACCAGCTACCTGCTCAAGCCTGTTCAGAAGGCAACTCCAATTCTACCGACTACATCCGTCGCACCAACCCTAACCGTTGTGAAGGGATCAAGCGCGAACAGGTGAGTGGCAATCAATTAGAATTAATTTCTTTTGCCACTCGCAATATTGGTAGTTACGGTAACTCCCTAACTTTAACAATTCCTCGCCTTAATAATAGCGATCCTCCAGCATTAGCAGTATCGGCAAAAACTCAGCAGCAATATTATTCTTTAGATGAACCATCTCTGTCTCTGGAAGATGCTCGATTTACTTTCACTTGGGATACCAACATTCTGAAAAAAGAAAATATCCCTCCGAATAACTTACGGGCTTTGGCATACTTTAGCTTTGGTTCCCAAGAAGTTTATGCCCCAGTAATTCTGGGAAAAACTTCTGGAAAATATGAATTTGTTTTCTTTACACCCAGTCGTGCCAAGTTTCCAGTTTGGGAAATTATTCACAATGGCACAGTGGTAGAAAAACAAAAATCACCTAATTTAAAAAGTGGCGAAATTACTTTTAATTGGAATGGTCAAAATGCCCCGGCAGGACGCTATCAATTGCACTATATTGCCGATGTTAATCCTCCAGGTGAACAGACAGAACGCATCGAAAGGTGGTTGGATTTTGAACACAATCCTAATTGGCTGCAATAAACCAATACAGTTCAGTTAAGCCTTCAAAGTTCCCCTTGGGGGATCTCCGAGATCTAAACAGTGCTAACTGAACCGTATTGGGCAATAAAACCCTTTCTATTCTTTGTCAGGAAAATGATTTTTTTGCAAACAATAGTCCAGAAATTAGCTCAATTATTCCTCTGGATGATTAAATCTATTGGGCAAGTAATTAGGAAAATTATAATTACTGGCTGTTCGCTACTAGGACAATTGATTGCTTTCCTGAAGTGGATATTTCCGCAACTAAAGCTAGGAGTAGAGTGGGCTAGTAAGTGTTTTTATTCCTGTGCTAAATATCTCCTGGAACACAGATTAGTAATTATCGTTTGCCTGTTATTGCTGGGCTTTGGTACGCTAACTCTAGCGGCAATTCTCCCTAACTTGCATAATTTTGAAGGCAATTTAATAGTTGAAGAACTAAGTTTTACCTACGAAGGCACTCAACCAAAAGAATTTATTAACCGTATTAGTAAGATTAGTAGTATTGAAAGCGAAGGGAAGCAAACCTTGACTTTTACGGGTAAATTTCAAAGTGAAACTATGCCAGAAATCAATCAACTTCAAGAGCTAAAAATTGTTAGCAATCAATGGGCGATCGCGCCTGCTAACCCTAAAATAAATAGTGACATTGATTTAACAGAACTTAGTCTACAACCACAGGCGCAAGTGTCTAGCTTGAGTTACGATTTCATTCGCCATCAATTAATTTTCTCGGTACAATCAGAATCAAAACCTAATCTGCTCAAAATCTATTTGGGAAGCCAACCTCTTAAAATAACTTTAGCTGAATATCAATTGCCCGATCTTAATTTGCCCAATGATGATAGTAGATTAAAGAATTTAGAATTTGTTTTAACTCCGAGGAATAAACAATTTAAACTAGATATTATTCAACCCACGAAATTTTATATTACTAGCCAAAATTTACCTAGAAATAGCTTTAAAAATTGGTTCGGCAACCGGATAGAAGTTCAAGATATTAAATTATCCCGTTCAGATCCAAATATAAGTAAGTTTACTGAAAACTTGCAAATCTCTACCATTGTTGAAGGCAAAATTCGCATGGCAGAACAGGAAAAAGAAATGAAACCTAATCAATTTTTAATTATTGAAAAACCAGGCATTAAATTACTACGCCACACTGAAGTTATACCTGAAAAAGGCATAGAAATCCGCTTTTCTGGGATAACTAAAAGCTTGGAAATTGGACTAGATCATAGTTTTCCAGTTACTCAAATTAAAGCCAGTTGGCTCGATAGCCTTCTCCCCCGCGATGCCATTATTGCCTTGATTTCGTTTAGTGCGGCTACTTTTAGCTATTTACTGAATTGGTTAATTGAACACGCGGCGAGATCTTCTCATAAACCTTAGCAACTTATACCAAAGATCCTCCACAGCTAGAGCCACTTCCGGCAGTGCAGCCGTAGCAATAGGATGCAGTCTGGATTTCTCTGATTACATCTAGGTTGTCTAATTCTAGTAATTTCATCACTGTTAATGTTTCTTGGGTGGTAGTTTTGGCGGGGATGTTTGCCATCTGGTTAAAATCGCAATCGTAAATATTTCCCTGGTAGTCAATAGAAAGTTCGTTGCGGCACATTAAATGTTCAATGGTGCTGGGATTAAAGTTGGTTTCTAAAAACTGAAGATAAGGGGTATATAGTTGCTGGCGCTGGAGATGTATTTTGGCTCTGCCAATAGGAAGATTGGCAATGGTCAATAAATGGTTAAAATCAATTTGAAATTGATCTTGTAAAAATTGGCGATAATCTTGTTCCAGGTTCTTTTGGTTAGGAGGTAGGGAAAATTTTGGCTGATTATGGGGAAGTTGGGGATTATATACTAAGTCCAAAATTAAATTGGGATCTTTGCCATAACCTAGTTGATTGAGCCATTGTAGGGCGCGAATTGATCGATCAAAAACTCCATTGCCGCGCATTCGATCGACATTTTTGGCTAAGTAACAG
The DNA here is from genome assembly GCA_936920195.1 of uncultured cyanobacterium. Classification (GTDB taxonomy): domain Bacteria; phylum Cyanobacteriota; class Cyanobacteriia; order Cyanobacteriales; family FACHB-T130; genus CAKZHE01. The sequence goes on along the minus strand of CAKZHE010000060.1, from coordinate 39,023 downwards.
GGGAGAGAGGCAACTATTCTGATTTGATTTTGAGCGCAATATTCAGGAAGATGTTCAAACCCATTTTCAAAGTATATGGTCAGGTTGGAACGAACTATTATTTGTTTGCCAGTTGCTCGCGCCGCCGAGACGAGTAATTCAAATCCATAATTCATTTCTGGTGCGCCACCAGTTAGATCAACTATTTGAATTTGGGGGAATTGATGAATTAGTTGAATTAGTTGTTGGCAAATTTCTGGGGTTAATTCTTCGGTACGTTTGGGGCTAGCTTCTACATGACAGTGATGGCAAGCTAGATTGCAACGCTTACCTAGGTTGATTTGTAAGACAGTAATTTTACTTTTCAGCAAGGGCGCATTTAATTTAGTTGAAAAAGGCGCGATCGCTGCCTCTAAATTTTTCTCGATTGTTGGTAAGTTAGTCATGTTATAATTGCTAAGATAGCTGTATTAAAGATATTGCCAGGGTTAAGAAGTGGAAACGGTTGCCGAAGGAAAACTTAACAAGCAAGAACAACGGGAAGTAATAGTTTGCCAGTATCGCTCTTGTTTGGCAAATGGTTCAGCGGAGGTGTTGGCGGCTTTTGAAGCAGCAGAGATTCCAGGGGTAGTAGTGGCAGGGAGCGGTTGTCAAGGACAATGTAGTTCCGGACCAACGGTTAGAATTATACCGGAAGAAACTTGGTATTGTCGGGTAACTGTCCAAGATGTGCCAGCGATCGCCGAACAGCACTTGAAAGGAGGTAAAGTAGTAGAAGCCAAGTTGAATCCTAGAATTCACCTGTATTTTGGCTAGGGACATCTAGAAGTTATTCCCGCAACACATAGCCTACTCCTCGCACGGTTTGGATTAAGCGAGATTCATTGTTGGCTTCGAGTTTCAGCCGCAAGTAGCGAATATACACTTCAATGATATTCGAGTCGCCCATAAAATCATAGCCCCAAACTTGTTCGAGGATGCGATCGCGCGGTAAAACCTGCCGAGGATGAGCTAACAAGTATTCCAATAAGTCAAATTCGGTGGCAGTTAGTTCAATTAGCCGCTGACCGCGATATACTTCTCTGGTGCTGCGATTGAGATGCAAATCGGTAAAAGTCAAAATATCCGGGTTGATTTCCTGGGTGCGGCGCAGATGCGCTCTAACTCTGGCAAGTAGCTCCTCTACGCTGAAAGGTTTCACCACATAGTCATCCGCGCCAGCATCTAAACCAGTCACGCGATCGCCAACTTCATCTTTAGCCGTTAATAGAATTATGGGGACTTTATCTCCTGTTGCCCTCAAACGGCGGCAAATTTCAATTCCCGATATTCCTGGCAGCATCCAATCTAGAATCAGTAAATCTGGATGTAATTCCCGTGCGGCTGCTATCCCTGCCATACCGTCATGGGCAACAGTAATTTGATGGCCTTCATATTTTAGTTCCAATTCAATAAACTTCGCCAGTTGGATTTCATCTTCAACTACTAAAATATGGGCTGACATAATCGTAATATTTTATAAGACAAGTATGGGAGATTGAAAACGAGCGCGTCTATGCCTACGGCAGGCTACGCCAATAGACCTGAGATTACAAGCGACTCAAGGGGTTTTAACCCCCGCGAGCATTTTGACAATCTATGTTAACATAGGGAGCAGGTCGAAAACAGAGTCAATCTAAAATGATAGTTCTCGAATACAAAGTTAAAGGCAAACAGAATCAATACGAATCTATTGACGAAATATAGGTCAATTTTACTGGCTTTCTGTAAATGTTCTGACGGTATTTTCTAAGTCAAAATCCCTGGCCAGTAAATCCAATCCATCAATGACTTGACTGGGGTTGAGAATTCGCAAAGCTGTAAAACATTTGTCTCGATAATGGGGTTGGGCTTGAAAATGGGCGATCGCTTTTTTCAATGGCTCTGTCACAGCATAGGCTTTTTCGGCTTTGGCGATCGCTGTTGGCGGAATGGGAGATTTGATTCTTTGTATGGCTAAATCAATTAAATCTCTTGATTCAACGGCAGAATCAGGCCATCTATCGGCATTGGCAAGCAGTTTTTCGGCAAAAATATCAATTTCATTTAAGCATGGTACGGGCGACCAAGGGGGATAGTTTGGCGGTTCCAATTGAATGCGCCCTTCTAGAATAATTTCAAATTTAATCAGGATTTGGTCAGCCATAATTGGAAATCTAATTCCATATTGATCGGCTTTTATTTCTCTAGGAAATTGCAGATTATCTTGAGTATTAAAGATAGCGTTATAATTGCTTTCGGATAGTTTTTGGCGCAACTGTCGATAACCTGCACCTGTGGCACAGATAAAATCAATAGCTTTGCTCAATCTATATTCGTGGTTATTTAAACTCACTAAAGTACCGCCACCAAAATAAGCTCCACATTCTAAGAAAAAGTCGGCATTGATTTGCTGGAGGATGGTTAAAATTTTTTGATGCAATTCTTGGTGAAACATTGGCGCGACTAACCATGAATGATAAATTTGGGCTAATTCTTGGACAAATCTTGTTTCGGCTGGGCTTAAATTTCCTAAAACTCCTTGGTAACGCCATCCTCTTTCATAGATTTGCAGCATTTCTAAGCCAGTTAGATGAGCGATGCTTTGTCTTTGCCAGCACAGTTTTTCTAAAAAAGGCAGTTTTTCCGGGATGGTAATTTCAGGTTGGCTGAACATTTTGAGATTCTTGCTAGATGAAATCAATCAGGGTTTGTCGATAGGCATCTGCCATGCCTGTATCAAAACATTTGCCTTTGACAATATAGCCAGTCATTCCCTGCTGTTGTTGTAATTGTGCTAGGCAGGAGGTAAGTTGAAATTCTCCTCTTTCTCGATAGTCTTGATTGATATTTGCTGCTAAGTGGGTGAATATTTCTGGGGCTAAAATATACAAACCAAAAAATCCTAAAAATACATCTTCTGCCATGCCTGAAATTTGGAGGTTTTGACGGGCATATTCAATGGTAGGCTTTTCGTAGAGTTGACTGATATTCAGGATGGAATTTGGCTTTTGCCAAGTACCAAAGGCGCAACCAGATTTAATAATGTTTTGGGCTGACATGGCAGTTAACCCAATAACGCTTTGTTGGACTTGGGTGTAAATTTCTAGAAGTTGGCTGGCACAGGATTGAGAAGTTTCGGATTGATAAACATGATCGCCTAATGAGAGTAAAAATGGTTCTGCTCCTACCCATTCTTGAGCGCAAAATACGGCATGACCAAAGCCTTCTTGGGAATCTTGGGTTAAGATGGTGATGCGCTGTCCTAATTGTTGGAGATATTCGCTGTATTGTTGGTTGGCGGGAGATAATTTGGTGAATAAATCGGCTTGGGGGGGCGAGTGGAAGAGGTGTTGAAATAGAGTGCGATCGCTTTTTTGAACGATTATACCAATTTGTTCAATTCCAGCTTGAATTAGTTCTTCGACAATTAACAAAATTACTGGTTTGGCGCGACCATCTCGATCGATAATGGGAAAAAGTTCTTTTTTGACTACTTTGGTTGCGGGAAATAGTCGCGTGCCAAATCCGGCGGCGGGAATGATGGCTTTGCGAATTGGTGGGGTAAGGGTGTTGAGGGTTTTTAAAACCATTTTTTTTTAACGCAAAGGGCGCAAAGAGGAGCGCAAAGAGCGCAAAGGAAGAGAGGGTTGGATAATTAGTTTTAGGCTTTGCATTTGGGGGAAGTCGCGAGCGATGATGTTGATGATTTGTTCTTGGCTGTCTTCATCTTTGGCAATGAATTGGGCGCTGCCGTCGCCTTGGGAGCCAACTCCTTTGCCACCAAAGATGTAGGGTTGCAAGGGAGGGTAAGTGAGAAGTTGATGGAGTACGGGGGCAGTTAATTGGGATGGGCAAGCAGGAATGAGATGTTTGTCGAATTCGGCTTGAGCTTGCTGCATCAATGAACCAATTTCCTTGGCATCGGCTTTTTCTAAGGCGGCAATGGCAGCTTGGGTAATTTGATAGTTGATGGTACTGAGGTATTTTTGGACGTTTTGGTGGATTTCGGTAGTGGGAAAGGGATAGGCTTGTTGTAAACTGCGAAGAATTTCTGGGGTGTTTTTCTCGGCTCGTAGATCGACGATGACAAAATATAGTTTTTGGGGTATTTGTAGTTTAATGATATCTAGGCGATCGCCATCGAAGATCATGGATATGGGTTGGTTGCCATAGGCACAAGCTTGATCCATTCTGCCACAATGGGAAGGAGTCATGATTTCCCCTTGATAGGCTAGTTCCATTTCGTCGCGGATGCTTAATTTTAAGTCATATTGGCGGTTGAAGGCTCGCGCTATCAATACGCAAATGGCAGCGCTGGAAGATAACCCTTTTTTGACGGGCAAATCGGTAAAATAGTTAGTGATTTCTATCCCTCTGACGGGATGCTTGTCCAACATTTGGTAGGCGACTCCAGCCGCATAGCTGAAAAAGCCGCCTTTTTGGGCTTCGGCAAGCAGCAGTCTTTTCTCCATCGGGATAGAGAAGGGCATCAAGGCACTGCCATCATTTAAGGAAGTATAAATCATCAGGCGATCGCGTTGGGGTTGCACCCGCGCATAAATGCCTTGGTTTGTCCCCACAATTAAGGCACAACCCTTTGCTAGTTTCGGGTTAATCTGGCGATATCCCCCCGCCCAATCGCTGTGTTCGCCAAATAAGCAGAGGCGACCTGGCATAAACAGTTGCATTATCGTAAATCAGAATAATCTAAATTGAATATCCCTGTAAAGCCCAAGGACTGGAATTAAGATGGGTTAATTGCCATTCCCTCCTAGATATAGCAGTTAATGGCAAAATTTGCATAAGTCCGGTTTTCGATTAATGGGAGATTTGTTGGGCATACTTAATTTACTCTATTCGTGAACTGTCCCATCCGGCATAATTGTATTCTTTAATTTTGGTTGATTTTTACCCTCTCCTAAGTCTACTCCCGTTGCTTCTGTAAGATTAGCATCTTCTAAATTTGCGTTTTGTAAGCTCGCATTCAATAAGTTTGCCCCAGTCAAGTTTGCTCCACTTAAATTGGCATTATTGAGGTTGGTATCACCAAGTTGAACATTGCTGAGATCTGCTCCCCCTAGATTGCAGTTGTAAAAGCTAGCACCAATTAAATTCGCTTCTGCAAGATTGGCATTACTGAAATTTGTCTGAATAGTGATAGCATTTCTTAAATTGGCGTGACGCAAGTCTGTAGCCATTAGATTTGCTTGCTCTAAATTGACTTGCATCAAGTTGGCTTCCCAGAGATTTGAACCGCTTAAATTTGCATAGCTTAAGTTAGCTTCACTCAAATTAGCATTTCTCAGATTGGCATCAATTATTTGTGCGCTTCTTAAATATGCTTGATTGAGATTAGTGTTGTTCAAGTTAGCTCCGGTTAAGTTAGTAGAACTCAAATTGGTGGCAACCAAGTTGGCATTGCTCAAGTTGGCTCCGGTTAAGTTAGTGGAACTCAAATTGGCGGCAACCAAGTTGGCATTTCGTAAGTTAACACCAGTAAGATTCAGTTGGCTTAAATCTGCTCCTACTAAGTTAGCATTGACTAGGGAGGCATTTGGAGCAATTAAAGATGCGCCAGCTTCTATCGGATTGAAATCTTTAGGAAATCTAGTCTCTAGATCAAAAATCGCTTGTTGAAGATTGGCTCCTTCCAGGTTTGCGTCTTCAAGATTGGCTTTTAATAGGTTGGCATTACTAAGATTGGCATGGCTGAGGTTGGCTCCAATTAAGTTAGCGGTTTTTAAACAGGCGTTGCTCAAGTCGGCTTCGCTAAGATTAGCACCACTGAAATTAGCTTCCGACGAGAAATTTGCCTTGCTGAGATTAGCATTAGTTAAATTAGCTCTGCTTAAATTAATTCTATAGGTACGATTTACTTTGCTAAAGTTTGCGCCACTAAGATTAACTTCAGTGAAATCTACCCTTTCTAAGTAAGCTTCGCAAAAATTAGCTTTTATAAATGAGGCTCCTTTTAGTTTAACTTCACTATCAAGAAGAACCTTGCTAAAATTGACATTATCTAAATTAGCTTCAGTAAGGTTAGCGTGGCGTAAATCTGCTTGACTAAGATTGGCATTTTTGAAATTTGCCCCTGTAAAATTTACCTGTACTAAAGATTGGCTGCTCAAGTTGACTCCAGCCAGATTGATTCCAGTAAAATCGCGATCTTCTCGTTTATACCTTTGCAAAAACTCCTCGGCACTGATGGGGATGGCTTGATTGTCGGCTTCAGCAGCATAGAGTCGATTAACTAACCAAAAAATTCTTTCTAGCTGGAATTCAGTATCAGTAAATGCGCGACTGAATTCTTCCTGAACTTCCATATCGGCAGTTTCAGGAATATCTGGTGCAGTCACAGTTGCCTGAACTTCAGGAATAACTGGAGAAGCGATCGCCTTTTCTGCCACAATATTTCCAGATGGCACTAAATTAGCCAATTGCTGCTCTAAAGAGGCAATTTGTAAAACTTGCTGAGATACCGTGGCGGATAAACTGGCTAATATTGACAATTCTGGGCGATTGTCAAAGGCAACTTTCAAATCGTCAAAATACTGTTTCAGCCAACTAATATTTTTCTTTCGCAGTTCCACCTGTTCTTCAACTTGCAGAACTCGCGCTAGTAACGATTCTAAATCAGATTCGGAATTAACCATATTCACTCAGGAATGAAAAATCAATAACTTGATGATAATCTTAGGTTGGGTGGCGCAACAGCCAAACCCAACCAACCACTGATAAATGTTGGGTTGCCCCTATCATTACAACCCAACCTATGATTCACCACTACCATTTTGCCTTCCTTTGCGTCCTTTGCGTTCCCTTTGCGCCCTTTGCGTTAAAAAAATCATTGATAATTAGAACCTACACAACTATAGCAACTTCTTGACGTTAAACCAGTATTCTGATTAGTCACCTTATCCTTATTTACTCGATTCGCGAACTGTTCCATCCGGCATAATTGTATTCTTTAATTTTGTTTTTCTATCGCCCTCTACTAAGAATACTCCCATTGCTTCCTTCAGGTTAGCATTTTCTAAGTTTGTGTTTTGTAAGCTAACACCACGCAAATCTGCTCCACTTAAGTTTGCCCCGCTTAAATTAGCACCATCAAGGTTGATTCCGCAAAGTTTAGCACTGCTTAAATCTATTCCATTCAACGTACCATTAATGTGAGTGCCAATTAAATTTACGCCCCTTAAAATAGCACAAGTTAAATTGGTGTAAGTAATTTTGGCATTTTTTAGATTTGCTCCGCGCAAGTCAGCAGAAATTAAATTTGTAGACTTTAAATTTGCTTGAATCAAGTTAGCACTACTGAGATTGGCTGCCGTTAAATTAGCACTGGTTAAGTCAGCTTCGCTTAAGTTAGATGAGCCTAGATATGACACCAAAAACGTAGCATATTGTAAACTTGCTTTACTAATATTTGCATTGCTCAAATTGGCTTCATTTAAATTAGCACTTGTCAAGTTTGTTGCCTGCAAGTTTGCGCCTCTTAAGTCAGCGCTAGAAAGATTGACTTGGCTTAAATCTGCCCCGGCTAAGTTAGCATTGGCTAGGGATGAGTTTGGAGCAATTAAATATGCGCCTGCTTCTATCGGATTGAAATCTTTGGGAAATTTAGTCTCTAGATCAAAAATCGCTTGTTGAAGATTGGCTCCTTCCAGGTTTGCGTCTGCAAGATTAGCTTTTAATAGGTTGGCATTACTAAGATTGGCATGACTGAGATTCGCTCCAATTAAGTTAGCGGTTTTTAAACAGGCGTTGCTCAAGTCGGCTTCGCTAAGATTAGCACCACTGAAATTAGCTTCCGACGAGAAATTTGCCTTGCTGAGATTAGCATTAGTTAAATTAGCTCTGCTTAAATTAATTCTATAGGTACGATTTACTTTGCTAAAGTTTGCGCCACTAAGATTAACTTCAGTGAAATCTACCCTTTCTAAGTAAGCTTCGCAAAAATTAGCTTTTATAAATGAGGCTCCTTTTAGTTTAACTTCACTATCAAGAAGAACCTTGCTAAAATTGACATTATCTAAATTAGCTTCAGTAAGGTTAGCGTGGCGTAAATCTGCTTGACTAAGATTGGCATTTTTGAAATTTGCCCCTGTAAAATTTACCTGTACTAAAGATTGGCTGCTCAAGTTGACTCCAGCCAGATTGATTCCAGTAAAATCGCGATCTTCTCGTTTATACCTTTGCAAAAACTCCTCGGCACTGATGGGGATGGCTTGATTGTCGGCTTCAGCAGCATAGAGTCGATTAACTAACCAAAAAATTCTTTCTAGCTGGAATTCAGTATCAGTAAATGCGCGACTGAATTCTTCCTGAACTTCCATATCGGCAGTTTCAGGAATATCTGGTGCAGTCACAGTTGCCTGAACTTCAGGAATAACTGGAGAAGCGATCGCCTTTTCTGCGACAATATTTCCAGATGGCGCTAAATTAGCCAACTGCTGCTCTAAAGAGGCAATTTGTAAAGCTTGCTGAGAGACAGTGGCTGATAAACTAGCTAATATTGACAATTCTGGGCGATTGTCAAAGGCAACTTTCAAATCGTCAAAATGCTGTTTCAACCAACTAATATTTTTCTTTCGCAGTTCCACCTGTTCTTCCAGTTGCAAAACTCGCGCTAGTAAAGACTCTAAATCAGATTCGGAATTAACCATATTCACTCAGGCATGAAAAATCAATAACTTGATGATAATCTTAGGTTGGGTTGCTATAGCACGTCTGAATCACTTGTGTAAATGTGTAGGGGTAGCGCCCCCGTGCCTACCCTGGGGCAACCACGGGGGGATTGCCCCTACGGAATTGCACAACTCATTCAGACGCGCTATGGAGGGTAAAACCCAACAAACCACTTATAAATATTGGACTTTCACTATCATTACAACCCAACCTACGATTCACCACTACCATTTTGCCTTCCTTTGCGTCCTTTGCGTTCCCTTTGCGCCCTTTGCGTTGAAAAAAAATCATTTTAAGGAAATGGTGGTGATTTTAATGAAAATCCTGCTAGTAGAGGACAATTCTGGGATTACTAAGGCGATCGCTGAAGCATTAACCGATCAACATTATGTGGTAGAAGTGGCTGAAGATGGAGCATTGGGTTTAGCTTTTGCCGAAACCGGATCTTTTGATTTAATCGTTCTCGATTTAATGTTGCCGAAGTTAGATGGCATTACCCTTTGCCGCCAGTTGCGACAGACAGGCGATAAAACCCCCATTCTGATGCTAACATCGCGGGATACCAGTGCCGACAAGGTGTTGGGACTAGATGTGGGAGCCGATGATTATGTGATTAAACCCTTTGATTTACCAGAGTTATTGGCAAGAATTCGGGCTTTGTTGCGCCGGGGGAGCATTACCTTTGCACCTGTATTGGAATGGGAACGGCTGACGCTGAATCCGAATGAATGTCAGGTAATGTATAATCATTGCCCCTTGGTTGTCACGCCCAAGGAATATGCTTTACTAGAGTTGTTTCTCCGCAATGGCAGCCGAGTTCTCAGCCGTAGTGTAATTGTAGAAAGGCTGTGGGCGTTTGAGGATACACCGGGAGAAGAAACGGTGAAAGTTCATTTGCGAAGCTTGCGCCAAAAGCTCAAAGCTCTCGGTGCGCCATCAAATTTAATTGAAACTATGTATGGTTTGGGATATCGACTCAACCCCAATCTCTAACAAACGGTTTAGAAGTCTGCGAAATCGGTTGCTGTTCTCTTATTTATTGGTGATTGCGGCAATTTTAGGGACTTTTTCAGCAGCCGTATATATTTTAGTGGCTCGCGATCGCCATCAACAACTAAATACCCATCTTCATCAAGTGGCTGACTCATCTGCCGGAACTCTAGAAATTATTGTCCATGAATATCGCGAACTGACGACGGAGAAAGAATATTCAGGCTATCTCCAGACTAAACCAGATGGCACGCCGCTGCCAATGACCCTGGCAGAATTGATGAGTAAGTATGAGGGAGGAGCAAGGTTTCCGGTGGATGCTGAACCAATATCGCCCCTACAACAAGGAGTGGAATGGTATAATCAGCAGCGGCAATTAATCGTTCGGGAAGGAAAGCTGTTTTTACCGACTTTGTTGCCCGCCCATATCCCTCAGCAAGGAATACTGATTCAACAAGGGCATATTCGCAGTTTTGCTCAACCTGTATATATGGCTTCGGCAACAAATCCAGAGAAGATTTTGGGCTATATTCGGGTGAGCGAATCAACCCTGACGTTAGAAGCCGAGTTGCGTCGCTTGCAGTGGGGTTTAATTGTCGGAGTGGTAACGGTTTCCGGATTAGCAGCATTGGGAGGAATTTGGCTGACTCGCGAATCTTTGCAACCTGTGGTACAAAGTTTTCAGCAGTTGAAACAATTTACTTCTGATGCTTCCCATGAATTGCGGAATCCCTTGACGGCGATTCGAGCCTCAATTGCGGTGATGCAGAGTCATCCGGAGCGCATTCATCCCGCTGATGTGGAAAAATTAAAAGCGATCGCTTTTGCTTCGGCACAGATGAGTCAGTTGGTGGATGATTTATTATTACTGGCGCGGATGGATGGTCAGGAAGTGGATCGCCAAGGCTGGCGGCGGATTACACTAGATGAGATATTGGAAGATCTAGTCGATTTGTATAGCGATCGCGCCGCCGAAGCTCAGATTTCCCTAAACTCTCAAATCATCCCTAATATTGAAGTCAATGGGGATGGTTCCCAATTACAGCGTTTATTTACCAATCTATTAGCCAATGCGTTGCAATACACTACACCAGGGGGCAAAGTAGTAGTTTCATTGCAGCGGACGGGAATTTATGCCATTGTCAGTTTTGAAGATACTGGCATAGGCATCGCTCCAGAGCAATTATCCCATATTTTCGATCGTTTTTGGCGCACCGATCAAGCTCGTCATCAACATGATAACGGTTCTGGATTAGGATTGGCGATCGCCAAAACCATTGCTCAACACCATCAAGGAGATATTACTGTCCGAAGCGAGCTAGGTGCAGGCAGTTGCTTTCAGGTAAAAATTCCCTTAGCGTCAGTCGAGCCGTAAATCCTCTCACCTAGGTTTCCGAGTTCTTTACTTTTCCTAGGTAAACTAACCACAAACCCAAAAGAGGAAATTTTTTGATTATGAACCTCCGAAAACTTCACCGTCAAGCTGCTCCCTTTATCTTTATTCCCCTGTTGCTGACTGCTTTAACGGGTGTGGCTTACCGCATCGGGAGAAGTTGGTTTGGATTCTCTGATGAATTTGGAGAATTTATGATGGTAATTCATCAGGGAGAATTTTTAGGTAAACCAATTGTTCCTATTTATGTCTTATTGGTTGGCTTGGGACTTTTAGGCATGATTATCAGCGGCGTTGTTTTGATTAAGCAGCGCAAAAATACTTCCCAATCTCAACGTGTTAATTGGAATGGCAGAAAAATTCACCAAATTTTGGCTCCCATTGCCTTCTTACCCTTTGGAATTAGTGCCATTACAGGTATTGCCTATCGACTTGGCAGAGCTTGGTTTGGTTTGTCTGACGAGCAGGGAGAAATTTTATTAACAATTCATCAGGGAGCATATCTCGGCTCAACCTTTAAACCAATCTATGTCCTTTTAGTCGGAGTCAGTCTGGCAATCATGTTAGTCACAGGGATACAGATGTCGGGGATTTTCCGTAAGCGTCGTCCGCAAACAACCGAGAATGACTGATGGAACTAATTTCCATTTTAGCATCTCAATGGCAAACATTGCTACAACCTTTTCGCGTCGCTCCCAAAATCAGCGAACAGGTTTTTTTAGACTTGGTGGCAGCCTATTCCAGTCCCGGCAGATACTATCATACCCTGGCGCACGTTCAGCTAGGCAGACAGCAAGTTTTGAATCGGTTTTTGCAAAGAAAAAAGATATTTTTCACCCCAAAGATGCAAAAAACCTTAGAAAGCAGGGCTAGGAAAAATTTACAAATAGAAATTACCTCGCTTGAGTTATAAAAACAGGACTTACGCAACGCCTCTATCAGTAGGGTGTGTATAGCCGTATTGCTAACGCTAAAGGGCAGCTTAACACACCATCAACGCTAGGATAGTTGCGTAAATCCTGTTTAAACTTACCTGATAATGCAATTTCCATATATTTACCTGCCTATAGTCCAGAGTTAACTGGGCTAAAACCCTTATATTTCTAGTCTTGCCGTTATAGTAGAAGGCTAAAACCTTTATTATACCCTGGGTAATCCAAAACTGTCCAAGGTATTGTTCAATCAAAGTTGTTTAAAATATGTAATATTTAGGGCTTGCCATTTTGCGGTTCATATAGAGTATGCTGTTGTCGTAAATAATCGTGTTTGTCCCTGATTGGTTGGCAGAGTATCTTAGTCCTACAAAAATCGTTGCGAATCAAGGCTGAAATGCTCTGATTTAGGCAGCAGAAGTCATACGTATGACTCAAGGCAGTTCAGATAAAACTGCTTTATTTTATAGCGCCTCTGAATGAGTTCTACAAATCTGTAGGGATAATCCCCCCGTGGTTCCCCTACAAAAATTATCTGATAACTGGTTACTAGGCCTTCTAGTAACCAATGATTCGCTTGCGAACGAATAAAAACCATAAAACTGTTACTCTTTGTGACTCGTTCCGAGGCAGAGCCTATTGATATCGGTTTATAACCAGTTCAACCAGTTCAATTTATTTAGGAGAGCATCCCATTGAAGGCTTTATCTACTTCTTGTTCGGACTTTTGGCAATTATGGGAACTGCATCGAGATTATTTTTACGAGCGTTGCCTTCAGTGGCTGGGCAGTAATTCCTATGATGCTGAAGATGTACTGAGTCAGGTAATGCTACAAGCTTGGAATAAATGGTCAAAATATGCCACTCAAATTAAATACCCTAAAGCTTGGCTAACTCGAATGATCTATAACTTCTGCATGGATATACATCGAAAACGCCAACGAGAAGCAACTAACATTGAAAACATTGAGGATCTGAAATTTGAAGATTATTCAGCCTTATATTCTAGGATAAATTGTCCTGAATCCAACCTGCTCGATTTGGAGGTGCGGGTATATATCCGCCACAAAATTGCATCTTTGCCTACCAGACTTCGCCAGCCTTTTGTCTTACATTACTGCCAAGAGAAATCCTATCCAGATATTGCCAAAAAACTCGTCTGCTCTGAAGATAATGTTCGCAAATCTGTTAGAAAAGCGCGCCGAATTTTGCGAAGGCATTTAAAAAGGTATCTCGCCGGGGAAGAGGATACTGCTCTAGATTCCATCTCACCATCCTTAAAGTTGATAACTCCGATGGAGGAAAAGTCTCAACCGGATGAGAAATCACCCATCGTCACCAACAGCAACCGCGAAGAAATTAACTATCAAGTCACTGTAATATGTCTGGAAACTTTGCCGCATCTTTGGTACAATTCACCCAGTTCTCTGGGCTGGAGATGAATGCTTGCCTTGTCTTAGAGTCAAAGCCAGCTAGACAAGAGCAGAAGTTGATAACTTTACGCAAGTATGTCCAGAAATATCCCCAAGGATGGAAAAAAAGATTAGAACTGGCTAATTTGCTTTACCAGATGGGAAACTGGCAACAAGCCGTTGCCGAATATCATCAAACCATTGAGCAACAACCTCATTTAATTGATGCCCGGTTGCAACTGGGGAAAATTTTGCAGTTGATGGGCAGACAGCCAGAGGCAATAGCAATATATGAACAAGCCTTATCTTTGTCTGAAAATCAAGGGACTCAGCATCATATCAAGGGATTGATGGCAGTTTGTTGGGGGGAGAGTCAGAAGGCAATTATCGCCTTTAATTCAGCAGCTAGTTTAGAACCTGACAAAGTGGTTCACTGGCTGGCTTTGGCTCAGGTGCATCAGCACACAGAAAATCCCCTGGGCGTGCTAGATGCCTGCGAGCAAGTTTTCTCAATTAACCCAGATGATCTTGTGGCCTTAATTTACAGCTATGACGCGCTCCTGGCGTGGGGGGATTTACCTGCCGCGAGCGAACGGTTGAGCAGGCTGATTGCCTTAGCTGGGGAAGATCTACGGGTACGGCAACGACAAATTGAGCAGCGTTTGCAGATGAGATTGATATCTGGCAAAGAGGGGAAACTGACTAAAAAGATGATTGCCTCGGCACTGCAACAGGCTCCTCATGGGGCTGCGGCTCACAATTCCCTGGCCTATTATCATATTCTCCGGGGGGATTGGGCGCAAGGTGGGTCGGTGTTGGCAGAGTTTGCTGCCGAACATCCCCATCATCCATACAGTTGGTATTTCTATGGGCGGTGCTTGTTTGAGACGGGGGAATATCAGCGAGCAGCGGAGATGATGGGGAAAGCTTATCATCTATATCCTGATGATTGTGCCATCCATCGGGCATGGTGTGAAATTTTACCTGCTGTCAACCAGTTGAATGAGTTGCGCCCTGTGGTGGAAGAGATGCTGAGGCGATTTCCCGAAAGCTGGAGTGTGTGGGCCAAAGCGGGGCGGGTGTTGGTAGAACATTTTCAAGAGGTGGAATGGGGGTGTAGGGTTTCCGAACAGGGAACAAAATTACAACCCCAATTAGCAGATGCTTGGTTGCGTCATGGGCGGGTATTGGCTTTGGCAGGGAAACATCAGGAGGCAGTGGAGGCGTTGGCAAAAGGAAGGGAATTGTTACCAATCGGGGGTTATCTACAATTAGTGCCTGGGTTGGTATGGCTGGGGGAGAGTTATCGAGCTTCGGGGGATGCTGGGGCTACTCAGAGATGCTGGGCAGCCGCGGCTGAGGGATGTCGGGAATTGAGAGGGTTTAATCCGGCAGCGGCTGATTACTGGTTGGGGCGAGCTTTGGCAGGGTTGGGGGAGAGGTTGGGAGCAATACAGGCATATCAAAGTGCGTTGAGCCAGCAGTTGTTGTATCCGGCTCGCGGGGAAGTGGAAAAAAATATCCAGCGGCTGAAAGATAGGCGGAGAAAGGATTCTGGGGCTTGAGTTGGAATTTTTGGGAAAAAATTGGCTCGTAACTCGAAAAATTCCCAAATTGGGGTGGGAAAACGTCTAAAGAGTGTGGGAAGAAAAACCACTAATTCAATTTCCAACCTGGAGAATTATTAATATGAATCGTCTATTTCGCGTCTTAGCATCTTGCTTATTTGCAACAGTGATTGCTTTCGGTAGTTTAGTTGGTGGAGCTTTTGCCCAAGCAACCCCTTCTCCTGCCACTTTCTCGCTGCAAGTTAGTCAATCGCAGTCTGTGCAACTTAATCCACAACAGTCATCATTTAGTACTGTTTTTAGTACTACTAACCTACAACCAGCCACTGTTGTTGTGACGGGTGGATCTTGCAGTTAAAAACGTCTCTACTGCTACCCTAAAGTTGCCTTAACTTACTTGAATGTTCAGGCTCGATTGAGATGGAATATTAGCAATATTTTCTTAGTACGATGTCTACGACGGGCTACGCCTACGCCAAATGCCTAATGTATGCGATCGCGAAGCGCGTGCTGCTCTTGAGATCGCTGTTTGTCGGGAGGGCGATCGCTTTTTTATTGGGAGTGCGATCGCTCACAATTTATGAGCTATACTAGCGATAGGCAAAAAGAAGACTTTAAAGATTATATGGAATGAAGTTATTATTAGATACCCATATACTTCTTTGGTTCATCATCCCATACCTTCTGGCAAGCCATGACCATAACTACCAGCAAACCCAAGCAAAACCTAACTTTTGAACAATTTATAGCACAACTCCCGGATGACGAGGGTTCCTATGAATTGGTCAATGGAGAAATTATGAGGTTATTACCCACTAGAAAGCACGACAATGTGGCGGAGTTTATTGCTGATACTTTCAAAGCAGAAGTTAGACGCTTAAATCTAAATTATCGGGTATCTGGTCGCATTACGATCAAAACCCTGACTTCAGAAGGTCAAGCCCAGGGTCGTCAACCTGATGTAAGTGTAGTGGACAAAAGCATTTGGGACTCGAACCCCTACGCTTACACTGCCTTGGTTGAACCGCTGCAACTAGCTGTAGAAATAGTATCTACAAATTGGGAAGATGACTATATAGACAAACTGGATGAATATCAACGCTTGGGTATAGTTGAATATTGGATTGTGGATTATTTAGCCATTGGTAGCCGTAACTATTTAGGCAATCCCAAAATGCCGACTGTGTTTGTTTGTCTTCTTGACGAACAGGGTATTTACCAGTTGACTGCTTATCAAGATACCCAAAAGATTGCATCGCGAACTTTCCCGGAATTAGCCCTGACAATTGAGCAGATCTTAGCTGCCCTTTGAGCGAATCCTCGGTTTTTATTCCGGCGGTAATACTTGAATTTTTCAGGCTCGATTGAGATAGAAATGGGCGAGCAAAAAGTGGTTTAAAAAAAGTATTCTTTACCCCTTGCTATTTTTTTGCCGATTTGGTATGCTATTCTCATAATGGAAAAGGTGCGCCCATATATCTGAATTCATCTTCAACTAAAGCCGATTTTAAAAGCTTTCGGGGTTATCCAGAGCTAAATTAGTTACTCAGCCAACCCCTTCTTAAAGAAGCTTGGCGATCTTTTTTGACAGGCAGTACCTGAGTTGAAGCAGAAAACCCCGTATTGATAGGCATGGCGTTGGGTTATACCGAAGAGACAAGCGATCGCCATTTCTCCTCTAATTCCAGCTACGACGAATAAAACAAAGCGGTTACAAACCTGATATTGAATCTGTTGGAGTAGTTTCTGATTCCATTGGGCTGGGGGCTATTTGTCGCACTTCATCCACCAATTCAGCTTCAACCGCCTCTACTTGACTGGGGACGAATAAAACAGTAATGAAAACCTTGCCATCTTTCCAGCCATTGGAGCCAGGAAATATAGCACGGCAATCTACTCCGTTTTCAACCCAATTATCTCCTACAACTGATGAACCTCTGGCTCCTAACTGGATCAGGCGGCTTATTCCGTTCTTAAGCTCAGTCGTTATAAATGTTTGATGCCCATGGGCAAACCCGCAAGATTGAAGATTGTTAACAAATACCACATCGATATCGCCTAAAAGGATTGGTTCTTCACTCATGACAACTTACCAAATCACCAATCTCTAGTATCCCCACAAAAGTGTCCCTTTAGATGATGTATGCGGATTGCAATTTAATGAAAGGATAGGAACACCCGCGTCTTTACCCCCTTGCTATTTTTTCGCCGATTTGGTATGCTGCTCTCATAATGGAGAAGGTGCGCCCATATATCTGAATTCATCTTCAACCAAAGCTGATTTTAAAGGTTTTCGAGGCAAATCAGTAGGTAAGCAATCCCCTCATTAAAGAAGCCTGGAGATTTTTTCAAGTCAGTCCAGATGATAGTGCTTGCGGACAGCGCTGAAAATTTGCCAAGTACAAGACATTCCCGATATCTGGCTAAACTTTTTTGTTTAAAAGCAATTCAAACTCAGTTTGCAATCCTTTCATATCTGCCACTCTGGACACTAACAAGTTTTCCTTGCCAGCATCCTCTAGGCGGAATTTCCAATAGCGGACGGTATCAGAGTTCTTGACCCAAAAGTCTATCATGGTTTGCACCACCCCTTCCAAATCCCAACCATGCTTGCAACGCACAGTTTCTGCCGACTCCAGCAAAGCATCCAGGGTGCATTGATAGGAAGATAAATATTCTACGGCAATCTGGGGTTTGGCTTGAATTACTTCTTGTTGCTGATTGAAGAAGTAGAGGATGGGGGAAACGCCTAAAATCTCAAAGGTGTATGCCATGGGAATACTCCTGATTTTTTTATTGGTTTTAGCAAGTTTTTCCAGCTAGTACAGTTACATTGCTTACATTTCTAGAAATCGGGGGCAACCACGGGGGGATTGCCCCTACTGTTTTACCCTTGATATAAAGATTGCAGAACTTTCATCTCGCCGCTAGTTGCTGATTTCTTGCCATTACCATTGACTGCCGCAATCTGCTCTTGCCCCAGAGGAATTTCAAGGTAAAATTCCGTTCCTTTGCCTAGTTCAGAGACGCACCAAATTGCCCCATTGTGCTTTTCTACCACAATCTGATAACTGATGGAAAGTCCTAAGCCCGTACCTTTGCCTACGGGTTTAGTGGTAAAAAAAGGATCGAATAACTGCGATCGCACTTCTTCACTCATCCCCAATCCATTATCGGCAATTATAATTCGGGCATGACTTCCTGACGGGGAAAGTTCTGTCCGAATCGTAATTTGACTGGCGGGAGCCGGAATCCCATTTAACTGATACTGGGGATAACACTGCTCAATGGCATCAATAGCATTACCAATAATATTCATAAAGACCTGATTTAGTTGTCCAGCATAGCAGGTAACTAAAGGCAGATCGCCATACTCTTTAACAATCTTAATTAGGGGAAAGTTGGATTTCTCCTTCAGCCGATTTTGGAGAATTAGTAACGTGCTGTCGATGCCTTCTTTGATATCTACAGGTTTCATCGCTGCCTCATCTAACCGGGAGAAATTCCGCAAAGTCAGGACAATTTCCCGAATCCTTTCTGCCCCAACTTTCATCGAAGCGAGCAACTTGGGCAAATCACCCCGCAAAAAGTCCAGATCTGAATTTTCAATCCGGTCTTGAATTTCCACCGCAGGTTGGGGATAATACTTTTGATACAGATCGACTAGGGCTAATAATTCTTGAGCATACTCATCGGCATGGCTCAAATTCCCGTAAATAAAGTTAATCGGGTTGTTGATTTCATGGGCTACCCCCGCTACCAACATTCCCAAACTGGACATTTTTTCACTTTGAATTAATTGGGTTTGCGCCTGCTTGAGATTTTCTAAGGTGACACTGAGTTGTTCGGCTTGGGCGATCGCCACTGCTGCGGCAGCCCGACTTTGGTGGTATAATTCCGATTGATCGATGGCGATCGCTAGTTGATCGGCGATCGCTTGTAAAGCCTCAATTTCATCATCATGCCAATGGTGTAGGCGATTGCCATCTTCGCAAACAATCGCCCCAATCCTTCCCGAATTAGTATGCAGGGATACTGCTAATAGGGAAGTAATCCCCATCTCAAGTAATTGCTGCTGGTTTTCCTGAGAAATTCGAGGTTCAGCCGCAATACTATCTACCTGTACTAAGCGGCATTGCCAACCCCGTTCTCCTAAAATATCGCGATGACAAAAAGCCCCTTGGGGGAGCAGAGCGAGTTGTAAAATAGTTTCACCAATAATTTTAGTGGCACTTTCGGAAGTATATTTGGGCAAACTTGATAAATCTGGGTTGCAGGCTTCATACTGCAAGTCAAAATTTAACTCTTCTTCCTCAACTTGATACCACAGAAACTGACAGCGATCTATTTGTAATAAACTCCGAATTTCTCTGACAGCATTGTTTAAAATCGTTTCCAAATCTAGGGAATTGAGAATCTGACTAGATAAGCGACGATTCAGTAAATCCTTTTGTTGGGCTAAGGCGGCTATTTCCGCTTCCGACTGCTCTAATTCGGCTTGAGCTAATTGGCGACTTTCCTGTGCTAAAACTAGCCACCAAGCCGCCAAACCAATTAAGACAATTAACCCGGAATATAATTGGGCTAATTGATTTACAAGCTTGGTGGCGCGAGAGTTTAAAACCTCTGGAGATAGCCGAGAGACAATTTTCCAATTATAGGTGCGATTGCTGTTGTTAATTTTACTGGTGGTTAAAACTTGTTCTCCCGGTTGATTATATTTTTGTGCCTCCAAGAGCGGATAAACAGTTTCAAAAGTAAAGATCCCATCAGCGGTTTGAAATTGTCCGGAGTCAAGTTGGGAAATCTTTTGCCATTCCCTAGCAAAGCGGTTTTTAAAGGTTTGGTTTTGACGTTCGGGATACATAAAACCCCATTCTTCGGCAGGATTTGTCCCTTTTAGCCAAAATCCTTCCCCATTCAGCAGCATGGATTCGCTGCGGTAATTATGATTTGGTTTGGAGAAATTCTGGAGAATTTTTTCGCCAAAGTGCTGAAAAATTAAAACTCCCTGTTTTTGGCCTTGACTGTTAAATATTGGCGTACCAAAGGTAATTAGGGGTTTGGGAGTTGGGTTGGCTTTACTTTGGTCAAAGTCTAGAAATAAGGGAGAAATATATACTTCCTCTTTCGCCAAACTATAAAGTTGTTTTAAATCCAAATTATCTTTGACAGTTGGGGAATTAACTTGCTTGGCAATGGGGGACTGATTGTCAATAAAATCTACTCTAATGGACTCTTTACCTGTTTGGTCTAATAATTGAATTCGATGGTATAACTTTTTGTATTTAGCTAGAATCTGATATGCTTGGGCTAGGGTTTCGTGTTGAGGGCGATCATCGCGGTAATTGACGAGATGAGAACTGGTGTGAGTAGCAAATACCATTAAATCTGAAATAACCGGCTCAAAATTCCTAGTCACTAATTGCGATTGCAGTTTAACTTTCCCAGTTTCTTTCGCCATCAACTCAGAGGTATCATTTTTAACTCCCTCGTGGTAAATAGCTGCAAAAATGCCTGCGGCTACTGCTGACAAAGGCAAGAAAACCGTTAAAAATCGCCTAACTACAACTTGGGAACCAATTTTAAATGCTGTTGTTTGCTGCCACATCTTTCCAAAACTCCACAACTTAAGATTTTTAGTTATAATGGCGATCGCCATCGTTGCTCATAAACACTTCAGCTAGAGAAAAATCTTTAATGATCGCGATGCGTTGCTATAGATATACCAGTTAATCCTTGGTGGTGGGGCAACTTCACCAAAATTTCTTGAATCTCTCGATTTGATTAAAGCTAGTCCAATCTCCGTATTTTTAATTAGTCTGGTCGAGCGATCGCCCACCCTCTCCGAATATTTTATCTTGACATTTGCCCAATTAAATTGTATTAAGCCTGAGTTTGTCAAAAAATTGTGTATTTAAAAATACAGAATTTACCAGGAAATAATTTTATAATCGACTATGAATAATCAAGGGTAATTGTATTCGTAAGCGATCGCTGATTTTTTTTAAGGGCAAATTAAGAATTTAAACTAAAAGAGGATAACACCATCCTAGAGATATGTCGCGAGAAAAAAAATATTTTAGAAGTGGAAAGATTGCCAATGCGAGACGAGAATACAACGGCTGGGTGGCAAACGAGATGTTGGAAGATTATGCCCTCCGTTATGCTCCGGCATCCTTCCGCAAATGGTCAGAATTTATAGTTGCTAATGCGGCATTAGGGGGAATATCTTTTTTAGCTCTAGAAGCCATTGGCGGTTCTATTACGATCAGTTATGGATTTATTAATGCTTTCTGGGGGATTTTAGCCGCCGCTGCGATCATTTTTTTAACAGGGATTCCAATTACTTACTATGCGGCGAAATATAACATTGACATGGACTTGCTGACTCGTGGTTCGGGTTTTGGTTATATTGGTTCCACAATTACTTCTTTGATTTATGCTTCTTTTACCTTCATCTTTTTTGCCTTAGAGTCAGCAATTATGGCGCAAGCCCTAGAACTATACTTTGGCTTGCCCCTCGCCCTAGGTTATATTGTTTGCTCCATTGTCATTATTCCCCTAGTCGTATTTGGCATCACTTTAATTGCTCAATTACAAGTTTGGACGCAACCAATTTGGTTGATTTTGATGATTTCACCCTATATTTTTATCTTAGTTAAGGAACCCAATACCTTGACTAATTGGTTCAATTTTACAGGAAAAGCCCCCGCAGGCTTCGATCCTCTATTATTCGGCACAGCAGCTAGCGTATCCCTATCCTTAATTGCTCAAATTGGCGAACAAGTTGATTATTTGCGCTTTATGCCCGATGAAACTAGCGACAATCGGTTTAAATGGTGGTTAGCGGTACTGTTGGCAGGTCCCGGCTGGATTATTTTAGGGGCGTTGAAACAGTTGGGAGGTTCCTTTTTAACTACCTTAGCAGTCGATCGGGGCGTGATTTTAGAAAAAGCACACGAGCCAATTCAAATGTATTTATTGGGCTTTGAAGCCATGTTTGCTAATCCGGCGATAGTGCTGGCAGTAGCAACATTTTTTGTGGTACTATCCCAAATTAAAATTAATGTTACCAATGCCTACGCTGGTTCTTTGGCTTGGTCAAACTTCTTTTCTCGGCTGACTCATGCCCATCCCGGCAGAGTAATTTGGCTAGTATTTAATGTGGCGATCGCACTCCTCTTAATGGAATTTGGAGTTTTCCATACCTTAGAGAAAGTCCTAGGATTTTATTCTAACGTAGCGATCGCCTGGATTGGAGCCTTAGTTGCCGACTTGGTAATTAACAAACCATTAGGTCTCAGTCCGCCCTATATTGAATTTAAGCGAGCGCACCTCTACAATATCAATCCCGTGGGCTTCGGCTCCACCCTGATTGCTTCCGTCGTTTCCCTAGTCGCCTTTTTTGGAATGCTTGGTCCAATGGCGCAGGCATTCTCCCCCTTTATCGCCCTCGGTTTAGCTATAATCCTAGTACCAATTATTGCCCTGCTGACCAAAAGTAAATATTACCTAGCCCGACAGGACGTAGACTTTTACCAAGATGTCGCAACCGAAACCTTAACCTGTTGCATCTGCCAATACGAATATCATAAAAAAGATATGGCCTTCTGCCCCATTTACGACGGCTCCATCTGTTCCCTCTGCTGCTCCCTAGACGCTCGCTGTCATGATGCTTGCAAAATTCTGCCTACCAGTGCGGTGAAATGATCTCAGCAATTACCAACTGGCTAGAAACCCATTGGGTGAACCCCGCCTATAGTGGATGGCTGCTCGGCGCGATCGCCCTCTGTTTTTTTGGCGCGGCTACTAATACCATGGCAGGATGGCTGTATTTAATCAGCGGCATCATCTTCGCCTTGTTGGTACTCGCCGCCATTCTCCCCCTGCGCTCCCTACGCCAACTAGAAGTGGCTCGGAAACAAATTGAACCCGTCACCGCAGGCGATCAACTGACAGTGGAAATTACCATTACCAATCCCACCAACCAGCCAAAAACCCTTTTACAACTTCAAGATACCATTCCCTACGTTTTAGGCCAAGCCGTCAAAACTGCCATTGAAATTATCCCGCCCCAATCCACCCATAAATGGATTTATTATCAACTTGCCGCCCAACGGGGGGTATATCACTGGCAAACCCTGCAAATCCGCACTGCCACCCCCCTAGGTTTATTTTGGTGTCGGCGGGGCAGAGAACTCCCAGCGATCGCGATCGTGTATCCTCAGATCTTAATCCTGAGCGTCTGTCCCCTGATTGACGAACTAGGCAGAGAAGAAAGCGTGCAATTTCGGCATCGCGAGCGCAGCGCCCAAACCGCCACCGAAGGGATTACCCGCGCCCTTCGCCCCTACCGAGTTGGCGATCCTACCAGATTAATTCATTGGCGTACCAGCGCTCGCTATGGGGAATTAAAAGTTAGGGAATTGGAAGTATTTAACGGCGGACAAGATATTATTATCAGCTTAGATAGTTCTGGCGAATGGCAACTAGCCGACTTTGAACAAGCGGCGATCGCGGCGGCCTCCCTCTACTTTTATGCCAGTCGCGCCCAATTGAATGTTAAACTCTGGACAGCCGCCACTGGATTAGTCCAAGGCAATCGCAAAGTCCTTGAAACCCTCGCCGCCACCTACGCCGGAGAAATTCCCCAATCCGTCGCCCCGCCGCATTTACCTTTAATTTGGCTCACCCCCAATCCCGGCAGCATTAAATCTCTGCCTGCCAACAGTCGTTGGGTACTTTGGTCATCCGCCGCAGCGCCCAAAAACCTGAATTTTCTAGGTTTAGAAATTGAGCCAGAGCAATCCTTACAACTACAGTTACAACGTCCAGTCAGTCGTCTATAAACCAATACAGTTCAGTTAACTAAGTTCGTAGTTGGGCTTCAGCCCTAATCCGGAGAGGGCTGAAGCCCAACTACGAACCTTTGCGTTCTTTGATTTATGACCACCTACTAACTGAACCGTATTGGCCTATAAACCAGTGAATCGTAGTAGCGCGTCTAGTCTAAAATGTTGGGTTATCCCAGTTCGTAGAGACGTTCCGGTGGAACGTCTCCAATAGATCTCCCAACCCAGCAAATTAGGCTAGATGCGCTAGTAGGTTGGGTTGAACAGTGGAAACCCAACATTTATATGCTGAACATGATATCAGATTGCCATTGCCACCTTACAGATCTATCGTCTAGAATTAAGTCATCGCTACTTCTGGCAGGCAAAGTTAAATGTCTCAGGAATCTGGAATCAACGTCAATCCACCCGTCTCGGTATGGCGCAAAGAAGTTAAAGCCAAACCCAAAGAGTTATTTACTGCTTTGGCTAAAGCGGCAATCAATGGCGCTTTTCTGAAATGGGATAGTTTAGCTGAAAGTGGATTGGAAGTGCTGACAGCTTTGGGATTGGAAGCCCAACCAGGAGAAGTCGCAGGCTTATTGATTTCCCGCGCCCTGCTGGGAGCGATGGAGACTTTGTTAAAGGATAATCGCGAACTGATTATAGTCGAACCAGATAATCCCAAAGATTTATACCAACAGATAACTGATTGTTTAGCAAATAGCGAACTAACGATTAACAGCGACTTTTTCCAACGACCCAAAGATTTACCAATTGTCAAAGCTGTTCAACAAGGGTTTGCCAACTGGTTAGGGAAATTCGTAGAAAAACCGTTTGAAGCGGAGAACATTAGCCACCGCCTGCCAGCTTACTTTGTCTTAGCGCTGAATGAGGAATGGCAGAGTCGCGGTAACGATTATGCCGTGCTGAAACAACAACTAGATACACCTTTTACCCAGGCAAGTGAAAGAGAACAAGGCTGGTTGCGCTATCGGGCATATCTGCAAAAGCGGATTGAAGAACCGATGTTTTTAGAATCTTTCAGTTTGAAGCAGGTTTATGTACCGTTACGAGCTTACTACGAGCGGAAGGTGGAGAAACAGCCAGACAGCAAAAGTATAGCTGAACGGGAAAAAATCGAGCGGGTAGTTGTTGACTTAAAAAGTGAACTAGAAACTTGGTTGCAGGCAGCTAAATCTGAGGATGCTATCCGTTTAATTAGTGGCGGACCAGGAAGCGGTAAATCTTCTTTTGCTAAAATCTTGGCGGCAGATTTAGCAGAAAAGGGAGAAATTCCAGTTTTGTATATTCCTCTGCATCTCTTTTCACCAAAAGAGGATTTAGTAAAAGCTGTAGGCGATTTTATTCAGAACGATCATTTGAAACATAACCCTTTAGATAGAGAAAAAGGGGAGGCCAGATTATTAATTATCTTTGATGGCTTAGACGAGCTATCAATGCAGGGAAAAATAGCCGAGGAAGTGGCTAGAAATTTTGTTGATGAAGTTAGACGCAAAGTTGAATACTCTAATCAGCGCGAAACTCGCTTACAGGTAGTCATCTGTGGTCGAGAAGTGGTAGTTCAGGCAAATCGAGATAAGTTTCGGAAACGGCATCAAATTCTGCACGTTCTTCCCTACTTTATTGCAGAAGAGACGGAAGATGAGATAGAATACGAGCAAAAAAATTATATTGATTCGGGACACTTACTGCAAGAAGATGTGAGACAGCTTTGGTGGCAGCGATATGGCAAAGTGAAAGGTAGAAATTATGATGGATTGCCTCCGGAACTAGATCGGGCTAATTTATTTGAAATTACCACTCAACCGTTACTTAATTATCTAGTTGCCTTAAGTATCGAACGGGATAAGTTGAAATTTTCGGAAGATACCAATTTAAATCAAGTTTATCAGGATCTTCTGGAAGCAGTTTATGAAAGAGCTTATGAAAAGCACAGTTACACACAGATAGAAGGAATTACCAAAGAAGAATTTATTGGTATTCTAGAAGAAATTGCTTTGGCTTGCTGGCATGGCGATGGTAGAACCACCACTGTCAAAGAAATTGAGAGCCACTGTGATAACAATGGAGTCAAAGATATTTTAAACCGCTTTCAAAATAGCTTTCAAGAAAATTCTCAAGCTAGCATTACTCGCTTGCTGACTGCTTTTTACTTTCGGGAAAGTGATGGTATCCGAGAAAACGAAAAAACCTTTGAATTTACTCATAAAAGCTTTGGAGAATACCTGGCTGCAAAACGCCTTATACAGGGGGTACAAATTATTGATGAACAATTAAATGAGCGCCAGAAAAACTTTCGCAAAGGCTGGGATGTGCGGGAGGCTTTGATCAGTTGGGCAACTCTTTGCGGTGCATCAGCAATGGACAGATATCTGTTTCAATTTGTCTGCGATGAAATTCGCTTACAAGATAAAACTAAGGTTGAAAATTGGCAGCAGACACTGTGCCGTTTAATTGAAGGGCTATTAACTAATGGAATGCCAATGGAAGGGTTAAAAAATCGACCTAATTTCCATGAAGAAATGCGGCAAGCCCGGAACGCCGAAGAAACTTTATTGGCGGCATTAAATGCGTGTGCGAGAGTCACTGAAAAAATATCGGAAATCAAGTGGTCTGCTCCTGAAGCTTTTGGAGTATGGATTGCTAGAATGCAAGGACAGAGGACAGACTATGAAAATGTTCTAGCGATAGAATGTCTGAGTTTTTTGAATTTGCAAGACTGTATTGTATTTTTCAGGGATTTTTATGATGCAAATCTTGAAAGAGCAAATCTTGAAAGAGCAAATCTTAAAAGAGCAAATCTTAAAAGAGCAAATCTTGAAAGAGCAAATCTTAAAGGGACAAATCTTAAAAAAGTGAATCTTGAAAATGCAAATCTTGAAGGGGCAAATCTTGGAGGTGCGAATCTTGAAGGTGCGAATCTTGTAGAGGGGAATCTTGAAGGGGCAAATCTTGTCAAGGCGAATCTTGAAGAGGCAAATCTTGAATGGGCAAATCTTGAAGGGGCAAATCTTAAAAATGCAAATCTTGGAGGGGCAAATCTTGAAAGGGCGAATCTTGAAGGAACGAATCTTGAAGGAGCGAATCTTGAAGGGGCGAATCTTGAAAGGGCGAATCTTGAAGGAACGAATCTTGAAGGAGCGAATCTTGAAGAGGCGAATCTTAAAGATGCGAATCTTAAAGGCACTATTCTTGAAGGTAAGAAATATGGAAATGAAGATTCAGATCAGTCTTAGGAGAACAACAAGCTCAATAAAAGCCCATATTTGTAGTCGTTACCACGCTCCCGCCTGGTAATACCCATCCAGAGGATCTGCCTCGATGAGAAAGTGAGGCAGATCGGCACACTCTTTATACCCTTAACCCACCTGTAGGAATTCCCGTACCTACAGCATTTGCCAATCATTTATGATTGGTTTTCTGCTTGATTATCTCCGAAAGTGACATCTTCATATAAAGCATCCATACTAATACGAAAATCAATGCTCGATAGGTGAATTTCACTGCCGGGACAGTAGAATTGCAATACCCAAAATCCCTCAGCATTGCGGCGGAAGCATTCTAAACGCTGGCGTTTTTGACTAATTAAAACGTATTCTTGCAGAGTTTCCAATTTTTGATAGTCCGCAAACTTGTCGCCGCGATCTAATGCTTCTGTTGATGGAGATAGAACTTCGATAATTAAACAAGGATATTTTTTATGATTTTGTAATGCTTTATCTCTGCGATCGCAAGTTATAATGATATCCGGATAGTAAAAGACATTAGCAGTGTCAATCTGGGCTTTCATATCTGCCATATAAACGCGGCAACCACTCCCTCGCAAATGATTTTTTAACGCTGAAGCCAGATTTAGGCAAATGGTGACATGGGCATCGCTAGCCCCCGCCATTGCATAAACTTGTCCATCAATATATTCGTGCTTAATCTGGCTCAGTTCTTCTCCCGCGAGATAATCTTCAGGAGAAATGTAATCTGGAAGTTTATTAGCAATCATGGCTTTGGAAATTAAGATTTTGCTGAGTATGATGATATTTTGCCAGCGAGCAAGCCTTTTACCGAGGCAGAGCCTCTGGATATCGGTTCCCAGGCAGAGCCTAGGAACCAGTTTAAACCAGTTACTCGTTACCAGGCTCCGCCTGGTAATGCCCATCCAGAGGCTCTGCCTAGGCTGTTGACTTTGCGAGTTTTTGAGCGATTTTATTCATGCGATAATTATGCTCTTATTCTTTTGCTAGTTTCCATGCAGAGCATGGAAACTAGCAAAAAGTAGGTGAATCATAAACTGCATGAGCAAAAAGTCCATAAAAAGGCACAAAGTCAACAGCCTAGGCTCTGCCTCAATGATAACCAAGTGAGGTAGAGCCAATTCCCGATCCAGCAATAACTGTAAAATCGTTTAGAGCCTCTGACCCCTAACTGTTAGAATTGGAAAAACGATTTAGCATCCCACCATCCAGCTATGACCCAAACAGAGAAAGGAAAACTATCCAGCGAAAAAAGCCTAGAGGCAATGAAACACTTTGCCGAACAGTATGCCAAACGGACTGGAACCTACTTCTGCATCGACCCTTCAGTAACTGCGGTGGTGATTGAAGGACTAGCTAAACATAAAGACGATATTGGCGCACCCCTGTGTCCCTGCCGCCACTACGAAGACAAAGAAGCCGAAGTGAATGCCGCTTTTTGGAACTGTCCCTGCGTTCCCATGCGGGAGCGAAAAGAGTGCCATTGTATGTTGTTCCTCAAACCAGAAGATGATTTTGTGGGCGAACTGCAAGCCATTACTATGGAAGATATCAATGCGGCTCGCGAGACAATTAAATAAGCGGTGCTACCACTAGAATTTTGGCAGGGTGTCGCAGAGTTCAATGCTCAGGAATTTTATGCCTGTCACGACACCCTAGAGGCATTGTGGATAGAAGCCACCGAACCACCCAAAAGGTTTTATCAAGGAATTTTGCAAATTGCCGTCGCCTGCTATCATCTAGAAAATCATAATTGGCGGGGGGCAGCGATTTTGCTAGGGGAAGGGACAAATCGCCTCCGGAGTTACCCGTTGGACTATGAAAATGTGAATGTGGAGCAATTATTGGTGGAAGCTGGGGAGTTATTGGCAGTGGTGCAGCAAATTCAGCCAGAACAAGTTGCAGATTTGGTTCAGCAACTTTCCCAATCCGGTAATCCTTTAACTTGGCCTCAAATTGCTACAATAGCGCCCTTTGAAACTTCTGACCATATTTCGCCGTCCAGGAATGTGTAGCACTATTGATTGGCTTTAACGGTGTGTGGGGCGGGTTTATTGAGGTTATTGGTAAGTATTTACTCGTTCCCAGGCTCTGCCTGGGAATGCCTATTGAGAGGCTCTGCCTCGAATAATCGCCAAGCGAGGCAGAGCCTCTTGATATCGGTTCCCAGGCAGAGCCTAGGAACCAGTTCAAATCAGAATCAATCAAATACAAGCAAATAAAAAGCAGATGAAACTATCCTTGCCACTAACTAGATCTTTCCGGCAGCGCCTAGGGTTAGGTTTAATGCTACCTGCTGCCATCCTGGGAGCCTTTGCTCTCCCTAACCTCTTCTCCAGTGCCAAAGCCCAAACCGCAGGCAGCGCCATGACTGTCAGTTCTGATATCCAAGAAGCCAATACCCAAACTGGGGTGGTGACAGCACGGGGGAATGTCCGAATTGACTACCCGGCTCGCCAAATTCAAGCCACCTCTGCCCAAGCCCAATATTTTAGCAAGGAACGGCGGATTGTCTTGACAGGGAATGTTTATGTCTTGCAAGAGGGCAATAGTATGCGAGGCGAAACTATCACCTATCTGATTGACGAAGGCCGATTTGTGGCGCAACCTAAGCCCAATCGACAGGTAGAATCAACTTATATTCTGGCAGATCCTGAAGCTGCTGCGCCTAGCCCCGCGTCCGTACCCGGTTTTAATCCCAAACCAGCTTTGAAAAACCCAGAAAGCCAACCATTGTCAACTAATCCACCCACAACTCGGTAAGATGGCAATTGATGTTTTTATTCTTGACGGCTTAATGTGAAAATTGTCTTGGAAAATGTCCACAAATCCTATAATAAAAGGGTTGTGGTCAATCGAGTGAATCTGTCGGTACTGCGAGGGGAAGTAGTGGGACTGCTTGGCCCCAATGGTGCGGGAAAAACCACTACGTTCTATATTGCAACGGGGTTAGAAAGACCCGACCAAGGGACAGTTTGGCTGAATGATACGGATATTACCAGCTTGTCTATGCACCAGCGATCGCGCATGGGCATCGGCTATTTGGCACAGGAGCCAAGTATTTTCCGCCATCTCAGCGTCCGGGATAATATCCTGTTGGTACTAGAACAAATTGGCATTCCCCGCTCGGAACAGCAAAAACGCCTAGATAGCCTGCTGCGAGAGTTTCGGCTAGAAAAAGTTGCCCATACCCAGGGAATTCAGGTATCGGGGGGGGAAAGACGGCGCACGGAGTTAGCCAGAGCTTTAGCCCCTAACCCACAATTTTTGTTATTAGATGAACCATTTGCCGGAGTTGACCCAATTGCCGTTTCAGAGATACAGAAAATTGTCCAACAATTACGCGATCGCAACATGGGCATTCTGATTACCGATCATAACGTCCGGGAAACCCTAGCGATCACCGATCGCGGTTATATTATGCGCGACGGACAAATTCTCGCCTCTGGTAGTGCCGAAGAACTCTACAATAATCCGTTAGTGCGGCAATATTATTTAGGCGATGATTTCATGAAGTAAATTTTAGTAAGTACGTGGTTATAATTAAAGTCAAAAATTACAAGAAGTTTGTAGTTGGGCTTTAGCCCTCCGGATTAGGGCTAAAGCCCAACTACGAACTTTTTTCCGATTCCCTATTCCCCATTCTTCAAAAGTATGCTGCCCAAATTTTCGGTTATGGACCGCTACATCGCCACCGAATTAATTCCCCCCTTCCTGTTTGGCATGGGAGCATTTTCCTCAACCGCCTTAGCGATTGGCAGCCTTTTTGACTTGATGCGGAAAGCTGTAGAAGCAGGATTACCGCTAATTGTGGCCTTCAAAGTTTTACTTTTAAATTATCCCCAATTCATCGGCTATGCCTTTCCGATGTCGGTGCTGCTATCTACTTTAATGACCTATAGTCGTCTTTCTAGCGATAGCGAAATAGTAGCTTTTCGCAGTTGCGGGATTAGCATTTATCGTTCAGTTGTCCCAGCAATTTGTTTGAGTTTAGTTGTCACAGGATTAACATTTGCTTTTAATGAATATATTGTTCCCGCTGCTAACTATCAAGCGGCTTTGACTTTAGACAGAGCGTTAAATCAAGAAAAACCAGCTTTCCAAGAACGAAATATTTTAATTCCAGAATATGCAGAAATTGAAATGCCCGATGGGAAAAAGGAATCAACCCTGAAGCGGATATTCTATGCCGGGAGATTTGATGGTCAGCGAATGATTAATCTCACGGTTTTAGATTGGTCGCAACAGGGATTAAATCAAATTGTGGCGGCAGATTCGGCTGTTTGGAATCCTGCTGAACAAGTTTGGGATTTTTTTAAAGGCACAATTTACTTAGTTGCTCCCGATGCTTCCTATCGGAATATTTTACGCTTTGAACATCAACAATTAAAACTGCCTCGCACCCCTTTATCTTTGGCAGAAAGAAATTTAGATTATAAAGAAATGAATATTATGCAAGCCCAAGAACGGTTAGAATTAGAACGACTGGCTGGCGATCGACAAAAAATTCGGAAATTACTAATTAGCATTCAACAAAAATGGGCGCTCCCCTTTGCCTGCGTGGTGTTTGGATTAGTTGGTTCGGTGTTGGGGCATCGCCCTCAGCGCCGCAGTAAAGCTACTGGTTTTGGCATTAGTATATTAGTGATTTTTGCCTATTATTTACTCATGTCTATGGGTGATGCCTTGGGGCAAGGGAATTATATCTCACCAGTGCTGGCAGCTTGGTCGCCAAATTTGTTTGGGTTGGGGGCGGGAATATGGTTATTAGTCCGAACGGCTCGATAGAAAAACAGGTTTGTAGTTGGGCTTTAGCCCTAATCCGGAGGGGCTAAAGCCCAACTACAAACTATTGTAAAAGTTCGACAATGTGAGGAATAATTTCCCGGTGTTGAGTTAGCAAATAATCTAGTCTATCTGCGAACAAACTCAAAATCAAATCATTGTAACTCATGCCATATTCTTCTAAGCCTAATGCTACCAAACTGGTGACATTTTCTCCCGGTCGTTTTAAATCGGGTTTGGGATTGGCTTCCAAAACATAAAGTTCGCCTTGGGCATCGGCTCTGACATCAATTCGCACCAAACTGTTTAAACTAAATTCCCAATAAATCTCCCTGGCAAGTTCAATTAATTTCTGCTTTAATTCCGGTTCCTGATTGCCAATTAATCGCCCCCGCTCGGCGGTAATAGCTTTTTTGTCCATAGAAGTAAAGATCAGTTCGTTAGGCTCTAATACTCGCTCAATGGTGGCAAAGGCGAAGGGTTGAGAATTTTTGACAAAGGTGCTATTACTGTGGGTGATATAACCGCAAACGGCAACGCAAAACTCCCTGCCAGGAAGATAGGCTTCAATGACAGCGGTATTGTGAGTTAGACGATGAATTTCGGCGACTGCCTGGGGTAAATCGGCAAGTTTTTCGATGAAATCAACGTGCAGTGAAGCTCTGCCAGAAACAGGTTTAACGACAAAAGGTCCAGAATATTCACCAAAGGCGATCGCCACTCGTTTATGTTCTAATTTTAATCTGCCTTGGGAGGGATGCCAAGTTATAAAGGGAGCAGTTTTAATTCCAATAGCTTGCAGTTCTCGTTTAAAAGCGTGTTTATTATCGAGGGTGGAACTATTCAGGGGGTTATGACCAATGTAGGGCATCCCCAACATTTCTAAAAGGGAGGGGGTATGGCAAACGGGGTTATAACCTTGTACGCCGCCAGTATTTAACCAAACTAAATGAATATCATTTTTTTTCAGATTGGTTGCCAAATTCATATCATCAGGAATGACTAATACCTGTTGAAATCCAATGGTTTGCAATGCCTGAGCAATTTCCCTTGCGACAATTTCATAACTTTTCCAAGGGCGGGGATGATGGGTTTTGTAAATTACTGATTCGGGCTGATTATGATCGCCGCTATAGACAACTGCTATCCGCAATTTAGCTAATAGCTTTTCTAAATATTGCGGGAGCAAGCTGAAGTTGTATTCTAAGCGGTTTTGAGTCGGGTTTTGGGATATTGTCATTTGAATGTTCGATGGGATCTGAATTCGCACAGTGTGGGGCGGGTTTATTCAGGTTATTGGTGAGGATTAAAGTTCATCCCCAAACCCGCCCCTACCAGGTTCATAATTCATTTTTTTTTAGGGTTTTGATCCAGAACTAGATTTAGCTAAGTAAATCCCAGCTAAAACTACGGCAAAGGCGAGCCAATTCAGAGGACTTAAACTTTCGCCAAAGATTGCCCAAGCTAAGATAGCAGTAATTATAGGTTCTAGGAGGAGGAAAACTGCCACAAAACTAGAGGATAATTGACCGAGACTGTGAATTAATAACCCTTGCCCAAAAGCTTGACAAATTACTCCCAACCCAATTACGGCGAACCATCCTTGCCCAGAAGAAGGAAAAACTTGATTTTCTGAGAATAATACCAAAGGTAGAATTAATCCACTGCCAATCAAACAGCGCCACATTAGGATGGTAGTGGCGGGAAATTTCAGCCGGAGTTGTTCGGAGAGCAATAAATTGCCAGCATAGAAGAGTGCGGCGAGCAAGGCGGCAATATCGCCTAAAAGACTATTGGCAGCAATATGAAAATCACCGATACCGATCGCGATCGCACCGCCCATCGCGATCGCTAACCCAATTAAAAATTTACCTTCAAAGTTGCGTCCTAACAATAACCATCCCCCCAAAGTGGTAAATAAGGGGGTAAGATTTCGCAATACGGTAGAATTAGCCACATTGGTTTGGGTCAAAGACCAAGCCCAAAAACCTAAAGAAGTAGAAGAAACGATGCCGACGGCTAATAATAGAGCCAGATCTTTGCTAGTATAGGGCGATCGCTCGACAGATTTACCCGAAGATAGTCTTAACCTCGCCGCATCAAAGCCATTCCACAGGGCAAAAACCAGGGTGGCTATCCACAAGCGATTAAATATGGTGGCATTCGGACCAATATACTCTTCGCTCCAGCGGATGAAAATAGCTGCCAGGGAGACGGCGAGCAGAGCAGCGAATAAAGACGCGATCGCCCAAACTCCCCCGGAGGCGGTTTGGGGAGGTACTATTTCACCAGGAGCAGAAATAGGAGTTTTTAGTTCTTCAGTGAGAGGTAAAAGTTTTAACTCCTCACTCAAAGGTTCCACCACCAAGGTATCCAAGGCAACTGGGGGGTTAATTTCTTCTGGTGTCAACAGTTGTTTAGAGTGCATGAGCTTCCCTCATTAATACTCATTCTTGGCTACTTTAGCAGCTACCGGACTGATATCCGTGGGGTGAATTCCGTAAAGATTTGGAAAAGTTGGCTAAATGTAGTTTTGCGATCGCCAAATAAGAGCTAAAATCCAAGTAGAACCCTCTGTAGGTTACGACAATAACCTAATATTATGTCTTCTCTAACCCAGGTTCCAGCTAGCTTTCGCTATTTCAAAGCCCGGTTGCGAGTGTTTAACCGCCCCGCAGTTTGGTTTGCCTCGGTGGTCATGGCTTTGGTATTAATGCTGGCATGGGAGTATTGGCGCAACCCAGAGGCACTAACTCCACTGGGCGGTGACAATCGAGAAACGGATAAAGAACAAGTCGCCGATCCTGATGGTAACACCGACGATGCCGAGAAGTCGCCGGAAGAATTAGCCAAGATGGGGGCAAATGCTGATATTGATAGCTCGTCAGCATTGTTAAAAGTGTTAAATTTAGAGAATGAATCATCAACGGCGATCGCGTTGATGCCAGAATTGCAATCTCCGAAGCAAGAAGGTTTATTCGATCTCCTCAATCGCAAGCAGAATGAGCCGCCTGCCAGCGAGTTGCGTCCCCCAACTACCGAAAAACCAATTGCGAGCAATCCTTTTGCCGCTTCCTCAGAGCAATTTTTAAATCCTTTATCCCTATCTAATAACAATCCCTTGGCAGCGGGTAACAACCCGAAAAATCAATCTGCCTACTCCAACCCGTTTATCAATGCAACTTGGTTTAATCCCTCCTCTGCCAACAGTAACGCTACCCCAGTCAATCCGCTACAAACAGCTTTGTTAAATCAAAATAACCCCGCCAATACCCCTCAACCATCCACAGCCACTCCATTGCCAGTTAGTTCTGTGGTATCGGAACTAAATAACTATAATTACTCTAATTACTCTGGGCAGCAAGTTGTGGGAACACCCTATTCGGCGGGGAATAATCTCCCTTATAACCAGAATTCCGGCGTACCCTACAAACAAAGTTACATCGCCTACCCGAATTCCTACACCTATATTAATCCACCCCAGGTAGGGGGAACATACCCCACCACCCAAGGCACACCTTCAATGGGGACTATTAATCAGTTTGGCAATCAACAAACTGGTACGATCAATAATGGGTTTACCAATACTCAGATCAATCAAGCCACAAATAGCGCCCAATACAATCAGACCCAGCCTAATTTTACCGTTCCTCGCACCACTCCAGGACGCTATATTGGTGGCGGTCAAATTAACACCTTTGCCAATCCTTAACTAAGACATCACTTACGCAACTATCCTAGCAATAGGGGCAACCACGGGGGGATTGCCCCTACAAAACACTATATGTAGAGGGTCTGCGTAAGTCCTGATTCAAAACAGTTGCTACTACTATAGCAGTTCTCAATTTAGTGCGGTACACCTGTAGGGGCGAATGCCATTCGCCCCTACAAGGTATATGCTATTTTCGTACCTCATCTATTTGAGAATCGCTATATCACTTATTTCCATAGGGACGTGGATAGGATTTTAGCATATTTTGGGCTTGATATACTTCAAAAACTTGTACTACTACACCCCCGCGATAAATTGGCACGTCACCAATTTTGGTAATACTGCTGAAATAACTGCCATACTTCGCATTTAAATCTTCTCCTTTTTGAAAATATTCAGAAGTGACATAAAGGGCATCTTTCCCAATCCATTCATCAGCTTTTGACCAAAAGGCAAACCCACGGGGATCTCCATCGAAAGTAGTGACTGGTTTATTGCCTAAAGGCACTAGAGCCATTGCCACTTGTCCGCCTAAAAAGAATCTTTGGGTAAACACAAAACTAGCCTTTTCTAAGGCTGAACTGAGAACGGGGGATTGAACAAAACCTTGTCGCAGTTGTTGAATATCAATCAGTTGGCTGGAAGTATCAAGATCGCTGGCTAAAAAGCTGCCAAACCAAGGATATTGACTGGGTTTCTGAAAGGTTCCCCAGGTGATATGAATTAATATGATCGGGCAAAGAGTGTAAATGACAATGACGGAATTTTGTAGCCACTGCCGAACTAATTTAGGCGATCGCGCTTGCCAAAGTGCTGCCTGCTGTCCGAGAATTAGAGTGGCTCCCCAATATCCCGGTATAGGCCAACTGGGAAGGACTTGGCGATAGGCTCCCATCAGGGTGAAAGGAATAATTATTGGTAAAGATATCCATAAAACAAATTGGTATTTTAGTTTGAGATCTTGGCTAGCAATATCTTTTTTGGCAGAAAATTGGTATAAAAATGCTTTGATATTAACCCAACACAAAGGCAAGCCAAAGGTAGGGAATAAATAGCCAATGCTGACTAGCCAAACTAAAAATGCTCCCAGTAAATTAAAGTTGTTTTCTGGGACGGCTCGCATTGATTGAAAGCGAAATGAAACCCAATCATATTGCAGATTCCAAATAATTATGGGAGCGATAGCAATAGTAAATAATCCCATTCCTAATAGCATCCAACGAGAAGTCAATGCGGCACGATAGCGAGGACTAAATAGGCAAAAACCCATTAAACCCAAGCCTAAAAGAAAGCCGTGGTATTTGCCCAAACAAGCTAGGCCAACCATGAAACTAATTAGGGCTAAACGGTAACTAGGTTGATAGCGATCGCCCTCTCTAAAAAACTCATCAACAGCATAATATAAAGCTACTGTCCAAAAAAATATTAGTGGACTATCTGGTAAATTGAGAATTCCAAAGCTGGCTTGAAACATCGGAATAAAGGTGGCGATCGCCAATACCATTAATCCCGCTTTTTGACCGAATAATTTGCACCCAGTTAAATACAAAAAACCTAAAGTAAATGTATATAAAATCACCGTACCAATTCGGATTGTAAATTGGGTTACTTCCCCAGTTAGCCAAATTCCTAAACCTGTGGTTAGGGCTACTAATGGTGGATGATCGAAATAACTCCAATCTGGGTGAAGAGTATAGGAGTAGTAATAACTTTCGTCAAACCCTGGATAGAGGTAGAGCGCAAAAAAGGTTCTCAGAAGAAATCCGCCCAGCAATAACATTCCCGCCCATTGATTGCTCTTTTGAGCTAGCCACAATCTAACTTCTTTCATTCATTTTTAATTGGATAGACGCAGAAAACAAGTTTGCAGTTGGGCTTCGGCTCCAGTTAGTTAGGGCTGAAGCCCAACTACGAACTTTCTTGGTATTTGATTTATGACTGCCTACTTCTTGCCGAGATTTTTGAAAAAACCTCTAATTGAGGAAAACAAACCTTCTTGCGGTTCTTCGGAAACTTCTGCTTTGCCTGTATTGGGTTTGAAATCAAGCAACAAAACTACTCTGGTTTTATTGCCTTTATTCCAAGCTTCATGTTCGGTAGTATCGTCAAAAACTATGCACTTGCCCTCTTGCCAAGTTTTAGTTTCACTACCCACTCTGATGGCACAATTTTCGGGGATAGTTAAACCTAAATGACAGCGCAATACACCATCGGGATATCCAGTGTGAGGATCGATATGAGTCCCCGGAGCTAAAGAAGAAAAACCTGCTGTGAGTAAATTGGGAATGGATTCTACTAATTTAGTAGTCTCTGGGCATAAATTGCAGTTTTTATTCACTCTGATGCCAAAGGCATATAGTCCAAAAGTCTCCCATCCTTGACCATACAAATATTTTTCAGGCCAAGGAATAAAATCTTGTTGGTGTAAGTGGGTTAACTCTTGTTTAATGGTTTGCCAATTGGTTTCTAAATTGGCTACAAAGGGAAACTCAGCGGGATCGTAAAACATTGTACTACCTAAAAATCAGCGACGAAAAAAGTAAATTGTAGGGGCGGGTTTGGGGATAAATTTTGATCCTCACTAATAACCTAAATAAACCCGCCCGGAAACACTGTTAAAGTCTCGGCTGTCAAGGGTTGTGAGTTAGTGAAAGACAACAGCGATCGCTCCGAAATTTCCCTGACTACTTAGTTTTTGAGAACTCCCCATTGGACAAGGGTGCGTTTAATCAACAAAGAGATTGTAAAAAGAATAGTCCGAACTATTTCTCGAAAACTACCTAAACGTTGTAACATCTGCCAAGAGAATACGACCCAATCCCATCCTTTTTTAATTTCACCCCAGAGGGTGATTTTAGCAGATTTAGCTTGGTGGTTATTGGGGAGGGAATCTGGAGTGGCATTTTCCCCATTGATGGTAGGGCTAGTAATTCCGGACTCGTTTGTAGGATTAATGTTTGATTCTGACATACCAAAAGAATCGACTGGACTTGCAAAGGATAAAATGTAGAGGTGTTGTAGGCAACTTCTCTACATCTTAATATTTAATTGGGTTAATGTTCTGATGCAGAATACCCGTCTCAATAATCTAGTTGATAGCATTGTCGGACAACTGCGGCAATGGTTGAGGAATCCCTGGCGACGGCTGTCAGTGCTGGCTCTGAGCTTGCTATTGGGCTTTTTTTTGGGTAATGTCTTGTCTACAGTGGCGGGACAAGCTGCCCAATGGGATGTGACGGTGGCGGGATTCACAGTTTTGTTAACTGAGGTAATGAGCCGCTTTTTCTACAGTAGCAATCAAGGGGGACAGCGATCGCTCTGGGCAAGCGCTCTCAATTGGCTGAAAATAGGTTTGACCTACAGTTTGTTTCTGGAAGCCTTTAAATTGGGGTCTTGATTGAGGGGAGAGGGAACAGGGAACAGGGAACAGGGGGGGG
>CAKZHE010000059.1 GCA_936920195.1 uncultured cyanobacterium | reverse complement strand
TCCCAATTCCCAATTCCCTGTTCCCTGTTCCCTGTTCCCTGTTCCCTGTTCCCTGTTCCCTGTTCCCTGTTCCCTTTCCCCTAAAACCAATGTCAAAAGTATTAGTTGTTGATGATGTTCCCAGCGAACTAGAACTAATTTGTCGAATTTTACAAAATGCTGGATTGGAGGTGATGCGAGCGAGCGATGGTGAAGAAGCGATCGCCACTATTCAAGCAACTACTCCAGATTTAGTAATATTAGATGTAATCATGCCCCGGATGAATGGGTTTGAAGTTGTCCGAGAATTGCGCGACAATAAAAAAACTCAGAATTTGCCGATTGTCTTTTGTACCCAAAAAAATACCGATATTGACCGCGCTTGGGGATCAGAATTAGGCGCAGATGCCTATATTGGCAAACCCTTCGATCCTCAACAATTACTTGATATTGTCCAACGATTGCTATAACAATAACAATAACAATTCAAAATTCAAAATTCAAAATTCAAAATTTTGAATTGTTATCAGGACTTACGCAAGCACTTATTGTCATCCTGAGCGAAACATGGACAAATTTATTGTCTTTGCTCAAAACCAGAGCCTTTTTGCCATTGACTTAACCACCGTTCGCGAAGTTTTATTTCTGAGCGAACAGCAAATTACTCCTGTGCCGAACACCCTCCCATTTTTATTAGGACTCACCAATCTCCGGGGTGAAATTTTGGCAGTAGCTGATTTTGGCAGATCGATTGGGACTGAATCAACTCACCGATCCCATCCCCAAA
This sequence comes from uncultured cyanobacterium, assembly GCA_936920195.1. Classification (GTDB taxonomy): domain Bacteria; phylum Cyanobacteriota; class Cyanobacteriia; order Cyanobacteriales; family FACHB-T130; genus CAKZHE01. The sequence continues at coordinate 8,275 of CAKZHE010000059.1, read as the reverse complement.
GTCGTATCTTAGTATTAGAAGCCCCCGATCCTCGCGATGTCAAACTACCCTTGATGAAAGTGGGATTGGCAGTTTCCAGCGTTGAAGGCGTACAGTCCATCAACTCGGAAAATATTGTTTCCGCCGAAGAAGTCAGCGCCGAGTTAGCGCCTTTGTTACGGGGTTTATATAATTTACAGGGTCGCTTACTAATGATTGTAGACGTAGAAGCGATCGCCAACAGCGATCGCTGGTAACTGCACATCTGGGAGTAATTAAGTTGGCAAACTCATCGCATCCGGTAGCGGCAACGCAGCCACCCCAAATAATATCTTTACTCCAATCTCTCTCTCAAAAAGCGAGCCTAGTTGTCCTGGCAGTTGGCTGTGCCGTCATCCTGGGTTGGTTGTTCAACTTGCCTGTCCTCAAAACTGTCTTGCCGGGATTAGTCAGCATGAAGGCCAATACCGCCCTAGGATTTATCTTTGGGGGAACAACCCTCTGGCTCTGGCATCGATATCCTGAAGCCGATGCTCCTCAACGGCGTTGGATGCAAGGATGCGCTGCTTTGGTATTTTTAATTGGCTTTCTTACTTTAGTTGAATATATATGTAATATAAACTTAAGTATTGACCAACTATTCTTTCAAGATTTAGATGCTATTGGTACTCATAGCCCTGGACGGATGGGCGCTAATACTGCTTTTAATTTCTTTTTGCTCGGCGGGGCTTTGCTGTGGTTGCTGAGTGAATATGCTAATTACCAAGCCATTCAACTACTGAGTTTAGCGACCTTCGTCGTCGCTTTTGGCGGGTTTCTGGGCTATGTCTATGGCGTTTCCGCCCTCTATGGAATTAACTCTTACTCCCAAATGGCTCTGCATACAGCGATCGCCTTTTTATTACTATCTACCAGTATCCTCTGCGCTCGTCCCGATCGCGGCATCATCAAAATATTAGTTTCCCAAGATGCGGGGGGGCTAATGGCACGGCGGTTAATTCCTGCCGTCCTCATCATTCCACCCATTTTAGGTTGGTTGATTTTGGTAGGCTACCGCAGTAATAGTTACAGCACCGAGCTTGCCATCTCCTTGCAAAGTATTGCCAGCGGCGCAGTTTTTGGCGGACTAATTTGGTGGTATGCTCGCCAAGTCAGCGCCATTGATATCAAGCGCCAGCGAGCCGAAGAAGAATTGCGCCGCCTCAATGCCGATTTAGAACAAAGAATTAGCGATCGCACTACCGAATTAGAACAGGTTAATCGAGAACGAGATCAATTTTTCACCATCTCTCTCGACCTCCTCAGTATCTTTAGTTTCGATGGTAAATTCAAACGCCTCAATCCCTCCTGGGAAACTACTTTTCAATATCCTACTGAAGAATTAATCGACCAACCATTTATAGATTTTGTCCACCCAGACGACCGAGAAGCCACCCTTGCCGAAGCCCAAAAACTTGCCACTGGAGACATTACTATTTACTTTGAAAATCGCTATCGCTGTCAAGATGGTTCCTATCGCTGGTTGGCTTGGCGAGCTAGCCCAAGTGTAGAACAACAATTAATTTACGCCTCGGCTCGCGACATTACCGAAAGCAAACAAGTAGAAACCGCTTTGAAGGAAAGTCAAGAACGTTTGCAAGCTATTTTAGACAACTACAAAGCCATTATTTGTCTCAAAGACATTAACGGGCGCTATCTCTTAGTTAACCGCTATTATGAAAACTTTCTCAATATCTCCAGAGAAGAACTGATTGGGAAAACAGATTATGATTTCTTTCCCCAAGAAATTGCTGATGGCTTTCACTTCCACGACCGCCAAATTTTTGAAACTGGCAACTCTATAGAAGTAGAAGAATATGCCCCTGATGATAGCGGCGGAATGCGTCCCTATTTATCAGTGAAGTTTCCCTTAAGAAATGCTGCTGGCCTTCCCTACGCTATTTGTAATATCTCCACAGACATCGCCGAACGCAAACAAGCCGAAGCCGAACAGCAACGTATCGCCGCTGAATTAGCCCGTTCGGAAGCCGATTTACGCCAGCAAACTAACATCCTCCAATTAGTTCTAAATCGGATGAGTGATGGGGTAATTGTTGGCAACGATCGTGGGGAATTATTAATTTTTAATTCGGCGGCGGAAGAAATGATTGGGAAAGGAACAACTGATACCAGTATCGATCAATGGTCAAATCAATATGGTCTATTTTTACCAGATGGGAAAACACCTTATCCTGTCCAAGATCTGCCCTTAGTCAGAACCATCCGGGGCGAATCTGTGGACAACTTAGATGTATTTACTCGCCATTCCGAGAAACCAGAAGGTGTGTGGATCAAAGTTAATGGTAGACCCCTACAAGATGAAGCTGGCAACCTCAAAGGTGGGGTAATTATTTGTCGCGATGTCACCAAAGAAAAAGCATCTCAAGAACGCTTGCAAGAGCTAGCTCAAGAACAGGCAAGATTATTACAAGAACTAAAAAATCGCCAAAATGCTTTAGATGAATCAGCCATTGTCAGCGAAACCGATTTATCAGGTAATATTACCTTTGTCAATGAGCAGTTTTGTGAAATTTCTGGCTATCAACGAGAAGAACTCATCGGTCACAATCATCGCCTAATTAAATCAGATCAACATCCCTTTTCATTATTCCAAGAAATGTGGTCAACTATCTCCCACGGGAGAGTTTGGAAAGGAGAAATTAAAAATAAACGCAAGGATGGTTCCTATTATTGGGTGAATACTACTATTGCTCCCATCTTTAATACTGATGGCAAAATTGCTAAATATATCAGTATCCGGTTTGATATTACTGAGCGCAAGCAGGCAGAAGAAGGATTGGAAAAAATCGCTGCCGAACGCAAAGCTGAAGCCGATTCTTTGACGCAACAAGTATTAAAACTCCTCAGTGAAATTAAAGGTGCTGCCAAGGGAGATTTAACTGTTAAAGCTCAAGTGACTAATGATATTTTGGGAGCAGTCGCCGATTCCTTCAACTTCCTAATTAGCTCTTTACGAAAAGTAGTCAACAGCATTCAAGAAGTTGCCAGTCAAGTCCAATCTGCTGCCAGTACCTCCATTGTAGATACTAACTTGTTAACTCAGCAAGCGCGGCAGCAAGCCGATCAAATTGACGGCATACTGCAACAAATTGAACGGATGGTAAATTCGATTAAAGATGTTTCTGATGCGGCTAAACGGGCAGAGAAGGTATCAGAAGAAGCCGCTAAAACTGCTGAAGCAGGCGGGGTAGCGGTAGACCGAACTGTGGAGGGAATTAACGAATTGCGGCAAACTATTGCCCAAACTTCTAAGATGATCAAAAGGTTGGGGGAAAGTTCGCAACAAATTGGCAAAATTGTCACTTCAATTTCTCAAATTGCTGCCCAAACTAATTTGCTGGCTCTGAATGCAACTATTGAAGCAGCTAGAGCGGGAGAACAAGGGCAAGGTTTTGCTGTAGTTGCCGAAGAAGTTCGGAAATTGGCTGAACGTTCGGCATCGGCAACGGAAGATATTTCTGAGATTGTCAGCACTATTAAAGATGAAATTAGTCGCGTGATTGCGGCGATGGAAGCTGGAACTCAAGAGGTAGTAGCAGGTACTCAATTAGCTGCCGAAGCCAAAACTAATTTGATTGCCATTATTGAAGTCAGTCGCGAGATCAATGCAGTAATTCAAAATATTACTCGTGCGGCTAGCAAGCAGGTCACTTTTGCCGAACAGATATCTGACAGTATGCGTCAGGTAAATGAAATTTCTAATACCACTGCTGAAAAAGCTGAAGAAGTTACAGCTTCCCTAGATGGGTTATCAGTTGATGTGAATAAGTTGCAGAATTCGGTAGCTAATTTTCGGATTGGCTAATCTATAAAGGTTTTTAAAAGGGATATTAGCGATTGCCAGCCGCATTCTTTTGGGCATAGTGAAGATTGCGCTGATATTCAAGAATCTTGGTTTGGGCTAAACTATATTGAGGGCTATTGGTTGGAACGACTTTCATAAAGGCGATTGCTGCCTCCCATTCACTGGCAACTACCTGCCAATCTCCCTGTGATTTCGCTGATTGGGTAAGTTGAGACGCACTATTTGCCTTTCTGACTGCTTCTGGAAAAGAGTCAGCATCTGATGAAATAGGAGTAGGTGTGATTGGGATAGTTTCAGAAGGTAGTGGAGATGGGGATGGTATTGGAGGTAAAGATGGAGATGGCGAAGTTGTAGGCGCAGGTACTTCGGCTATTGTTCTAGGTTTCTGAAAAAAGTAAATTCCTGATGCAACTAAAATACCTAAAAGGACGCTGAAGATTATTCTTGATAACTTCTGAGGATTAAAGAAATTTTGTAAGCAATATTCCAATTGATAAAGATAGGCTGCACTAATTAGCCAAATACCTAGCCAAAAAGTATTATTAATTTCAACATATTGGACAACCAATCCGTTGTTAATCATTACCCGATTGGAAATTGACAAATTTTGAATACTTACCCATATTCCTTTCAAGATTGAGCCAGCAATTCGCCCAGCACATGAAGAACTTGAGATTGATGATTGGAGAAAAAACTGACAAACGCCCGTAGCATAGAAAAAAATACATATTAAAGTCATCACCCAAGCAAAAACCATCGCCAATACAGCGCATAACCCCTCCCAAAGAGCGCTTCTGCCTGGTAACCATACACCCCAAGAGCGCAGAAGACCATAAAATAAAGCAGAAAAAATAGCGTTTAATAAAATCCCTAAAGCAGTAACAAATATTGATAATTCAGGAGATTTAACATCTAATACTAGAAATATTCCTACTCCAAAGAAGAAGAGAAACAGCGTTCCAGGTAAAGCAATGGGAACGAGAACCACAGCCCTCAACCAAGAAAGAGGATATGGTAACCAAATAGGCCAAAAACCCCGGTTAACTTTCACTGATTTATGTTGATTCTGTTGAGCAGATTTTTGATTTCTAGTCATATCACTAGATTAACTCCACGTTTACTTTCAACTCATAGGGCATTCTTTTTTAGTCTAGTGCCTTTCTTTCCATTTGTCCTAGCTGCAGCAGTTTTAGCAGTTGAAGTTACTTTTCCTCCCTTCCTACCTAGTTCCGCCATCCATGATTTTGTTCCAAAAATACCTGCTACCAGTTCAGGAATACCAAAATCAACATCTAGGCTTTCCCAGTGGATGCTGCTACCTGAAGGTGGTAGCCAAACATCAGCAAGTTGTTCTGGTGAAGCATCTTCTAAACCTTCGGCTAATCTGGGAGGAAAACTAAAAATAGCCCCACTTTTGAGTTTGATAACAATTAAATTTCCAGTCTCATCATAATGCACGGATTCAGCACAAGGCTCTGTCGCTTCAGACTCTTGCCATGCTTGCTTGGCTTGAGCTATTTGCTCCAGGAGATTTGCCTCAGTTAATTCTTTGTCCCAGTTTCTAAATGCCATGTATTTCTTGCCATTTCCTTAAAAATGTTTCTTGATCATGCCTAAAATAACTTTTGTAGTTGGGCTGGAGCCACTATCCGGAGGGCTGAAGCCCAACTACAAACTTTTGCTTTACGATCGCATATTCATCTTGGGATCTTGACATCCTGCCTAGTTCTCGGCATTTTACCCCAAGAATCCAGAGCGCGAAGCTCTGCGATCGCGAAGCGTGCCGAAGGCATACGCGCTAGCGCGATCGCCCAACGTCCCCCAACCCAAGGAAAATCTAAGGAAGATCATAAACAGATCTTCTGCTCCCTTCTGCTGGGCTATACTCCTGAGAGCGATATACTAACCATTGGAGTCGCGAAAGAATTTTCACCAACCAGTCCAGACACCGATTAGACAGGCTTGGTTGGGTTCGGCTAATTACTCATCATCGGCAAAAATGAATTCAGGAATTGACCTACAAGGAACTTTTATCGAATCCCTGACGGAATTAGGCATCCCCCCTGGTGCTGCCAAAGCCCTGTGGATGCCGCTCCCGATGTTCTTAATGATTATCGTCGCCACCTTGGGACTGCTGGTTCTAGTTTGGCTAGAACGGAAAATTTCAGCGGCGGCTCAACAACGGATTGGGCCGGAGTATGTTGGGCCAATGGGAGTGCTGCAAGCCTTAGCAGATGGTCTGAAATTGGTATTTAAGGAAGACATCACTCCTGCCAAAGCTGACCCCTTGCTGTTCACCCTCGGCCCCATATTAGTGGTGATTCCGGTCTTCTTGTCTTATCTGATTGTCCCCTTCGGACAGCATTTAGCGATCGCCAATGTTGGCATGGGGGTATTTTTGTGGGTAGCCCTCGCCAGCATCACCCCCATTGGCTTGTTGATGTCCGGCTATTCTTCCAATAACAAATACTCCCTGTTGGGGGGACTGCGAGCCGCTGCCCAATCCATTAGTTACGAAATTCCCCTGGCGCTGGCGGTACTGGCGATCGCTATGATGTCCAATAGCCTCAGTACCATTGATATTGTCGAACAACAATCCGGTTACGGCATTCTCGGTTGGAATATCTGGCGGCAACCCGTCGGCTTTCTGATTTTTTGGATTGCTGCCCTAGCTGAATGCGAACGGTTGCCCTTTGACTTACCAGAAGCGGAAGAAGAAATCGTGGCGGGATATCAAACCGAATATTCTGGGATGAAATTTGGTCTGTTTTACATCGGTTCCTACGTCAACCTCTTACTTTCTGCCTTGTTAGTTGCCGTCCTCTACCTAGGCGGTTGGGAATTTCCCATTCCCTTAGACTTAGTAGCCAGTTGGTTAGGAATCAATGAAATTAGCCCTTGGTGGCAAATCATCACCGCCTCCTTGGGGATTATTATGACCCTGCTGAAAGCCTACTTTCTGGTCTTCATCGCCATTTTACTGCGCTGGACTGTCCCCCGCGTCCGCATCGACCAATTACTCAACTTGGGATGGAAATTTCTGCTGCCAGTAGGATTAGTTAATCTATTGCTAACCGCTGGCCTCAAACTCGCTTTTCCCTTCGCCTTCGGTGGCTAGAATTGATCCTTCATCCTTGAAAAGAGATTATGCTCAAGTTTCTGAAACAAGTTGGCGACTATATCAAGGAAACCGGGCAAGCTGCCCAGTTTATCGGTCAAGGATTATCTGTCACCTTTGACCATATGCGTCGCCGTCCGGTTACAGTTCAATATCCCTACGAAAAACTGATTCCTTCCGAACGGTTTCGGGGTAGGATTCACTTTGAATTTGATAAGTGTATTTCCTGCGAAGTCTGCGTGCGAGTGTGTCCGATTAATTTGCCCGTAGTTGACTGGACTTTCAACAAAGAAAGTAAAAAGAAAGAACTCAAGCACTACAGTATTGACTTTGGAGTTTGTATCTTTTGTGGCAACTGCGTAGAATACTGCCCCACCAACTGTCTATCCATGACGGAAGAGTACGAACTCGCTACCTACGATCGCCATGAATTAAACTATGACAATGTAGCCCTAGGACGCTTACCCTATAAAGTGACCGACGACCCAATGGTAACGCCACTGCGACAATTGGCCTACTTGCCCAAGGGAATTACTGAACCCCATGACTTGCCTGCGGGTACGCAACGGGCTGGTCAACGTCCAGAAGAAATTGCTAAAAAAGAGGAGGCTTAAAACTGTGGATTTAGCCCAAGGGGTTCAACTGGTAGCTGGCGGATTGCTAGCCCTAATGACGCTGGGTGCAGCTTTAGGCGTGGTGCTATTTGCGAATATCGTTTACTCAGCCTTTTTGCTGGGAGGCGTATTTATCAGCATTTCCGGGATTTATTTGCTGCTGAATGCCGATTTTGTGGCAGCTGCCCAAATTTTGATCTATGTCGGCGCGGTGAACGTTTTGATTTTGTTCGCCATTATGTTGGTGAACAAGCGGGAAGATTTTGCGGCTATCCCTAATGCTTGGTTGCGTCCGACGGCAACAGCTTTAGTCTGCGGCGGTCTATTTGCCCTACTCAGTACCATGATTTTAGCAACTCCCTGGCCTGTGACGGTAGGGGCGATCGCAGGTCAAAATCCCATCTACAAAATTGGTCAGCATTTCTTCACTGACTTTCTACTACCCTTTGAATTAGCTTCGGTACTGTTGTTAATGGCAATGGTAGGAGCAATTATCTTAGCTCGCCGGGATTATTTGCCCGATGAAGTTTTGTCCAAAACTGACAAATCAACTGTTTTAACTTTACCTGAACGTCCGAGAGAATTGGTTTCGGCAAAGAAGGAATAGGAAATAGGGAACAGGGAACAGGGAATAGTCAATCATTATTCCTCGTTCCTCGTTCGAGCAAAGGAAATCGGGTAGACAGTAGAGGGCAACGG
>CAKZHE010000058.1 GCA_936920195.1 uncultured cyanobacterium | reverse complement strand
AAAGCTTGTCCCCAAACCCGCCCCTACATCAACCATGGTTAATTACAAGGACTTGATATTAGTTGACAATCCCGAAACTGACTACCTAGAAACTGCATGAACAGAAACTCCATAAAAAGGCGCAAAGTCAACAGCCTAGGCTCTGCGCCATTCCTGACATTTTTGACTACAATGGCAGACGGAAAATAAAAGGATAGCGGTAGGGTTGATCGGTATTGCCCAGAACGTGCAGAATCGCTAGAACTAGGGGAATCCATTGGAAAAGAAAGAATGGAATGAGCAAAATGGCAGCGATGGGAATCCCAATAATTGAAGCCCAAAGCACAGCAATAATGGTTCCATAAAGCCAGATATTAAAGTGGAAATTCAGCGCTTCTTTGGCATTATCTTTAACAACTGGGTCATCCGATATTAGCAAAATGCTAATTGGTACACCTACAAAAATGACTGCGGTGCTAAAAAAGATTGATCCATGACAGAGTAGAGATAACAGCTTGCGTTTATCAGTGTCGTACATTAACCCCCCCCTAATCCATCTGAATTTTTGGTATATCATAGAATTTAGCACGCTGTTTAGGGATGCGATCGCCGCTTTGATGGAGAGAAAACCCAACTTGCCAAAAATGTTTTAACCGTCCAGAATTCCCAATTAATTAACCTCTAACTTTTACCCTCAGCACAGAATGTCTATTGAACTGGCAGCCGAATTACAAATATCTGTAGAAAAGCGCCGCAACTTTGCGATTATTTCTCACCCCGACGCGGGAAAAACCACTTTAACTGAAAAGCTGTTGCTCTATGGAGGCGCAATTCACGAAGCGGGGGCGGTGAAGGCGCGGCGAGCGCAACGGAAAGCCACCTCCGACTGGATGGAAATGGAACAGCAACGGGGGATTTCCATTACTTCCACGGTGTTGCAATTTGAGTATCAAGGTTGTCAAATTAATTTATTAGATACTCCGGGACACCAAGACTTTAGTGAAGATACTTATCGCACCTTGGCAGCGGCGGATAATGCCACCATGCTGATTGATGCGGCTAAGGGTTTGGAACCGCAAACGCGGAAATTATTTGAAGTTTGTCGGATGCGATCGCTGCCCATATTTACTTTCGTAAATAAACTTGACCGACCAGGGCGAGAACCGATAGATCTATTAGATGAAATTGAACAGGAATTAGGTTTGCAAACCTATGCGGTTAATTGGCCAATTGGGATGGGCGATCGCTTTCAAGGAGTCTTCGATCGACAAAGGGGAGAAATTCACCTATTTGAACGTTCAGCCCACGGCAGTCGAGAAGCCATCGACACCGTAATTAAATTAGGCGATCCTCGGATTGAAACCCTGTTAGAACCGGATCTCTATTACCAATTAAAAGAAGATTTAGAACTTTTAGAAGGAGTTGGTCACGCCCTAGATTTAGAGCAAATTCATCAGGGTAAAATGACCCCCGTGTTCTTTGGCAGCGCCATGACTAACTTTGGCGTAGAACTATTTCTCAATTCCTTTTTGGAATACGCCCTCAAACCCAGTTTTCGCCATTCCACCGTGGGAGATATTCAACCCACTTATCCAGAATTTACAGGCTTTGTCTTTAAATTACAAGCCAATATGGACCCGAAACATCGGGATAGAGTTGCTTTTGTGCGAGTTTGTTCCGGCAAGTTTGAAAAAGACATGGTAGTGAGTCATGCTCGCAGTGGCAAAACCATCCGCCTTTCCCGTCCCCAAAAGTTGTTTGCCCAAGATCGAGAATCCATTGAATCAGCCTATCCCGGCGATGTAATTGGATTGAATAATCCCGGAGTTTTTGCCATTGGGGATACTATATATACGGGCAAAAAATTGGAATTTGATGGCATTCCCTGTTTTTCTCCCGAAATATTTTGCTATTTACGCAATCCCAATCCTTCCAAATTCAAGCAATTTCAAAAAGGGGTATTAGAACTGCGGGAAGAAGGGGCGGTACAAATCATGTATTCCGCCGATGAATCGAAGCGCGACCCCATTTTAGCTGCTGTAGGACAATTGCAATTTGAAGTTGTCCAATTTCGGATGCAAAATGAATATGGAGTGGAAACCCGTTTAGAAGCATTACCTTATAGTGTAGCGCGGTGGGTAGTCAACGGTTGGGAAGCCTTGGAAAAAGTGGGACGTTTATTTAACACCGTGACAGTGAAAGATAACTGGGGTCGTCCAGTTTTGTTGTTTAAGAATGATTGGAATTTGCGACAAGTGGAAGAGGATCATCCCAACTTAAAATTAAGTGCCGTTGCCCCAGTAGTTTCTGGACAAGAACCAATTAGTTTGTAGTGGAGGAAAATGAAAACAATTACGGATGAAAAAACCTTTGAACTGGTTCCCAGGCAGAGCCTAGGAACCGATATCGAGAGGCTCTGCCTCGCTTTGTCATCCGAGGCAGAGCCTCTCAATAGGCATTCCCAGGCAGAGCCTGGGAACGAGTATAAACGAGTATAACCAGTAAACGCGACAATTCAGACAAATTTCGTTCGTTGCACTCTGTTACAATTACAATCTTTATTGTTTTGGGTTCTGCTGAAAGGATTATACACAATGGTTCAGGAACGAGCTTTGCCACCCTTTGATGCCTCGGCGGTACAAATCACCAAAGAGGAAGGACTGATGCTATATGAAGATATGGTTTTGGGGCGCTTCTTTGAAGATAAGTGCGCCGAGATGTACTATCGGGGCAAAATGTTTGGCTTTGTTCACCTCTATAACGGTCAGGAAGCCGTCTCTACTGGGGTGATTAGGGGGGCGATGCGTCCCGGCGAAGATTTCGTTTCTAGCACCTATCGCGACCACGTTCACGCCCTCAGTTCCGGAGTTCCAGCGCGGGAAGTGATGGCAGAATTGTTTGGTAAGGCCACTGGTTGTAGCAAAGGGCGCGGCGGCTCGATGCATATGTTTTCAGCCGAACACAAATTGTTGGGCGGCTATGCGTTTGTGGCAGAAGGGATTCCGGTGGCGACGGGGGCAGCTTTCCAAGCCAGGTATCGTCGGGAAGTTTTGGGGGATGACAGTGCGGGTAAACAGGTAACGGCTTGTTTCTTTGGGGATGGAGCCTGCAATAACGGACAGTTTTTTGAATGCCTGAATATGGCAGCCCTATGGAAGTTGCCAATCTTATTTGTCGTGGAAAATAATAAATGGGCGATTGGAATGTCCCATGAACGGGCAACTTCTCAACCAGAAATTTATAAGAAAGCCAGCGTGTTTAGTATGGCTGGGGTGGAAGTGGATGGGATGGATGTGTTGGCGGTGCGAGATGTGGCTCAAGCTGCGGTGGCGCGAGCGCAGGCGGGGGAAGGGCCAACTTTAATTGAAGCGCTAACCTATCGCTTTCGCGGTCATTCTTTGGCAGATCCTGACGAATTGCGTTCTAAGGCAGAAAAGGAGTTTTGGCTACCCCGCGATCCTATCAAGAAATTAGGGACGGATTTGATGGCGAAAAATCTAGCCACGGCGGAGGAATTGAAAGCAATTGAGCAGAAAATCCAGGCGGAGATTGATGAAGCGGTGAAATTTGCTCAAGATAGTCCCGAACCAGACCCCAGCGAATTATATCGCTTTATTTTCGCCGAAGATGAGTAATTTTCTTAAAGTTCCCTTTTGAAGGGGGATTTAGGGATATAGTGTTTTGTAGGGGCAATCCCCCCGTGGTTGCCCCTATTTCTAGGATAGTTGCGTAAGTCCTGAAAGCATATAGCTTCGTCGTGAAAAATCTAACTTTGTTGTTGTCGCCACCAGGCTCGCACCAGTTGAATATCTTCGTAGGCACAACTTTCCTGCAAATGCTCGTAAATCGCTTTCAGAGATTCATCGCCAACTTGCTGAATCGCCTTTAAAATTACTTCCTGACGCACAGGCATAACTAATTGATCTAAATCGACTGATTGATTCATTTCAATTAGTTCGGCAAGATGACCTAAAATAGTTTTAGGACTCAAGTTGCGTTTTTGGGCGATCGCATTCACATTCAACCCCTGGCGATGCAGTTCCAAGGTTTGCATCTGGGTTTGGCTGGGATATTTCGCCGCAATCTCTGGGATAATTGGTTCCAGATTCGCTTGTAAATTGGGTAAACCTTGTTCTTCCCGATAGGTGCGAATTTCGCTGACAAAATCTTTCCCGTATTGGGCGAGCTTCCGCGCTCCCACCCCAGAAATCTGACTAAACTGTTCTAAACTTTGGGGTTGTTGTTGTGCCATCAATCTCAAACTAGAATCGGTGAAAATGGCGTAGGGAGCGATACCTTGCTCATCTGCCAATTGCTTGCGAAATGTTCGCAACCGTTGAAAAAGCATTTCCGCTTCAGCGGCACGTTGAATGATAGTTTCTGGGGAAATCTTATCCTGGGGAACTGCCACATAAACCGAACGTTGTCGGCGCAAAATCTCCCAACTGCGGACATTTAATTTCAAGACGGGATAGCCGTCGGTAGTTTCGCTAACTAATCCTTGATGTAAAAGCGATCGCGCTAACAATTTCCAATCATTCACGCTCCTCTCTTTACCAATACCATAGGTTGAGAGCAAATGATGACCATATTGTTCAATCTTCTGTTTCCGCGCTCCCCGCAACACATCAATAATGTGAACCATGCCAAACTTTTCTTGGCAGCGAGCCACGCAGGAAAGAAACTTTTGGGCTTCAATTGTCCAATCTTCCAAAGGTTTTGGAAAGCGACAATTATCGCACTTGCCACAATTACCAGGAAACCTTTCCCCAAAATAACTCAGTTGAATCGTGCGCCGACAATCAGTACCTTCAGCATAATCAATCACTTTTCGTAATTGTTGCCGTGCCACCCTTTGTTCTTGAGGATCAGTTTTTTGATCAATAATATATTCAATCGTTTTTAGATCCCCATAACCAAATATTAACGAACAGTGGGCGGGTTCGCCATCCCTACCTGCTCGCCCAGATTCCTGATAATAGTTTTCAATATTCCGAGGCAAGTCATAATGCACCACTAACCGAACATCCGGTTTATTAATCCCCATACCAAAGGCAATAGTGGCTACCATCACATTCACATCATCCCGAATAAACCGCGTTTGATTCTTTTCTCGTACCTCATCAGTTAATCCCGCATGATAGGGCAAAGCAACTATGCCATCCTTTTGCAATCGAAAGGCGATTTCATCAACTTTGCGCCGACTTAAACAATAGATGATACTACTACCAGAATGTTTGCGAATCAGTTTTAATAATTGATCGTAGGGGCGTTTGTCTTTAGGAACAACTTCATAATACAGATTCGGACGATTAAAACTAGCAATATGAATAGTTGGTTGCCGTAACGCCAATTGAGCGATAATATCTTCACGGACGCGATCGGTAGCCGTGGCAGTCAAGGCAAAAAAAGGTACTTCGGGATAGCGTTCCCTAATTTGACGCAATTGACGATATTCTGGACGAAAATCATGCCCCCATTCCGAGACGCAGTGAGCTTCATCAATGGCAAAGGCAGCAATCCCAACTTGGGCATGGACGCGATCTAAAAATACCAAAAACTTCTCCGAAAGTAACCTTTCTGGAGCAACGTATAATAATTTAGTTTTCCCTGCCAGGATATCATCAGCCCGCGATCGCGAATCCTGCCAATTAACGCTACTATTCAAAAAAGTCGCCTCAATCCCATTATCCTTCAAAGCTGCCACTTGGTCTTGCATCAGCGAAATCAACGGCGATACCACCACCGTAATCCCTGGTTGCAGCAAAGCTGGCAGTTGAAAGCACAACGACTTGCCCCCGCCTGTGGGCATAATTACCAGCAAATCTTGTTTTTCCAGCGCCGCCTCAACAATCTCCTGCTGCCCAGGGCGGAAGCAGTCGTAACCAAAATAGTGTTTCAGCGCCTGTTGCAACTTGGAAGTATCAGGGGTCATCGCTGCCGAATTTATGGATTGCACCGTGGTTAAGTTTGGGATTGTGTCTATATTACTGGAGTTTAGCTCAAATTCAAGCCTGCTATATCCCTCTTCTGTAAGTTCGCGCTATACTCTGTTGGTTCAAGTAGAAAGTCTAAGATTTACTGTGACTGATGAAAACCTTTACCTCAAGAGATTTTTAGACCCCATCAAGGTATGTAGAAGATACCAGCCCAAATTTGGTCTAGGTAATAGAGAAAAAGGGCTAGACTTGGCGCAGTTCTTATCAATCTATGGAGCAGACCCATTTTATTCATGGATTGGTCTTGATTCAGACTTGATGTATGTTGCTCACAAAGCCGCCGGGGGAATGACCTCAGTTTACAGACAGATTGGAAAAGGTTGTGAAAATCTATTTAGACAGATAATAATTGACCAAGCAGAATACGAAGATCCAAAGTATGCCCTGTGGTCTTATATGACCAAAACCAAAAACGACAAGAATAAAACTTTGTCTTTGGATGCACGGCTAGAACTGAGTCAAATTCGGAATGCTGACATTAGAGCTAGAGTCATCCAGTGGATAGCGGATTACAGTAGCTCTCTCAGTGTGCCAGCACCCTTAAACGGAGCCGTATTTGAAGTCCGGCAGGGATATAAAAGCAAAGATAGCAAGAGACAAAATGCCGACATAGATAATATTGCTGTTGCCTGGGCAAACGGCTATCTGCCAGTCTTTGCAGTTTTTTCATCTCAGATTGACGCAGATTTGGTGCTGCGTTATCGGAATAGTCGTGGAGGAATAATCATTGGCACAACGTCAGGTAGTAGTCAAATTTCGCTATTTGTTTTCTGCCAAGAAGTTTTGGGTTATGACTTAGCAGATTTTTTCTATCGGAACTCTGAGGTAATCAAAAGCGAAGTTTGCAGCACTTTAGAAATTTTACTTCGGACAGAGTGATGAGATCTACTGTCCAACAAAGATCGGAATATACCTTCAAAGCTAATCGCAGTCTTGGGCGACATGGATGGCTTCGGCTTACCCCAGCCTATGGAGTAAAGCTGGTTGAAAACCTTTTATCTTCAGTTGATACAACCGCAATTATTCTTGACCCTTTTTCTGGTACAGCTACAACAGGACTTGTTGCTGCTGAACGAGGGAACCAAGCGTTTGCATTTGACATCAACCCATTTCTGATTTGGCTTGGAAATGCTAAATATCGGAATTATAACCAAGACTGCTTAAGAGATATTCGCGAAAAAGTTTTGCAAGCTTTGAAAGAGTATAAAAGTCAAATAGATCGAGACAACTGGATACCACCAATATTTAATATTGAACGGTGGTGGTCTAGCTACACGCTCAATCTCTTGGCCTCTCTACGAACTGCCCTAGTCAGAGAATTTGGAGAGCCTGAAGAGAATGAATACAGTATTGTTTGGATTGCATTTTGTCGCTTGATAATTGAAACTTCATCGGCAGCTTTTAATCATATTTCCATGTCATTTAGTGACACAGTAATTCATCATAAAACTGAATTTATTGAAGAGCTTTTCTTAAACATCATTGAATTTATCCTGATATCTGCCGAGAAAAATATTGTTGGTAATGCCAAGGTACTGAAAGCAGATGCTAGAGATCTAATTAGTTTAGATAATATTAAGGTGAATAAGGTAATAACTTCGCCTCCTTATCCAAATCGAATCAGCTATATTCGCGAACTTCGTCCATATATGTATTGGACAAAATTTATCGATGAGGCAAAAGAGGCGGGTGAACTAGATTGGCTAGCTATTGGTGGAACCTGGGGAATTGCAACTAGCCGTCTTAATTCTTGGAAAATAGCAGAAGAAGCTCTCCCAGAGAAAATCTTCGCAACTGTAGAAAAAATAAAAATGTCCAACGGAAAAAATTCGCGTCTTTTGGCAATTTACGTTTTGAAATACTTTCATGATATGCACTTACATTTGAGTTCAATCAGATCTATTCTAGAAAATGGGGCTGAACTCCACTATATTGTTGGTAACTCAACCTTTTTCGGGAATATGGTTGATACACCAGCTTTGCTTGCTGATTCGATGAAAGTTCTTGGCTACTCAAAGATTCATTCTGAGATCGTCAGAAAACGGAATTGCAATAAAGCTTTGTATGAGTATTGCGTTTCCGCAAGTTGGTTAGCGGGTTAAAACTAATTTATAATTAACTTTAATTCCTCTATTCCCAGATGTCTTTAGTCAAAGATTCGTCTATTTCAACTGCTGCTAGTTGAGGTTCAGAGTGTTCCGATAAAATGGCGGCTAGTTCTGCTTCATCTTCGAGAATGGTGACTTTAGAAAAATCATCTTCATCTTCATCTTCAATTGGATAATTTGGGGCTAACTTTACGGGGGATTTTGGTTCTTCGGCGCGGAATTCCAGTTTAATTCTCACTTTGCCTTTTTGCCAGCCGACATTGCCAAATTTCAAAACTTCGCATTCAATCCCATTTTCACTAAACCAACCGTCTTTTTCTTCCGTCCAGCCACTAGAACCACCTAGACCATATTCTAACTGCGATCGCAATGCCTCGGCAAATTCTCCTACTCTAAAGGTACGATGCCCAATTAGTAGTTGCGCGGAAGCATCTACAGATAAAACTTCTCCATTATCCAAAGGTTCAAATTTCTGATTCATTTTTCCTGCCTTTAGTAAAAACCTTTGAGGGGTACAATTTTTTTTATTGATTTAAGCTGGTGGCGGTGCGTTACGCTGTCGCTAACACACCCTACTGGACTTGCTGATTTAAGCTGGTGGCGGTGCGTTACGCTGTCGCTAACGCACCCTACTGGACTTGCTGATTTAAGCTGATGGTGGTGCGTTACGCTGTCGCTAACACACCCTACTGGACTTGCTGATTTAAGCTGGTGGCGGTGCGTTACGCTGTCGCTAACGCACCCTACTGGACTTGCTGATTTAAGCTGATGGTGGTGCGTTACGCTGTCGCTAACACACCCTACTGGACTTGCTGATTTAAGCTGGTGGCGGTGCGTTACGCTGTCGCTAACGCACCCTACTGGACTTGCTGATTTAAGCTGATGGTGGTGCGTTACGCTGTCGCTAACACACCCTACTGGACTTGCTGATTTAAGCTGGTGGCGGTGCGTTACGCTGTCGCTA
>CAKZHE010000057.1 GCA_936920195.1 uncultured cyanobacterium | reverse complement strand
TGAACTGGTTCCTAGGCTCCGCCTGGGAACCGATATCGAGAGGCTCTGCCTCGCTTTATCATCCGAGGCAGAGCCTCTCAAGGGGCATTCCCAGGCAGAGCCTGGGAACGAGTAATTTTTTCAAATTCCCCCTTTTTTCGCTTCGCAGCGGCGCGTTAGCGCGGGGATTTAGGGGGATCTGTTGATGTGTAGCTAGAAAGCCCAAATTGTCCTAGGCTATTGCCAAGAAGGTCTTTTTGTATTCAAGAATCGCTTCTTTCAGTAGCTTTTCGGCATCTTCGGTTAGCTGTTTCTTCTCGCGAATAATGTCGATATACTGGGCTTTGCTGGTCTTCAAATAGTCCCGCAATCCTCTGGCAAAAGCAGCTACTTTTGGCACATCGATGTCATCCAAATAGCCATTCAAACCGGAATAAACCACTGCCACCTGTTCGGCTACCGATAGGGGGGAGTATTGCAACTGTTTGAGAATTTCCCGCAGCCGCGCTCCGCGAGCCAGTTGGTCTTGAGTGGCTTTATCTAAGTCGGAAGCAAACTGAGCAAAAGCTTGTAGGTCGTCAAACTGGGCTAATTCCAATTTCAACTTCCCGGCTACCTGTTTCATCGCCTTGGTTTGAGCAGCAGAACCCACGCGGGATACCGAAATACCAGCGTTGATGGCAGGGCGCAAACCGGAGTTGAACAAATCTGCCGAGAGGAAGATTTGCCCATCGGTAATTGAAATTACGTTGGTAGGAATGTAGGCCGAAACGTCACTGGCTTGAGTTTCAATGATTGGCAGTGCGGTCATGCTACCACCACCCAATTCATCGCTCAATTTAGCGGCTCTTTCCAATAAGCGGGAGTGGAGATAGAAAACGTCTCCGGGGTAAGCTTCCCGTCCGGGAGGACGGCGCAGCAACAGGGACATTTGACGGTAGGCGGAAGCTTGTTTGGAAAGGTCATCGTAGATCACCAAAGTCGCTTGGCCTTTGTACATGAAGTATTCTGCCATGCTCGCTCCGGTGTAGGGAGCTAAGTATTGCAGGGTGGCGGGGTCATTGGCTCCAGCGTTGACGATGATGGTGTAATCTAATGCGCCCCGTTCTCTCAGCACATCAACTACTTGGGCAACGGTAGAATTCTTTTGACCGATGGCAACGTAAACGCAAATGACTTTTTCTTCTTTTTGGTTGAGGATGGTATCAACAGCGATCGCCGTCTTCCCAGTTTGACGGTCGCCAATGATTAATTCCCGCTGTCCCCGTCCAATGGGAATCATCGCGTCAATGGCGGTAATCCCGGTTTGCATCGGTTCGTACACGGAACGGCGTTCAATAATCCCTGGAGCGCCGGATTCAATCAACCGAAATTCCGTGGTGTGGAGTTCTCCCTTGCCATCAATCGGGCGACCGAGAGCGTCTACCACCCGACCAATCAGAGCTTCCCCTACAGGAACCTGAGCAATTTTGCCCGTAGCTATGACCGGGCTGCCTTCTTGGATGTCCCGGCCTTCGCCCATCAACACCGCACCCACGTTATCTTCTTCTAAGTTCAGGGCAACGCCCACGGTTCCGTCTTCAAACTCCAACAATTCCCCAGCCATCGCCTTATCGAGGCCATAAATCCGGGCGATGCCGTCTCCCACTTGCAGAACAGTTCCCACCGTAGAAACTTTGACTTCTTGGTCGTACTGTTCAATTTGCTGGCGGATAATGCTGCTAATTTCGTCTGGTCTGATGCTAATCATGAGCGGTTGTTATTGGTTAGTGGTTAGAGAGGTAGTTAGGTAATTGATATAAAGTAAGCTTCTGCTCAGACTAACTAGCGCTGAGACGCAGGCCAATCCGTCGCAACTGTCCTTTCAGGCTGGCATCAACGGTTTGGGAACCAACTTTAATAATCACGCCGCCAATCAAATCGCGGTCAATGACTACTTTTAGTTCAACTTCCCGCGCCCCGCTTAAAGCCTTGACTTTTTCGCGGACAGCTTGCTGTTGCTCGTCCGAGAGGGCAACGGCAGAAATTACTTCGGCTAATACCGTTTGATTCAGCTTGCGGAGCAAGGCTTGGTACTGCTCAAACACCGTGGTAATGAAAGAGATCCGCCGCCGATCTACCAACAGCAGCAGAATATTGAAGGTGTAGGGATGAATTTGGTTGTGGAAAACCTGTTGCAGAATGGCTTTTTTCTTGGCTGATTCTACGACGGGACTGCTCAAAACCTGGAGCAATTCGGGGGATTCTGCTAACACACCTAAAATTGCGTTGGCATCTTCACCAATTTGTTCCACTAGGTTTTGAGATTGCGCCGCCGACATCAAAGCCTCGGCATAAGGCTCAGAAATTTCGGTGCTAGCACTACTATTTCTCATCAGGAAACTCCTAACAGGGCAATGCTGCGGTCAACTAATTTACTTTGAGTGGAGTCATCTAACTGGGCAGCCAGTTGCGCCTCGACTTCTTGAATTGCCAAGACTGCAATCCGTTGACGCAGTTCGGCGATCGCTTTTTCTTGGGCAGCGCTCAGATCGTCCGAAGCGCTTTTCTTCAAGGTTTCAATATCTTGAGCCGCCTTCGCGAGAATTGCTTCTCTGGCTGCCTGGGCGCTGGCTTCCGCCGCTTTGAGAATTCTTTGGGCTTCGGCCTGGGCTTGGGTCAAATTTTGTTGAGCATCGGCAAGGGCGGCGGCAGCTTGTTTGCTGCGCTGTTCCGCTTCGGTAATCGCTGTTTCAATCCGCGTGCGGCGTTCGGTGATGATATTGCTAATTACCCCGCGCCCGAAGTAGAACAGTATCCCGATCAAAATTGCCAGGTTAATCAGATTGGCTTCGAGGATGTCAAAGTTGAAGCCAAAACCGCCATGTTCAGCGGCAGCTGTATGCCCCTCTGCTGCCAGTAATAAAAAATTCCCCATGAGTATTTTGGTTCCATTCGATTTAAGTTTCCCAGCGGTGGGGAGTCGCCCTAACTGCCGAGCTTTGCCTCAGATCTCCACGGCTGCAATTAGACGGCAGCCGTTCCTAAAAGCTTTTCTAAAATCTGACGACTGAGCGCGTCCACCTGTTGTTCGAGCGATCGCAGGGCTGATTGCTTCTGCTGCTCGATTTCTTGTTGCGCTTGTTCCCGTTGGATTTGAGCCTCTTTTTGGGCTTCGGCAATTCTTTGGGAGGCCAACTTTTGTGCCTCGGCTTGGGCTGATGCGATCGCTGCCTGGGATTGGCGGCGCGCATCGGCGAGTTGCAGTTCGTATTGTGTAGCTAATTGTTCGGCCTTCGATAGGCGTTCTTTGGCCTCGGATTCGTTGGTGCGAATATATTGGTCGCGCTCTTCTATTACCTTAGTCAAAGGTTTATAAAAAACCGCGTTCAACAAAGCTGCCAAAACCAGAAACTGCACCGCCATCAAGGGCAAAGTCGCGTCAAAATCAAACATTTCTTCCCTCTTTGGCTTGACCAATGTGATTATTTGCGATTAGCATCGTCATCTTCTTTTACTACAGTTGGTCGATCCCCCCTAGCCCCCCTTAAAAAGGGGGGAAAAGAGTTTCTCAAAGTCCCCCTTTTTAAGGGGGATTTAGGGGGATCGTTTATGTGTAGCAGTGACTTATGAATTTGCGATTAGACAAATTGCCAAATCTTAGGAGGCGAAGGGGTTAGCAAACAACAGCACTAGGGCAATAACCAGACCGTAAATGGTCAGGGATTCCATGAAGGCCAGGGTTAATAGCAACGTTCCCCGAATCTTGCCTTCTGCTTCTGGTTGGCGAGCGATACCTTCCACAGCTTGACCAGCGGCGTTACCTTGACCGATACCAGGGCCAATTGCAGCTAAACCAATGGCGAGAGCGGCGGCGAGAACTGAAGCAGCAGCAACTAATGGATCCACAATCTTTCTCCTTAATGTGAGTAAATAACAGACCGATCTTTGACTTTGAAGCTGCTGAATTAACTGGACAGCCCAAATTCAAAATTTACACCAACTGAGGGCATCCGAAAAGAAATTAGTAACTTCCAAGGAAGGCTAATTTTTCCTCTTTTCTAGGAATGCTCCTCATGCTCATCCCCATGCCCCTCTAAGGCTTCGTGAATGTAAGCCGCTGCTAAGGTCGCAAATACTAGGGCTTGAATTGCGCTAGTAAATAAACCTAGAGCCATGACTGGCAGCGGTACAAACAAAGGCACTAGCAGCACTAATACTGCCACCACTAGCTCGTCCGCCAAAATATTACCAAATAGACGGAAGCTGAGGGAAAGGGGCTTGGTAAAATCTTCAAGAATCGCAATCGGTAATAAAATTGGCGTGGGCTGGATATATTTGGCAAAGTATCCTAAGCCTTTCTTCCTAAATCCAGCGTAGAAATACGCCAAAGAAGTCAGCAAAGCCAATGCTACCGTGGTATTGATGTCGTTGGTAGGGGCGGCTAATTCACCTTCTGGTAGGTGGATTAGTTTCCACGGGATCAGCGCTCCCGACCAATTGGAGACAAAAATAAACAAAAATAATGTGCCAATAAAAGGCACCCAGGGACGGTATTCTTTTTCTCCTAGCTGGTTTTTAGCCAAGTCTCGGATAAATTCCAAGGCGTATTCCATGAAGTTTTGGATACCTGTGGGAATCCGTTGGCTATTCCGAGTCGCCGCTAGGGAAGCAATCAGAAGCAGCCCAATTACAAACCAGGAGGTGAGAAATACCTGTCCGTGGATCTTCAGGTTGCCAATTTGCCAATAGAGATGGTGTCCAACTTCCAGTTTGGCAAGGGGCAAGAAATTCAAGTTGTCGAGCATTTCCATACAGGAAGTTTCCCCAAAGAGCGAGGGTGCGTTCAAGGATTTCAAGTCCGGCTGGCGGGTTTAGAGCCAGAAGGCATGACTGTTCGCACTGTGTAGACGAGGAGCGCGGCTTTGTATGTCAGAAATCCCAGAAATATGGGCATAATCTGTAGCTGTTTCCATTGGCTTGCTACTATAATCAACCCAATGAACAGAGCAAATCTGTTTTTGCTCAGTCGCTCTTTTTCTCTGCCAAGTCGCGCCACGTCTTTAGCCAACATTCTCAAGTAAACCACACCTGTGCACGCCCCAAGCAAATAATTTAGGGCGAGTTTGAGGGAGTAGAAATACCAGACAGAGACAAAAATAACCCCTGCCACTACCAAGGTGGTGACAATTAATTCTTGCTGTAGTTGGTCAAACTCCTGCATGGAGTCGCTGGGGGGGGATTCCGGCGAGCCATTGGGAGTAGCTTCTCCCGCCGCTAGGGTGGGTGGATGAGATTCGGGTGCGTTAGTCACGGGACGCGGAAACAAGTCCTGGTTGTCAAGTTGACTCTAGTTGAGCCATCGAAAATCATATCACGTCCCTGTCACAATCCTTAAAGAAAAATTAATTCTTGCACTGGGACGGCGATCGCGCTGATTGGGTATAGCGTTTTGAGCGACTGTCTTGAATGTCAAGCGATCACTGGTGTTATGAAAATATTCTGACACCACAAAGACACAAAGAATGGAGAATCTGTAGGGGCAATCCCCCCGTGGTTGCCCCTATTGCTAGGATGGTTGCGTAAGTCCTGTTAGAGTCTGACGATCGGGAGCAATAAGTGTGGCAACAGCGGCAAAACACCAAAGAATGATTGAGTCCCTAGGCTGGGATGGATTAAGAGAATTATGGGAAAATATCCAGCAGGATAATACATTGGGATGGGATAGTGGCAAAGCATTTGAGTATTTGGTGTTGCGGGCATTTCAACTTGATGGCGCGGAAGTAACTTGGCCTTACGAAGTCAGCCTTTTTGGAGAAGAAGTGATTGAGCAGATTGATGGTGCTGTTCATTGTGTTGGGCTTTCTTGCTTAGTTGAAAGTAAAGATTTAGAAGCCGCAGTTAATTTTGAGCCAATTGCTAAACTTCGCAGTCAACTTTTGCGCCGTCCTGCCAGCACAGTTGGGTTGTTATTTAGCCGTAATGGTTTTACCAATCCGGCTGTTCAACTTGCCCATTTTTTAGCACCACAAACAATTCTTCTTTGGACTGGAAATGAGATTGAATATGTGTTAGAACAAGAAGCAATCTGCGAACTATTGAAGTTTAAGTATCGCTGGTATGTTGAGCGGGGAAAGCCTAATCAAGATGTTAGACTGAGAGATCCACATACAAGGAGAAAAACAGAATGATTGCCTACATAGTTACCAAAAACTCTTTCGATGCCCAAATAATTGCAACTGTCCTGCCTAAAAACTGGCTGAAGCAAGTGGAAATTATCCCGGCAGGTGATTTATCTGGGGTTAAATCATTCGCTAGCTCCTTAGCTAGCAGTTTCCAATTACCAATTGTTATCGTATTTGATGCTGATTCTTTAGACCGAAGGAAAATTGAACATCGCCGTCGAGATATTCAAGAAATAGTTGAGTTTAACAATGCCAAAATCCCAGTAGAAGTGATTTTGGGGGTTCCGCAAATGGAGATTATCTTCTTTGAAGACAATTCTTTGCTGCCGAGAATACTTGGCTATGAACCTGCTCAAGAGCTATTATTGTTGGCAAAATCTGAACCGCGTCAAGTTCTAGAAAAGTTACTTTCTGAGTCAAAGAAGATTAGCGATCGCCTAAAAATTATCAATCTATTAACTAGCGATGATATTGCGGCTTTACGCCAAACTTCACTATTCCAAGAACTGATTGAATCTCTGCAATTTGTGGGTTTACCAAAGACTGATGCTGAAATTGACCTATCAAGGGTCTAGGATGGATATTTGATTGGGCAATAATTGAATAATGCTAACAGCGGAATTATCTTATGACTGCTTTGACGCTAAACCTCAACTCTATTCAAATGACTGACGAGCAATTTTTCCAGCTATGTCAGGACAACGACAATCTAAGATTTGAACGAAATGCCAATGGAGATTTAATCATTATGCCACCAACGGGGGGAGAGACAAGCAATCGTAATGCTGGATTAACAGCACAAGTTTGGATCTGGAATGAGCAAACTAAACTGGGTAAAGTTTTTGATTCTTCTGGTGGGTTTAAACTGCCCAATGGTGCAGATCGTTCTCCAGATGTGGCTTGGATACCTTTAGCCCGCTGGAATGCTTTAACTGCTCAACAACAGCAAAGATTTCTGCCTCTTTGTCCTGATTTTGTAATTGAATTAGTTTCTCCTAGCGATAGTTTGACGGCAACTCGTCAGAAAATGCAGGAGTATATAGATAATGGTACTCGTTTGGGGTGGTTATGCGATCGCCACTCTCGGATAGTAGAAATTTATCGTCCAGACAGAGAAGTAGAAATATTGGAATTTCCCACTACGTTATCAGGGGAAGATATTTTACCTGGATTTGTGTTGCAGATGGGATCTATTTGGTAAAATTTTTTAGTTAGGGGCGTGCGTGTTAGCGCATAACATTTGCGAAGAAAGACTTTTTAGGAAAAAACAGTGCGATCGCATCCATTTTTTCTGAAGTGCGATCGCCGCAATACCGCTACCTCAAATCCCCATCCGTCAAACTAGGCAAATTAAATATTTTACAGCTTACCAGTTATGCTTCACTCCATTGTATCTACAAGCGATTTTTCCCTTTTGGTTGGAGCCGCAGACTTTCTAGAAACAAGCAGTCTGTTTACATCGGCTTTTTGGAAGAATTGGATTGATAAAAACTTGATCGATCTCGGC
Organism: uncultured cyanobacterium; assembly: GCA_936920195.1. Taxonomy (GTDB): domain Bacteria; phylum Cyanobacteriota; class Cyanobacteriia; order Cyanobacteriales; family FACHB-T130; genus CAKZHE01. Next base: position 1,352 of record CAKZHE010000057.1, on the reverse strand, counting down.
TTTCAAATTGCCTCAAAATTGCTCTGGGCAATTTTGATTCTGGTTTTAACCCGATTTTCGATTCAGTTAGTTGGGCGCATTCTCCATCGTACCCTAAGACCAACAGAACCAACTCTCCGCAAATTCTTGATTCAGGGGGCTGAAGTTTTAATCCTATTGGTGGGTGTAGTCGCTTTTCTTGATACGGTAGGAATTCAGGCAACGAGCGTAGTGGCAGTCATCGGCGCGGCGGGTTTAGCCGTGGGTTTAGCATTGCAAAATACTCTATCACAATTTGCCGCTGGGGTGCTATTAATCAGTCTGCGTCCTTTTGAAGTGGGAGATTTTATTGAAGTTACTGGTGTTACTGGTACGGTGGATAGTATTGGAATTTTTTCTGCCAATTTAGTTACACCGGATAATATCAGAATTACGATTCCCAATAGCACCCTATTTAGCAGCACTTTAAAAAATCAAACAGTTTTAGGAACTCGGCGGGTAGATTTAGAAATTGATATTGGCGATCGCGCCATTGAACCAACAATTATTCATCTGCTATCCTTGGTACAGCCCCATCCCCTAGTTTTAAACGAACCGAAAATTACTTGCCACGTTGCCTCCGTTTCAGCTACTACTACAATTTTGTATTTGCGCCCTTGGTGTTCGGCAGAAGTTTATGAACAAGTGCGAGCAGAAGTTCAGCAAATTGTCAAAGAAGCTTTGCAAGGAGAATCATCCCCAATCGCAGGATAGATCTGGCAGCTATTCTGATTTTTCTAACTCCCATCTAGCGGGGATTACTTCAAATTCCAAATGGTCTTTAAAAAAGATTACTTTTTCTAGTATTTCTTGGGGCGAAATTAAGCCTCTGCTACCACCTTGCCAATCTTTTCTTTCCAAAGTCCCTATAACTAAATAATCGTTGCCAACTATTTCGGGATTGACTGAACTAAATTCAAATGCCATGAAACCTTCTACTTCCCGCTGTCTGGCAATAATCAATTGGCATTTCTCGCAGAATTTGCAACTTTTATTTAGCAAGAACAGCATCCCTGGTTTGATAGTAATGACTAGGGGAAATTTGCGAATTTTAGTTTTTTTGTCGCATTTGGGACATTTAGTAAATCTGTATTCCTCATAGGGATTGAGGAATAAATAGTATTTTTCTGGGTTTTCGGTAATACCTAATCTTTTAGCGGTTTTTCTAGCCATATTTACTAAAGTTAAGTTAACTAAACGCTAGATTAGCAGATTTTTGCCATTTGTATAGCGCGTCTGAATCATTTGTGGTGTAGGGGTAGCGCCCCCGTGCCTACCCCTACACATCGGGGCAACCACGGGGGGATTGCCCCTACGGGAGTGCATCGACTCAT
>CAKZHE010000056.1 GCA_936920195.1 uncultured cyanobacterium | reverse complement strand
ATTAAACCAGGCTTTATATATTTTGTCAATACACTCCACTACATGAAAATTCTGTCGGTGGTGCGTCACAGGAGGCAATAAAAAAATGGGGAGGTGGGGTGATGGGGTGATGGGGAGGTGGGGTGATTGGGAGTGGAGAATTAGCAAGAACTCCCTTTCTCCCTCTCTCCCTTTCTCCCTCTCTCCCTTTCTCCCCCGTTCCCTGTTCCCTGTTCCCTATCCTGTTATTGATTAAGGACTAAATCTGAACCTAAAGTCACATTCAAATTAGTATTTGGTTCCACTACAATTAGATTGGCTTTATCTTGACCAAGGAATAAACTAATCAGAGTGCCAATACCCACACCACCTAGGATTTCTTCAGTGGCGATCGCACGATCTCCCGTGACTGCGGAAATCGCTGCCGCTGCCGCTGCACCCAAGGCAGCATTTTGGAGAATTGTCCCTAGGCTAGTACCTTTATTCACAGTTTCCGTTTTGGTAATTACTTGGGAAGAAGCATTCATTGGCATTCTAGTCCCATTCGGAAATACCACTTCTTGAGCGACAAATTGGGAACCGTTAGTAGCTGGTTGCAATTGTCCCACAATCTGACTGCCTGCGGGAATCAAAACCTTATTAGTTGATGTCACTAAGTTACTAGCAACTATCAAAGTTAAAGGCGCTTTTTCTTGGGCCGTCACCAAAATCTTGTCTTTTTCATACTTGATCGGAATTGTCGTCCCAGCCGGAATTGTGATGCTACTAGCCACTGGTTGCCCATTCACAATGTAAGGTGAATTAATCGCTACCGCTTCTCCAGAACGAACTAATCCCTGATAGATGAAAGCTGCCACATCAGCGCGGGTAGCAGTACCATTGGGGTTGAGGAAAGAGACATTAGGATAGTTGACTACAATCTTTTGTTCAGTAGCAGCGGCAACGCTGTTCCTTGCATAGTCAGGAATCCCAGCATTATCCTGATAAACTTGCAGAGAACTATTCATCGAATTGCTCGCGGCATAATTCAGTCCATTAGCGAGGGCAACTAACACTTGCACGCGGGGAATATTCTGCTCTGGATTGAAAACATTATTGGGATAACCGCTTAAAAATCCCATTTCATAGGATTCAGCGATCGCCGAATTTGCCCAGTAACTTGTCGGCACATCCACAAAACTAGCTGCTGACCGAATTTTGTTCTTCTTAAAAGCTTGGCGCACCATCGCGGCAAATTGCGCTCTCGTCACAGGATCGTTAGGGCGAAAACTTCCGTCAGGAAAGCCTTTGATAATATTCCGAGTAGCTAATTCTTGAATAAAGTCTTTTGCCCAATAGTTTGAAGCGACATCATAGAAATTGGCTTGGGCAAAGGCTGGAGCAGAAATCACAATGGGGGCAACAGCGCCTGCTGTTAGTCCCAGGGCTAAAAATGCAGCGGTTCCAGATTGAAAGGGATTAAACTTAGACATTGATTGCATTCTCCGCACTTAAACTTGCTTTTAACTAACTAGACCAGAGAGTAATCGGAATGTTCCTCTTAAGTTCTCTTTCAAATACAGATCATCCTTTTGATTTTTGCCGCTAAAAATTCCATGTCTTTGTGTTGATGGCGTTCAGTTGAGAAACTGGTACACTCCCCAGAGAATTCATCCTAAAAGCTCTATATAGCGCGTCTCAATGAGTTGTGCAATCCCGTAGGGGCAATCCCCCCGTAGCCCCGATGTAACGGGGTAGGCACGGGGGCGCTACCCCTACATATTTACACAAATGATTCAGACGCACTATATAGTTTTTCTTAGGGGCAATCCCCCCGTAGTTGTCCCCTACGATCCTAATCAATTAGACACCAAGAGTAGCCTTCAGGCTGGAATACTGGCTTGTTATCAACTGTGGCAGCAAGGATAGAATTAATATCTCCAATATCTCCCACCCCAATTATTCGCTCTTCGGTATATCGAAATCTGGCTTGATCGGGCGCTATCACATAAACCCCATCCTTAGACGCTCTCTTTCCCCATCTATCAAAGATTTCCTCTTCAACTTGTGTCACAACTACTAAGGTTCTTTCCGGTTCAGCTAAACAGATATGAATTTTTCTCATTTTGGGAGGTTTTCCATCAAACCGTTGATATGTTAGATCTTCAGGTCGTGCAGGTGGTATGCTACTCAAAGAAATAGGTTTTTTTTGAGGCTGCCCACTCTGATTATCAAAATTTTGAGGTTGAGACATGAGCGAACAGATGAACAACGACTCTTCTCAGTATAGCGACACCCCGGAAAGACAGTCAAATATAAAGCTAGTTTATGATTACACAAAAAATCTTATTGAGGATGAAAATGAAAGCCTTAACAGAATTGACGCAAAGCTGACTGGCTTTCTTGCCTTTACAGGTTTGCTAGTTAAATTTGAAGCCGATTTACCAGGTGGAGAAGCTTTAAAAGAGGGAAACGAATTAATCTGCTATACCTGCATAATATTAAAAGTTTTGGGACTGATATGCTTGGCAATCGCATTTATTTTGTTAGGTTTGGGATTGACTAGCTCGTTTAACGCAGGGATTATTAGACCTAAAGTGCTGATGGAAAAGTGGCTGTACGAAGATAAGGATCGTTACCGGGCTTTTATCATCAATACATGGATAGACTCCGAACAAAAATACAAACAACTAGGCTTTGAAAAGGCAAAAAAACTTAATATATCTGTTCAGTTAATTTCTGCTGCCTTCGTCTCTTTCACAGCCAATACAATACTTGTAGCTTTCCTGAAGATGTAGGTTTTCTATTAACTTTAGTTACAGCAGATTTTAGAAATAGCCGGATGATGACTTGAAGTTCATCGCCAGCGAGAATATATACATATCCCGTTTGCGAATTAAAACGGAATAATTCAATGTTTCTATAGGTATTAGACAGCCATTGACATACTCGCAGCGAGGCTTGTGCTTGTTCGTTTGTAGGGGTAATAATCAATCCCTCCATTATGCCATAAAATCAAAAACTGACCCTGAGCGTGAAACAGACTGGTAAATCCGGTTCCTGTTCCCTACTAATAACAACCAATTTAGGTTACAATCATTAAAGATTCTTTACAGCATAACCATTCTGGCTCTACTTCTGTTAGAGAGTCCTCGACCGCTTATTCACTCACCTCAGCGATACCTCATTTTTTTATGTCCCTTCCCATTCGCAACGTTGCCATTATTGCCCACGTCGATCACGGCAAAACTACCCTTGTTGACGCTCTCCTCAAGCAATCCGGCATCTTCCGAGAAGGAGAAGAGGTTCCTGATTGCGTGATGGATTCCAATGCCATTGAGCGGGAACGGGGAATTACCATCCTGTCGAAAAATACCGCCGTCCGCTACAAAGAGACGTTGGTGAATATTGTTGATACTCCTGGACACGCTGACTTTGGCGGCGAAGTGGAACGGGTTTTGGGCATGGTAGACGGTTGTCTGCTGATTGTTGATGCCAACGAAGGCCCAATGCCCCAAACTCGCTTCGTGCTGAAAAAAGCTCTGGAAAAGGGTTTGCGCCCGATTGTGGTGGTGAATAAAATTGACCGCGATCGCGCCGACCCCCATAAAACTGTTGATAAAGTTTTAGACTTGTTCTTGGAACTGGGTGCTGATGACGACCAGTGCGATTTCCCCTATCTGTTTGCCTCTGGGATGGCAGGTTTTGCCAAACTAGACCTAAAAGATGAATCCGTGGATATGCAGCCTCTGTTTGAAGCGGTTTTGCGCCATGTCCCCCCCCCAGTTGGCGACCCCACCAAACCCCTCCAATTGCAAGTTACTACCTTAGATTATTCCGATTATCTGGGACGGATTATCATTGGCAGAATTCACAATGGCACAATTAAATCCGGACAGGTTGCCGCTTTAGTTAAGGAAGATGGCAAAATTGTTAAGGGCAAAGTCACGAAATTGATGGGTTTTGAAGGTTTGCAGCGGGTAGAATTAGCCGAGTCTTCCGCTGGCAATCTGGTGGCGGTGTCGGGATTTGCCGATGCCAACATTGGGGAAACTATTACTTGTCCAGATGAACCCAACGCCTTACCTTTAATTAAGGTAGACGAACCCACGTTGCAGATGACTTTCTCGGTCAACGATTCGCCTTTTGCCGGACAGGAAGGTAAATTGGTGACTTCCCGACAAGTGCGCGATCGCTTGCTGCGAGAATTAGAAACTAACGTGGCGCTGCGTGTCGAAGAAACCGATTCCCCAGACAAATTCCTCGTTTCTGGACGGGGGGAACTGCACCTGGGCATCCTGATTGAAAATATGCGTCGGGAAGGTTACGAATTCCAAGTTTCCCAACCCCAAGTAATTTATCGCGAAGTCGGCGGACAACCCTGCGAGCCTTTTGAATGTTTAGTTTTGGATGTGCCAGAAGAAGCCGCTGGTAGTTGCATCGAACGCCTAGGACAGCGCAAAGGCGAAATGCAGGATATGCAGGTAAGCAACAAGCGCACTCAGCTAGAATTTATCATTCCGGCGCGGGGCTTAATTGGTTTCCGGGGCGATTTCATGCGAATGACCAGAGGCGAAGGAATTATGAATCATAGTTTCTTTGATTACCGTCCTCTATGTGGTGAAATTACTGCCCGCCGCAATGGGGTGCTGATTTCTTTTGAAGAAGGTGTCGCTACTTACTACTCTTTGCAAAATGCTGAAGACCGAGGAGTATTTTTCATCACTCCCGGAACTAAAGTTTACAAGGGGATGATTGTGGGCGAACACAACCGTCAGCAAGATTTGGAACTAAATATCTGTAAAACCAAACAACTAACTAACCATCGCGCCTCTGGGGGTGAAGAGTTAGTCCAGTTGCAAGCACCAGTAGATATGAATTTGGAACGGGCATTGGAATACATTGGTCCCGATGAATTACTGGAAGTTACACCAGAGTCCATCCGTTTGCGGAAGGTGTCGAAGAAGTTAGTCAAGCGTTAACTTAGCTAGTTGGTAATGGGAATATTCCCCAGGACTTACGCAACTATCCTAGGAGTAGGGGCAATCCCCCCGTGGTTGCCCCTATTGCTTAAGTCTTGATTCCCATTACCCACTTTTTCCTAAAATGAACCAAGTTATTATTGAAAATCCCATCATCAACTCCGCTTTCTTCGAGCCAAAGCATCACTTTCGCTTTATTGAAGCATTAGAAACAGTCATTTATATCACCGACATTTTGCCCAGGGTATCAATCAGACTTTTTAACTGTTCCTCTGGTTTCCAAACGCCTAACCCTCTAACAGTAACTTTACCAGGGGAGTAAACAAAGCGCGATCGCAGGTTTTGCGATAATCTTTCGGCTAGCAGATTCCAAGCGGGTTCTTCCATCGGAGTTTCTAAAACCACGTGCTGTTTGCCCTCTGGTTTAATTCGGGAAAATCCTAAACTCTTGGCTAATTGCTTTAATTCTACCACCCGCAACATTTGGGCAGCCGCTTTGGGAACTGGACCAAAGCGATCGCTCCATTCTGCCGCAATCTGGTCTAATTCTACTTTAGTTTGGGCAGCAGCTACGGCGCGATAGGCACTCATCTTTTGATCTAAATCGGCAATATAATCAGCGGGAATAAATGCCGTCACATTCAAGTCAATTTGGGTATCATCAACTTGGGGAATTTCTTGTCCGCGAATTTCTCGAATTGCTTCATCTAACATCTGCATATATAAATCGAAACCAATGGCATTCATTTGTCCCGATTGTTCTGCCCCTAAAAGATTTCCTACGCCGCGAATTTCCATATCTCGCATGGCTAATTGATAGCCCGAACCCAATTGGGTAAATTCTTGAATGGCTCGCAACCGCTGCCGCGCCGCATCTGATAATTCGCTCTTTTTGGGATAAAATAACCAAGCGTGGGCTTGAATTCCCGCTCTACCAACTCTCCCCCGCAATTGATATAATTGGGAAAGGCCAAATTTTTGAGCATCTTCAATTAAGATTGTATTCACGCGAGGAATGTCTAAACCCGATTCCACGATGGTAGTACAAACCAAAATATCGGCTTCCCCACTGCTAAAAGTTAGCATGGTTGATTCTAATTCTGATTCATCTAGTTGTCCGTGAGCGATCGCAATTCTAGCTCCTGGTACCATTTCTCGCAAAGCTGTTGCCGTCTCTTCAATCCCTTCTACCCTTGGCACAACATAAAATATCTGTCCTCCCCTATCCAATTCCTGCCGAATTGCCGTCCGAATTGCTTCGGGATTGTAGGGCGAAAGGTGCGTTTTAATCGGGCGACGAGAAGGTGGCGGGGTGGTAATTAAGCTCATTTCTCGAATGCCAGATAAGGACATATAGAGAGTGCGGGGAATCGGCGTGGCAGTTAAAGTCAGCACATCAACTTGAGTTTTTAAAGACTTAATTTTCTCCTTTTGATTCACCCCAAATCGCTGTTCTTCATCCACCACCAATAAGCCCAAATCCCGATAAATCACCCCTTTTCCCAATAGCTGATGGGTTCCTACTACTACATCTAATTCCCCACTGGCAAGGCGCTTTTGGATTTCTCGTTTTTCCTCGGCACTGCGGAAACGATTTAGCAAACCCACTTCTACCGGATAGGGAGCAAACCGTTCTTTTAAAGTATGATAATGCTGCTGAGTTAAAATAGTCGTGGGAGCCAGGACAGCAACTTGTTTCCCCGCCACCACTGCTTTAAAAACTGCCCGAATTGCCACTTCTGTTTTCCCAAACCCCACATCTCCACAAACTAGCCTATCCATTGGGCGGGGACTTTCCATATCCCGTTTCACATCCTGGACTGCTTTTAATTGATCTGTGGTCGGTTGGTAGGGAAAAGAGTCTTCTAATTCTTCTTGCCAAGGGGAATCTACCGGATACACAAAACCTGTTTGCTGTCCCCGTTGGGCATATAATTTCAATAAATCAACCGCTAATTTCTTAATAGCTTTGCGGACTTTATTTTTAGTCGCTTCCCAAGCCTTACCCGACATCTTATTTAATTCCGGTGGCTTGCCTTCATTAGAACGAAATCGGGAGAGAGAACCCAATTGATCGGCGGTAACTCGCAATAGCCCATCAGCATATTGTAAGACTAAATATTCGCGGGTTTCATTATTCACCGTCAATTTTTCCAACTTCAGAAACTTGCCCACGCCGTGATTTTTATGAACGACGTAATCTCCCGGATGTAACTTGTTGAGATCGACTTGTTTGGAAGCGGCGCGGCGACGCTTGCGAATATAACTAGGAGTGGCAAGGGAATGCTGTCCAAAAAATTCTCGGTCGGTAATAATAGCGATCCGAAAAGTTGGTAAAATGAAACCTTCTAGTTCGGCAACGCCAGAATATTTCACGGCAATGGGGGTGTGCTGAATTTGCAACTTATCCATTGCCGGATAGTCGCGGGGATTGGGGACAAATTGGGCGGGGCAGTCGTGTTCTTGCAGTAGGGAAACGGAGCGGGAAGGTTGGGCAGAAACTAACCAAATGGCAAAGTTGCGATCGCGTTCTTGACGAATTATTTCCGCTAGTTTAGCAAATTGATGGGGAACAGCGGGAACTGGACGACTCGCTAAGTTAATGGAATTTTGAATGCCAATAGTTTCTTCGGCAATTTCGGAAAGTTCAATCCGATTAAAATTGGCAATGGCGGTGAGGGAGTCGGCAAACAAACGATGAATCTTAGGTAGGGGAAGATTGGTAAAAGGTGAAATCTGACTTTCTTCCCCATGACTGCTGGCAATTTCCCACTGCTCCTCTGCCAATTCTACCCAGCGATTGCCATGAGCTTGACATTGTTCTGGCTCATCAATTACTACCAGGGCATTCGAGGGCAAATAATCTAATAGGGAGGCAGGCGTATCAAAGGCTAAACCAAGAAATCTCCGCAACCCTTCCGCAGGCAAATCTGCCCCATCTTGATTTAACTTCGTGGTAAGATGGGCAACCAGAATGGGATGAAAATTAGTCGGAGTCAGAATTAATTGGGTAACACTATCTAGCGATCGCTGGGTAGCCGGATCGAATTCTCGCATTTGTTCCAGTTCATCACCAAACCATTCCAACCGCACAGGCAATTCCGCCGCCACTGGAAAGACATCTACAATATCCCCGCGCCGACTCCATTGCCCTTCCATTTCCACCAACGGCACGCGCTCGTAACCCAGTTGAGCGAACTTCTCGCTCATGGTTTTCAAATCCCAGGCTTGTCCGCGATTTAAAGTTAGACAATAGGGTGCAAAGGCATCCGGGGGAGGTAAATGGGGTTGCAGCGATCGCTCTGTCGCCACAATTGCTATTTTAGATTTATCAACCCTTTGTTTTTGTTTCAGCAAATCCGCCAGCACCTGCATCTGCCCCCAAATCGTCTCTGATTCGGGATCAAATGGCTCGTAGGGCGACGCTTCCGAGGTGGGATAAAAGTGGACGGTATCCCAACCCATCGCCTCTAATTGTGCCGCCCAGCGTCCAGCCTCTTCTAAAGTTGCGGTAATTAAAAATAGGTTTCGCCCTTCCGCCTGCGCTAATGCTGAAGCCACTAACCCTTTCGGCAAACGGGGCAATCCATTTAACCGCAGACATGACTGCCGTTGTAACTTCGAGATCAGTTCAGCGGCTAAAGGCGATCGCCCCAAGGTACGAATAATGGAAGATAGAGCCATAAAGAGTTAATTTGCTTTCTGCCAAGTACCAAAGCGATCGCCATAATAATTCAGAATCTGCTGCACTCTGGCAGTATTGATCTGGTTGACAGATTTAATCCACAATCCTCCCACTTGACTTTGCAAATAGTCAAACTCCTGGGAAGTTTGGGGCAGCAAACCTGCTTCCACCCCCTCCACTTGCCGCAAATGAGCTACCACTTCCCGATATACCGCTAGAGGCATTCGGGGACAAAAAATCTGCTGTTGGTCTTCCACCACTGCATCTGCCACTCTACCACCTCTAAAAAAGATCGACTTGATTTTTTACTCGTTCCCAGGCTCTGCCTGGGAATGCCTATTGAGAGGCTCTGCCTCGAATAATCGCCAAGCGAGGCAGAGC
>CAKZHE010000055.1 GCA_936920195.1 uncultured cyanobacterium | reverse complement strand
GCTCTGCCTCGCTTGGTTATCATTCGAGGCAGAGCCTCTCAATGGGCATTCCCAGGCAGAGCCTGGGAACGAGTAAATTCAAAATTCAAAATTCAAAATTTTGAACTGTTAAGGTTTATGCAAATTTATTTGGATTACAGCGCTACTACCCCCCCGCGTCCAGAGGCGATCGCTGCTATGCAGGAAGTCCTCAGCACCGCTTGGGGGAATCCCTCTAGCGTGCATTTTTGGGGACAACGGGCAGCTAATATCATTGAACAGGCAAGATCTCAGGTGGCAGATCTGATTAATGCCCCAGCGGAATCGATTGTCTTTACAGCGGGCGGTACGGAAGCCGATAATTTGGCGATTATGGGGGTGGCAAGGGGGTACGCCTTGCCCCAACATCTGATTATTTCTAGTGTGGAGCATCCCGCCGTTGCCGAACCCGTGAAGTTGTTGGAAAAGTGGGGTTGGTCAGTGACGCGCCTGCCTGTAGATCGCTGGGGTAGAGTTAATGAGGAAGATTTAGAAGCGGCGCTGCAACCGAATACAGTTTTAGTGTCAATTATTTACGGACAGAGCGAAGTAGGTTCTCTGCAACCAATTCCGGCATTGAGTAAAATAGCTCGCGATCGCGGGATTCTGTTCCATACCGATGCAGTCCAAGTGGCAGGACGCTTACCAATTGATGTCCAGCAAATGCCTGTAGATTTGCTCTCTATTTCCAGCCACAAAATTTATGGTCCCCAGGGAGCCGGAGCGCTCTACGTCCGTCCGGGGGTGCAATTAGTCCCTTTATTGGGGGGGGGAGGACAGGAACAAAAACTGCGTTCGGGAACCCAAGCCGTACCTGCGATCGCCGGTTTTGGCATCGCCGCAGAATTGGCAGCCCAGGAAATGCCCGTGGAAACATTACGATTGATGAGATTGCGCGATCGCCTTTTTTCCCTACTTGCCGATACTCCCCAGCTAATTGCCACGGGACACCCCTGGAGTCGCTTACCCCATCACGCCAGCTTTTGCTTTACTGCGGCTAGCGAAGCGATTACTGGACAAACCCTAGTCCGACAAATGAATTTAGCAGGCATCGGCATTAGTTCCGGTTCCGCCTGTCACAGCGGCAAACTTTCCCCCAGTCCCGCCTTAACTGCCATGGGTTACAATCGTTTGGTTGCTCTTGGTGCGATTCGCCTGACCTTGGGCAAGGATACTACCGAAGCTGATATTGACTGGACAGCGATGACACTGAAGCAAATTTTAGCCAGATTAAGTCCAGCCCCAGCTTTAACGAAACCCCAAAGAAAATTTAAGAGCGCGATCGCGATCATTTTGGAAGAAAGCGATCGCAGCTGAATTGCTTCTAATTTAAGAAACTGTTAACTTCTGAAGATTTACACCAATAAGGTGAAGTCTTTGGTTTTGGCTTGGCCTGAAGTTTGGGTTTCTCGGCTCCTCAGCGAGTGCCTTGGCGGGGCTTAGACAATTTTGGGGCTGAAATCAGACTATATTCCTCTTTGGCAAGCCAATTGAGATCTACAGGTATGAGGCTCAAACCCCGTTTTTTGCCTAAGTCCCACTAACGCACCCTAAACTTCTTAGTACAACTCTTCTTCTTGGTGGGTGACAATCGTGACATCAGATCTGGGGTAGGCAACGCAGGTTAGAACGTAGCCAGCGCGAATCTGATCGTCATCTAGGAACGATTGCTCAGACTGATCGATTTTACCGGAGGTAAGTTTGCCAGCACAGGTGGAACAAGCGCCTGCACGACAGGAGTAGGGAAGATCGAGTCCTTGATCTTCAGCCGCGTCAAGAATAAACACATCGTCATCAACGTCAATTACTGTCTCTACGCCTTCAGTAACCAATGTCACCTTGTAAGTCTTAGCCATGAAGCAGTCCTCTCTAGGATAATCAAAACGCCAGTATCAATTTAGGTAAAGCGGATGGTAGCAGATAACTCCCTCGATCGGAAGGTCTGCTTTTGGGAATCGCTTTATTTTTGATACTACGAGAAAATCTATAACATTTAACATGAAATCTGCGGTCAGGGTGAATGGGATTTATAATCAAGTTTCCAAGTTCCATCCTAATTACTTATAATTATTGGGATTGTTGCTAAACAGGTGCTAAGATAGCCAGAATTTTTACTCCTGATAGCGCTAGTCCCCATGGAATCGTAGAACTTGATGGGTTCAGGGCAAATATCTCTTCAAAGGCCGCCATATTAAGGATTTTTATTGCCAAAATTAATCATAACGATAGAGTGCTAGCATCATTGAAGCCCTCTGAAAATTTTAATAGGATTGCTTTTGCCAGCTTTGCTGTATTATTAACAATTTATCCAATGCCTACTACCACCTATCAACATTCTTTATCTACAAAGCTACCGATCCGGGCAGGCTTGATTGGCACGGGTTACGCGGCGAAATTACGGGCGGAAACCCTAACTGCTGACTCGCGATCGCAGTTAGTGGCAGTAGCGGGGCGGACAATGGGCAAAGCCGTAGAATTTAGTCAAACCTACCAAGCTGAAGCGATCGCGACTTGGCAGGAGTTGGTAGCGCGAGAAGATATTGACCTAGTTATTGTTTCCAACATTAACAGCGAACATGGGGCGATCGCGCGCACTGCCCTGCAAGCTGGCAAGCACGTGGTGGTGGAATACCCCTTATCTCTCGATTTGAAACAGGCAGAAGAGTTAATCGCGATCGCCACTGCCAATCACCAACTACTCCACGTCGAGCATATCGAACTCTTGGGCAGTCTCCATCAAGCCTTGCGCCAAAATTTAGCCACTATTGGCAAGCCTTTTTATGCCCGTTACAGCACCATCACCCCCCAACGCCCCGCCCCCCAACGCTGGACTTACCACCCAGATCTGTTTGGTTTTCCCTTTGTGGGCGCACTCTCCCGCATTCAAAGATTTACGGACTTATTTGGCTCCGTGGCTTCAGTTAGCTGTCAAGCTCGATTTTGGGGGAGCGGAGAATTTTATCAAACTTGTATTTGTTCCCTTCAATTGCGCTTTAGCAGCAGTCTAGTGGCAGAAGTCATTTATGGCAAAGGCGAAAATCTCTGGGAAGAGGAACGGAAATTTACCATTCAAGGAGAATTCGGCGGGTTGATTTTTGATGGCGACCAGGGAATGCTAGTTACAGGTAGGGAACAAACCCCCATTGACTTAGGCAGTCGTCGGGGACTATTTGCCAAAGAAACAGGAATGGTATTAGACTATCTGATTGACGGGACTCCTCTCTATGTCACCGCTGCCGCCAGCTGTTATGCCCTGAAAGTAGCTGATGCTGCCCGTCGTTCTGCCGAAACAGGCGAAACCATTTTCGTCAACTACCCACACTGAGCGGAGTCCCGCTACAGTGAGGGCTTGTGTCTGAACTCCACCGCATTAGCTTTGTAGTCAATATCGCCGTGCAATTCGGCGAATGACCACTTAGCCTTATTCTGATTAGCTCTCCGCTGCTTCTTGCTAACTTTTTTGTGTCTTCGTGCCATCCCCTAATTTCCCATCTCTCAACCTGGGGAGATGGGAAATCATAGGATGGCAAATGCCTACAATTGCTTGACTTCAGCAACTAACTTGGCAACTATATCTTTGGCACTGCCAAAGAGCATCATGGTTTTCTCTTTGTAGAACAAATCATTGTCTACTCCAGCAAAACCTGCACTCATCCCGCGCTTAATCACGATCGCGTGTTTGGCTTTATCTACCTCTAAAATCGGCATTCCGTAAATTGGGCTACTGGAATCGCTGCGAGCGGCAGGATTCACCACGTCATTTGCCCCAATTACCAAGGCGACATCGGTTTGTTCAAATTGGGGATTGATATCCTCCATGTCGTGCAACTGAGGATAAGGCACATTGGCTTCAGCTAACAACACATTCATGTGTCCCGGCATCCGTCCGGCGACAGGGTGAATAGCATATTTAACTTCCACACCTAGCTTTTCCAACTGATCTCCCAATTCCCGTACCGCGTGTTGCGCTTGGGCAACTGCCATCCCATAACCGGGGACAATGACTACGGAGCGAGCATAACCTAGCATCATCGCTCCTTCTTCGGCATCAATGCTGTGAACCGATTTGTCACCACCCGCAGCACCAGCGGCTACCCCAGCAGCACTGCCGCCAAAGGCTCCAAATAACACGCTTGCCAAAGAGCGATTCATCGCCTTGCACATGATCTCGGTGAGAATCAAGCCAGAAGCACCTACCAAGGCTCCGGCAATGATCAACATATTGTTCATCACCACAAATCCGGCGGTGGCGGCGGCTACCCCAGACAAGGAGTTGAGCAGGGAAATGACTACAGGCATATCGCCGCCACCGATGGGGATGACAAATAATATGCCTAGTAACAGGGAAAGGGCTGTCATACCTAGGAAGACAGGCAAGTTATCTGGTACTACGAGCAAATAGCCGCTGCAAACCAAGAAACCGATTAATAACAGAGCGTTAACAGGTTGTTGCAAAGGAAAGGTAACTGGCGAGCCGCTAATCAATCCTTGCAATTTGGCAAAGGCGACAAAGCTACCTGTGAAGGTAACGCCGCCAATGAAGACGCTGAGAATGATGGAAATGTTGGCATCGAGGGAAATGGTGCTGTGACTGCCTAACAAATGCCAAAATTCGGCGATCGCCACTAAAGCCGAAGCTGCTCCACCCAAGCCATTTAATAACCCTACCATTTGGGGCATATCAGTCATGGCAACTTTATAGGCAGCGATCGCTCCAATTCCGGTGCCAATGAGCAAGCCTAGGGCAATCAACTCGTAATTTAGCACTTGTCGGTCGAGGAGAGTTGCCACAATTGCTAGTAACATCCCAATGGCTGCCCATAAATTGCCTTGGCGAGCCGTAGCCGGAGATCCTAGTTTTTTCAAACCGAGGATAAATAAAGAGGAAGCAACTAGGTAAGTTACTTGAATTCCTGTAGGTAAAAATTCGCTCATACCTTGACTTCCTTTTTCTTAAACATTTGCAACATCCGATCTGTCACCAAGAAACCGCCTACCACGTTGACGGTTGCCAAAATTACGGCAATTAAACCCAAAATTACGCTCAGGTTGGTATCGCGGGGACCAGCCACAATCAAGGCTCCGATCACCGCAATGCCTGAAACGGCATTGGAGCCAGACATCAAGGGAGTGTGCAGCGTTGGCGGCACTTTATTAATGACTTCAAAGCCAGTAAATGAGGCTAATACAAAAACAAAAAAGGCAGCAATTAATGCTTCATTCATGGCGATCGCCACTCCTTAAGAATTCAAAATTCAAAATTCAAAATTCAAAATGTAATATTTTGAATTTCTTTCCTAACCCACTGGTACAGGGGTATTCTCAGCGGCGATCGCATCCCGGATTCGCTGGCTAATAATCTCGCCGTTGTGGGTAATACAGGTACTGCCAATAATGTCATCCTCAAAATCCCACTGCAATTTGCCATCTTTAATTAGGTATTGCAGCAAAGTGAGAATGTTTTTGGAATATAATTGGGAAGCATGAACGGGCATGGATGCAGGTAAATTCAAGGGTCCAATAATGGTTACGCCATTACGAACCACATCTTTACCAGGATCGGTTCCGGCACAATTACCCCCTTGATCCGCCGCAATATCCACAATTACCGCACCAGGTTTCATCTGACTTACCATCGCTTCTGTCACCATTACCGGGGCGCGTTTACCTGGTACTTGGGCGGTAGTAATCACCACATCGGCATTTTTAATGTGTTCGGCGAGAATTTCTTGGGCTTTGTGCTTGGCATCAAGGGAAATTTCCTTGGCATAACCACCAGAGGCAGTAGTATCTTCATCCAACTTAATTTCAATGAATTTCGCCCCCAGACTCTGCACCTCTTCCTTGGCAACGGGGCGAATATCGTAAGCTTCCACAATTGCCCCTAAACGTCTGGCAGTGGCGATCGCTTGCAACCCTGCCACCCCTGCTCCAATTATTAGCACCTTTGCCGGGGCAATGGTTCCCGCCGCCGTGGTTAACATCGGGAAATATTTGGGCAGAGCCGCCGCTGCAATTAATACTGCTTTGTAACCAGAGAGCGATCGCTGGGAAGATAGGGCATCCATACTTTGCGCCCTAGTGCTGCGCGGAATCATTTCCATCGCTAAGGCAGTAATTTTCCGATGGGCGAGCCATTCCACCCCCGCCAAGTGCGCCAGGGGATTCAGAAACCCGATTAGGGTGGTTCCCGAACGGAGATAATGAACTTCATGCTCCTTGGGCGGACTCACCTTAACTAAAATATCGGCTTCCCCCCAGAGCGTAGCTGGATCGTAAATGATTTTGGCTCCAGCTTTCTCGTAGGCTTCATTTGGAAAGAATGCCTGTTCGCCAGCGCCTGCTTCTACCCAAACTTCCAAGCCTTGTTTGACTAATTTGGCGATCGCATCAGGAATCAGGGCAACCCGGTGTTCCCCCACTTCAACTTCTTTGGCAACTGCTATCCTCATGAATTCTCCTTTACTTAGGCGGGCAGCTAAAATATCTGATTTTTTACCCCGCTTTGGCTAAATAGGTATCAATACCATAGCCAAAAGACTTTTCAGATATCGGGCATATACCTTGCATCCTAGTCCGATCCCCAGAAGTCGATGGTTATTTTTACCTTCTCTTAGGAATTGCCAAAAAAGTTGGGTGGAGATCAAAAACCCAGTAACCGCGCCCCTTGATAGAAGAAAAAACTAGCCAACCAAGCCAATCCTAGGGACCAACCTACTGATAGCAGGGCAAATTTGAGACTTTTGGATTCGCTTTTGAGGACGGCGATGGTGGATAAGCAGGGAACATAAAGTAAGGTGAAAAGCATAAAACTGTAGGCTTGTACCCAATCAATTTGGTGGGCGATCGCGTTGGCTAAATCTCCATCTTCAGGTTGGCCGTAAATTACTGCTAGTCCACCTAAAACAATCTCTTTGGCAATAAAGCCAAAAAACAAGGCTACGGTAAGTTGGGGGTTGATGCCGAGGGGGGCAAATAAGGGTTGAATGGCTTGCCCAATCATGCCGGAGAGGGTTTGAGCGCTGGCGGCGGGGACATTGGTGGGAAGATTATTCAATAACCAGATGGCAATGACCCCAAAAATAATGAATTTCCGCGACCAAATCCAAAAGTGCTTGACTTCGCACCAGGCACGAATCAGCATTTGCTTGATGGTGGGAAATCTATAAGGGGGCAGTTCCAATACTAAGGGTTCTTGACTGGGAAATTTGCCTTTAAATACGGCTGCTGTCAGGAGAGCGGCGGCAAAACTGAATAAATATAGGCTGAAGAGTACCTTGGGGGATTGTTCGGCAGTAAATAGGGCCGTAGACATAAACATGAATACGTTTAATCGAGCCGAACACAAGGAAAAGGGAATTACCAACATTGATAGCATCCGCAGTCCCGGCGATCGCATCACCCTTGTTCCCAAAATTGCCGGAACATTGCAGCCAAACCCCATCAAAGACATTACAAAGGAACGTCCATCTAACCCCAATCGTTCCATCAGCGCATCCATCAAAAAAGCCGATCTTGATAGATAGCCGCTGTCCTCAACCACTGCCATACAAAGAAAAAACAGGAAGATTACGGGCAGGAAAGCGGCAACAGTGCCGATGCCCTCATACAATCCATCGATCAGAAATCCTTTGATAAAGGTGGGTAATGGAGCCAGAAACGGTTCTAAAGCACTGCTCTTGAACCAATCCAACCCATTTCCGAGCCATTCTTGCATGGGCGTACCCACAGCGTAGATTGCCTGAAAGATCAGGTACATGGCGGCAAAGAAAATTGGCAATCCCAGTACCGGATGCAGCAGAATCCGATCTAATCTACTTGTCCACTGATCGGAAAGTTTTAAGGGCATTTGGACAGCACCATCCAAGATTACCGCTAGATCGTTAGCCAATTGGCGATCGTTCAGCAATCGTTCTTCCAGTTCTGCCACCTGAACTAAATTGTCGTGCTGTTGGAGGGATGCGGTAATGGTAGCGATCGCTCCGTGATATCCCATCCCATATTTAGCACTAATGGGCAGTACAGGCATTCCCAATCGCTGGGCTAGTAAATCCGGCTCTACCTGCACTCCAAACCGATTGGCTTCATCTGCCATATTCAGCAGCACCACAGCGGGCAATCCTAATTGTTTCACCTGGAGGGGCAGAATTATTTGGCGATCGATTTGGGTAGTGTTGAGAATAATTAGGACTAAATTGAGGGGCGTTTTTTCTAGAAAACAGCGCACCACTGCTTCATCTTCCGAAAACCCCCGTAAGTCATAAATTCCTGGCAAATCAATTACTTCTGCCAACTCGTCGCCTAATTTAACTTCTGCCATCATCAGATCAACTGTAATCCCAGGCCAGTTGCCAATATGGGCATGGGAGCCAGTTAAGCGGTTAAAAAAGGTTGATTTTCCTGTATTGGGCATCCCCAGAACGGCAATCTGTCTCATGCTGCTTTCCCGATGCCAGTGATGGAAATTTGCCGAGCATCGCAGCGGCGGAGCATCACTTCAGTCATCCCTACCCGCAGATGTAAGGGGCCTTTCATCCACCCGCGCCGCAGCATAAGTATTTCTTGTCCGCAACGCAATCCCAGGGCGCAGAAGCGGTGTTGCAGTCCAGTTTCAATATCTAAGGACAGGATGGTGGCAGATTGACCAGGTTTGAGATTGGCAAGGTGAGTAGTAGACATGGGCTTATTCCGGTAGAAGGGACTGTATTGCAAAGTATTCTCAACTGTATATTACTTGAAATTTAGCAATATGGGGAGATGGAGTTTGAGATTGGCGAGACTGCCCAAACTGATAAAGTTGATCTCGGAGGCGATCGCGCTAATTTAATTGGCGTTATTGATTTATAGCTAACTAGCTATGCTAAAGAATCCTAGCAGAAAATTCTCGCAATACATTGGGAAGGGAACAGGGAACAGGGAACAGGGGGGGGAGAGGGAACAGGGAACAGGGAACAGGGAATAGGGAATAAGGGAATAG
>CAKZHE010000054.1 GCA_936920195.1 uncultured cyanobacterium | reverse complement strand
AATAGGGAAGAGAGGGAATAGGGAATGGGGAGATGGGGAAGAGAGGGAGATGGGGAAGAGAGGGAGATGGGGAGTTGGGGGGATGGGGTATGTTGAGTGAAATTTTGGTTAAATGGGGGCGAGGGGAGAATCCTAGTAGTGAGGAATGGCAATATTTGCGGGGGGAAACCTTAAGGGATGAAGCTTTTGGGGTGAATCACAGTAATGTGGCGGCAGTGGTAGAAAAGCGATCGCATCTGTTCCGTGCTGTCTATCCCCAAATCTGGGCATATTTTCAGGGCATCTCTCCAGCAAATTTTGAGTTTCTCTGGCATCTGTGGCTGCCTCTAGCCGAGGAATTAGCTGTTCAACGACAACTGATGAGTCGTCCCTTAATTCAGGGGATTCTAGGGCTACAGGGGACGGGCAAAACTACCCTCGCTGCTATCCTCAAGTTAATTCTTAGCCATTTGGGATATCAAACTCTGAATCTGTCCCTAGATGACTTATACAAAACTTATGGCGATCGCCAGCAATTAAAAGCCCAAGATTCCCGGTTTATTTTGCGGGGACCTCCGGGAACTCACGATGTGGGTATGGGTGTAGAAGTTTTACAGCAATTGCGCCAGTCCTTGCCTGTTTTGGTTCCCCGCTTCGATAAATCTGCTTGGGGAGGAGCAGGCGATCGCGCTCAACCAGAATTAGTGACAGGAACCGATATAGTTTTATTTGAAGGCTGGTTTGTGGGCGTGCGTCCCATCGATCCGGCATTATTTGATGATGCTCCCTCGCCCATTGTCACCCTAGAAGACCGCCAGTGGGCGAGGGAATCAAATCAGCGCTTGATCGAATATTTATGTTTATGGGCATACTTAGATAAATTGCTGATACTTTATCCAGTAGATTATCGAGTTTCCCAGCAATGGCGCTTGGAGGCGGAACGGCAGGCGATCGCAGCTGGTAAAACTGGGATGGCAGATGATGAGGTGGAGGAGTTTGTAAAATATTTTTGGCGATCGCTCCATCCCGAATTATTCGTCAAACCCTTGACCAAAAATCCCTCCTGGGTGGACTTGACAGTGGAAATAAAAGGCGATCGCGCCGAACTTCGCGCTCTGGGGGCAGTTTATCGACCGCGATCGGTTTAAAATTCTAAGCACGGATTCCCTTAAGCAAAATTGATTGAATAACAATTTACCGGATAATATTCAATCAGGAATCGTAATCAGACTGGGATGCTCTTATGCTCGTCGGTCAACTGTTAGATAGGCGCTACCGAGTTATTAAAGTCCTCAATTCCAGTGCTTTTGGGGAAAAATTTTTGGCAGCTGATACCCGCCGCCCGGGATACCCCCAATGTATCGTCAAGCAATTACAGCTTCCGAGCAATGGATCGGGCAGTTCGCAGCTAATTAAGCTTTTATTGAAGAAAAAGGCCGAAATTCTAGAAAGGTTGGGCGAGAATCCGCAAATCCCCCAACTATTGGCTTATTTTGAGGATAATCAAGCATTTTATCTAGTTGAAGAATTTATTCCTGGTCGTTCTCTCAGTGACGAGATTATCCGCGCCCAGCCTTGGCCAGAGGAACGAGCGGTGGCTTTTTTGCAGGAAGTGTTAGAAATTTTGGCCTTTATCCACGAACGGGGAGTCATTCACCGGGAAATCAAGCCAGACAACTTTATTCGCCGTCAAACCGATAGCAAACTGGTTTTAATCAACTTTAGCTTGGTCAAAGAAATTAATTCCCAAATTGCCAAGCATAAGCCAGAGCAGATGACAATTCAAGAACCCTCTCCCTATATCCCGATGGAACAAAGTCAGGGAAATGTCCATTTCAGCAGCGATATTTATGCTTTGGGGACAATGGGAATGCAGGTGCTGACGGGATTATCAGGGGAGGAATTGCTGCGACTCCGCGCCCAAGATGCCAATGAGGAGATTAATTGGCGGGCGATCGCGGAGGTAAAAAATGGTAGTCTACCAAAAAATATTAGTCCCCAACTGATTGACATTATCGAGAAAATGGTGCGCTTCAATTTTGCGGCTCGTTACCAGTCAGCTACCGAAGTGCTGGAAGATTTGCAAAAACTGACTGCCATTCCAGAGGTCGTAGAACCGCCACCTGTGGCATTTGTCGTGGAACCAAAACAGGTAGTAGAAAAACCAAACAACCACCAGAAGACGCTCCTAGGAGTGGCTGGGGTGTTTGTAGGCGCAATCATTGTAGCCCTTTTAAGTCGCGTCCCCCAGAGTATGACGGCAAATTATTTAGCACAACAGGGAGAAAGCAACCAGGCTAAAGAAGAGCATAAAGCCGCGATCGCCTCTTTTAATCAAGCGATCGCCGTCAATCCCCAAGATGCACAAATTTACTTTCATCGCGCCATGTCCCACTATCGCCTAGCCAACTGGCAAAATGCCCTGCAAGACTTTACCAAAGCAGTTCAGTTAGATGCCAAAAATGCTAAAGCCTATCATTATCGGGGCAATAGCCGGATGTATTTAGGCGACGATAAAGGGGCAATTGATGATTATAATCAAGCTATGAAAGTCGATCCTAGTTTTGCTCCCCCTTACCTCAGTCGCGGCAATGTCCGCGCAGATACCGGAGATGAAAAGGGGGCAATTGATGATTATAATCAAGCCATACTACTCGATCCTAACTTTGCCGCTGCTTATCTAAACCGCTGCCTATCCTATTCTAATTTAGGCGAGCAAAAAGCAGCGATCGCCGATTGTTCCCAAGCCATCTTTCTCAATCCTAATTCCGCCTTTGCCTATCAAAATCGCGGTTTAGCTCGCTTCCGACTGAGGGATTTTCGCGGAGCCATTGAAGATTTCAATATTTCGATTCGCTTCAACCCCCAAGATGCTGACCCCTATTATAACCGGGGATTAGTTCGTTATGAAATGGGCGACAAACAGGGGGCGATCGCCGATTACAACTTAGCCATTAATCTCAATCCCCTCCATGCCCTAGTTTACTACGATCGAGGTTTAGTTTATGCTGACCTCAAAGATCAAGCCAAAGCCATGTCAGATTTTCAGTTATCAGCTAAACTTTGCTCCGAACAAGGCCGAACTGGTTGTTACAAAGATGCCCAATATCAGATTGATGTCCTCAAAACGCAGAAACCAACCCCCAAATAATCCCTTTGCGAACTTTGCGAGAACTTTGCGTCCTTTGCGTTAAAATCAACACGGTTATTGCATGAATAAAATTGCTCAAAAACTCGCAAACAGGACTTACGCAGTCACTCTAGATATAGCGTTGATGGTGCGTTACGCTGCGCTAACACACCCTACTAATAGAGGTGTTGCGTAAGTCCTGGAAATCCTAAAGCTTAATAATTTCAGCGAATTTCATGATTTTCTGTAACTTATCCAAATCCACAAAAATATCTTCAAGGCGGGGGTTGGGATACAAAATTTGATGTAAATAAAAGCCTTCTGGAACTTCACCTAGTAAATAGTAATATTCCAAATGAACTAAATTGCTAATCAGCCAGTAACAATGATAAACAAAATTAGGTGAAAAAATTTCGATTACCTTGGTTCCCGGATGGCAGAAAACTAGATTAGTCAATCCACTGCCATGAGCAGAAATCACCACTTTGGCACTCGCTAATAAGGCAGCTTGTTCTACGACAGACGTTGATTCCAACGTCACCACTTGAAAACCAAAATTCGCTAACAAGTCAATAACTTGTTCTTCATTGATAATCCGACGATTAGCTGCTTGATGGCGAGTAATATAGAGCAAATTTGCAGGCGGGGAAGTGGCGGCAGTGGTATTTAAAAACCGATGGCGCAGGAACTCTGCTGCCCATTTTGGCATCCAGGCAATTGTACCGGGGAAAGATGGTACTATCAATTTTGTGGCTTCGATGTGGCAATTTGGCTCTGGGGCTAAGATTTGAGTATCGTCAATTCCTAAAATATTTAAAGTTTCTTTTTGAAAAGGAAGTTTAGCATTAATTAAAAAATAGTCAATTTCAGATTGGGCAATCCCGCTGCGTTGCCATAATTCTATCCGAGGTAAAATATCGCACATCCAATGGAAATACACCTGATTTTGCAACCCGGATAAAACGGCTACAGTACCAGCAATTTTTTGAATAGCGGGTAAGTTTTTCGCTGATAAAATTGAATGTTTGCTGGGATGATTATCTGGATGTCCGGGACTTAAAATCGGAAATTCTGGAGAAATATCCCCTAGAATTCGATTATCGGCAGTAATAATAGCACTGGCAGATTCATCAGCATTTAACCAATAGCGCCCCTGGGGAACTATGGCTACAAAGCTTGATCGTAAATCAATTTGATGGCTAAATCTAAAACTAAAATTAATGGTTGTTTCTGGGGTTTTGGGTGGAGTTAAAACAAGAGTATTTTGAGGATAAATATTGATATAATGGGAACTGGTTAAATTATTGTTGATCGCCCACTGCTGGGTTGATTCATAAAAATCTGTAGGTGGATTAACTGCTAAAGCTACTGGAGAATTAATTGGTTGGTTTGATAAAGTGTTGTTTTTGGCGGAGCTTGGCGAGAGCGCTAGCTCTATCGCCTCTCTTAAGCGTTCAACTATTAGCCCTATTTGCTCCTCAGTTGCTAAAGCTTTTAATAAAGCTGCATTTACATGAATTGCCTTTCCCTGTTGAACAGAATTAGCTGCCCAAATAGAGTAAGCTGAGATAAAGTCAGGAATCATTTTTATGGCTTGTTGAAAATAAGTGATCGCTTCTTGCCATTTTCCTTGTTGCAACTCAGCCCAACCTAAATCGCCATAAGCAGCCGGATAATCTGCCTTAAGCTCAATTGCTCGTTTGAAATAAATTGTCGCTTCCTGCCATTTACCTTGTTGGCAAAGACAGCAACCAAGATGATAAGCAATATGATAATCTGGATGCAGTGCTAAAGCTTTTAAATAACAAGCGATCGCTTCTGCAAATTGACCTAATTTCTGGTAAATCTCCCCTTGATTTTGATAAGCTGCCATCAAATCCGGTTGCAAATCAATTGCCCTTTGCCAACAGTTAACTGCTCGCTCTAAATCTCCCTGTTGCGCGATCGCCTGACCTAAATTATAATGAACCTCAACTAAACTTTCATCTAACTCCAGAATTTGCCAGTAAATTTTCTCTGCTAAATGTAAGTGGCGATCGCGCAAAAACTTATTCCCTGTCGATATTAAAATTTCCCACAATTCCGCCATCCCCGCATCAATTTCAGCGGTTGTTCCCTCCGCAAGGGCAGATAGCCAAATCGCTTCGGCATCGGCATTTTCCCCTTGCAAGAGCCATACCAACCCCAAATACCAATAATTTAATCTCTCAGTTGGTTCAGCATCAATACAAGTTTGCCAAAGCTCGCCCGCTTGACTGTACTCGCCTTCAGCCAAGTGTTTAAATGCTTGTTTTTGGACTTTAATAATATCCATTTGGAACAATAGAGACGTTCCACCGGACAGCAGAGACGTTCCACCGGAACGTCTCTACGATATTAAGCAGTAGGATAGGCAATACCCATCCTACAAAAAACTTTTTTGAAAGTCGAAAATTCTGTAAGCTCTGCGCCCGAAATTGGCCTAGCAAACTTAAGAGTCAGTTGAGTTACTGCCAATAACTTGTCCTTTGATGGTTTTTAATTCTTCGCCCAACTCTTGCCGAGTAGAAGCTCGGAGTAAGTAGCGATACACAAACCAACCTGTGTAACCAATACCTACCAGTTCAAAAACTGGTGACAGTAAAGGAATATCATTAATAGCATCTAAGATAGCTAAAGTGACTTTGACAGTAACTAAAGCCGCGATCGCTAAACCAACGGTAAGTAGAGGGCGCTGATATTCCGAGAAGAACTCAGTCACATAGTCTGGCAATTCTGCCAAGAAAGCAGAAATTTGCTCTCCAAATTGCCGCCACTGATCCGAGGGCGCATCCACAGGGCTGAGTTTGGCTAAGGGGCTAACTTGGGAAGTATTCACTTCTAAGGGCTTCACTTCAGCCACAGTCTCAGTTGCGTTGACTTCAGAACTGCTCATAATATCCGTCTCCTCCGTTATCGTTGTCGGAATTTTAATCCTTTCAGCAAACTCAATGATTGCAGTCGCCGGGTAGATCCTTCTTGCCCATCTTATCGAAAAATCAGAAAAATTTACCAAATTAGCCCTAGAGACTTGCCTGTTTGTCTTAGGAGGGAAGGATTTTTCGCTGGGAACTTAAATAATTTATTTTAAAAATTATACTATGATTTAAGTATGAGAATTCTTAATCTTCTGTTCCGATTTTTAAAAACTTTAGGATTTAAAACTGATGGTTGCTAAAGAACCTTGGCTAGCGGTTAATTTTTCCATGTTTTTCCCAGGTTTGGGACAAATTTATGCTCATCTGCGCTGGCGGGGACTGCTATTAATTATCATCCAAAGTTTGGCGATCGCTCTGCTATTTTGGTCTGTTTTCAGTCCATCTGGCAATACCATTGTTGCCCTAGGGTGTTTTGGCCCAATTTGCATAGTTTATCTTTTCAGTCTTTTAGAAGCTTATGCTGCTGTTAAAGATCGCTGGCAGGCAGCACCTATAAATTCGGCTAATCGCCAGAAAGATATTTGGCTCGCCATCTTCCTGTCTCGAATTATTCCAGGTCTGGGTCACTTATATCTAGCGCAATTTGCTCCAGGAATCTTTTTGATTTTTATGGCATTTATATGTTTAATTATTAGCGGTTTTTCTGCCAATATTTTTGCAGTTAACTCCGTGCTTTCATGTTTTGCTTGCTATCATATTCATTTGACTGTTCCCCGGCGAAAACACCTAGAACAGCTACCAATCATTCATGCGATCGCCATTGCCATCTTGATCTCCGGAATCATTACTTCCTATATTCCTAAAATAATTTCCCAAAATGTGGAAATATTTGAAATTCCTAGCAGTTCAATGCTGCCAACTCTGGAAGTAGGAGATAGAATTTTAGTCCAAAAATCTGATAATTATTTACCAAAGCAAGGCGATCTAATTGTTTTTACCGAACCAGAAACTGCCCAAAATTTAGACCAGCCAACAGAGCATAATCAACAACGTTTTTTTATTAAAAGAGTGATTGGCAAACCCGGTCAAACAGTGCAAGTAACTAACGGCATTGTTTATATCAATCGGCAACCTTTGCCAGAAAAGTATATTTTAGAGTCACCTAATTATGAATTACCGCCCATGATTGCACCAGTTAATTCATACTTTGTCATGGGCGACAATCGCAATGATAGTTTTGATTCCCATGTCTGGGGATTTTTGCCGCAACATGAAATTATTGGTCGAGCCTACAAAATTTACTGGCCTTCAACTAGAATTAGACCTCTCTCTAATCCACACGAACCCTAACAGGACTTACGCAAAGCCTCTATCAGTAGGGTGTGTATAGCCTGCGGCATGGCTAACGCTAAAGCGCCAGCGTAACGCACCATCAAAGCTATATCGAGAGTGACTGCGTAAGTCCTGCCTAAATTAAGTGCGATCGCTTTTCCCCAGATAGTTCTATTTGAGTTTTTGCAATCCCTCCAGAAACTTAGAAATTTTCGCCACCTTTTCCCAATCCTTAGCCTCGCCAGCTTTTTTTCCAGCTTCTTGCAACAGGTGAACAATACTCTCTTGTCCAACTAATTCCTTCAGTTGAGTCAAATTAATTTCAGCTTCCATGATTCCTCCTAATTTGGCTATGATTCGGGCGGTTGGGGTGTAATCCAGAATTTATAAGCGAAATAGACTAATCCTCCCACTACCGCTAAAGTAATCAGGGAAAAAACCAGTTGTAAAACTGTCCGCAAGAGGGTAAAACTGAGAACAGCAGCCACCGCGATCGCCACAATTTTCAGAACGTCTGGGAGATTGTAAAACCAATTGGCAATTTGGGGCAATGTCGCCGCCGCATCGCTATTTATTGGCAGATTTGGCTCTAAACGCTGCCCTGAAGTTGTCTCATTCGGAATTTGAGCTTCTAGCTCTTGGAGTCTTTGTTGGAAATTAGACCGATCTTGAGAATTCACGATTATTTTCAGCAAGCTACCAGACAATTCTATCAAATGCGGTTAAAAACTGCTGGATGGCGATCGCTAGTTGTTTCAGTTTAATCGGTCTGATACAATGCACGATCATCAAACTACCCGCTTTCCCATTGAGGCAGTTATGGTAACTATCGCTAATCCACCGCCCCCAATCGCAAGCACTAACCCAGATTCCCCATCAACCATTACACCAGTTATCTATCCCAGTTCCGACGGTAAACCCTTGGCAGAAACTCAACAACACGCCCTAGCAATCCTGATGACTCTTGCTCTATTGCGGTTATATCTGCAAGAGCAGCCCGCCGTCGTCTTTGCAGATCAGTTCCTGTATTACATTGAAGGCAATCCTAAAGCTAGAGTTGCCCCTGATGTCATGGTCATCTTTGACATAGAGCAGAAACTCTATGATAACTACAAAATTTGGGAAGGTAAGCAAACTCCGGCAATTATTTTTGAAGTTACCTCTGCTGGCACGAAGGAAATAGATCGCACATTCAAGAGGACTTTATATGAACAGTTAGGAGTAACAGAATATTGGCTCTTTGATCCCTATGGCGAATGGATTACCAACCAATTGGAGGGATTCCGCCTCAATGAAGATGGGATTTATAAGCCAATTGTGGATAGTTGCAGTCAGGTATTGCAATTGAAATTAGAGGCGAATGAGTACCTAATTAATTTCTATCGCCTTGATAATGGGGAAAAGTTGCTCACCCCAGAGGAGTTATATGCTGCGGCTCTACAAGCTAATCAACGGGCAGAAGCTGCTAACCAAGAGGCAGAAGCTGCTAATCAAGAGGCAGAAGCTGCTAATCAACAACTAGCCCAAGAGAAAGCCCGTGCAGATCGCCTCGCTGCTAAGTTGCAGCAGTTAGGCATTGCCTTGGTTGACATCCTCCCCGACCTAAAGGCACGGGGATTCCTAAACCTCACGATTTAGGTTTCTGTTTCTTCCCCAAAAGGG